>NZ_JACIFT010000022.1:0-111956 GCF_014197575.1 Rhizobium sp. BK538
GATCGCAAGGCCCTGGAAGAGGCCGTGGCGAGCGCAACGCCCGATGTGATGGTGCATCTGGCAGCGCAGGCCGGCGTACGCTACAGCCTCGAAAATCCGAGGGCCTATCTGACATCGAACCTGGAAGGCTCTTGGAACATCCTCGAGATCGCCAAGGATGTCGGGGTCAACCATCTCATGCTGGCTTCAACCTCATCGATCTATGGTGCCAACCCGTCCATTCCGTTCCGCGAGACAGACCGGGCGGACGAGCCGCTGACCTTTTACGCGGCAACGAAGAAATCGATGGAACTGATGGCGCACAGCTATGCCCATCTCCACAAGGTCCCGACGACCGCCTTCCGGTTCTTCACCGTCTACGGCCCCTGGGGACGTCCCGACATGGCGCTCTTCAAGTTCGTCAAGACCATGCTGGAGGACCAGCCGATCGAGATCTACGGCGAAGGCCGGATGAGCCGCGACTTCACCTATATCGATGACCTCGTGGAGGCGGTCGTCCGGCTATCGTCGGTGGCTCCGTCGGAAGCCAACCGCGTGGCCGACGAACGTGTCGAGACGCTTTCGCGTCAGGCTCCGTTCCGCATCGTCAACATCGGGGGCGGTCAGCCCGAAAACCTGATGACCTTCGTCGAAACCGTCGAAAAGGCACTTGGCCAATCGGCGAAACGCAAGATGCTGCCAATGCAAAAGGGTGACGTGCCGCGCACCTTCGCCAGCCCCGATTTGCTGCTGGCTTTGACCGGCTACAAGCCGGAGACGACACTGGATGTCGGCGTGAAGGCTTTTGTCGACTGGTATCTGGAAGCACGCGGCGAACTCGAGCCGTAAATGCTCTACTGCGGGGCTAGCGGCGAAGGTTGGCCGCTAGCGCCTCCTTTTTCGAAGCAAAGATGCTATCGATCTCGGATGCCGGCAGCGGATGGCCCAGCGCGAAGCCCTGCAATGTGTGACAGCCGAGCTTGGCCAGCGTCACGGCATGGTTTTCGGTCTCCACGCCCTCCGCGATCACGTCGACACCGAGAGCCTTGCCGATCTCGACGATCGACTTGACGACGCGGCGTTGCTCGGAGGAGGTGTCCACCTCGCTCACCAGTTGCCGGTCGATCTTTAGCCTCGCCGGGCGGAGTCGGACAAGACCGATGAGCGATGCGTGGCCGGAACCGAAATCATCGATCTCGATTTCTATGCCCATCTGCTTGATGCGATCGACAGTCTGCAGAAGCTCATCGTCGCAATCATCCAGGAAGATCGTCTCGACCAGTTCGAACACCAGGGCGCCGTCCGGTATATCGAGCGTTTCGAGATCGTCAATCAATTGCGGATCGTAGAGACGCTGTCCCGAAATGTTAACCGAAATCCGCGGTAAGGTCGTTCCATGCTGCCCCCAGTTCAGCCGGTCCGCGAGCACGCGTCGGAGGATCGAAGCATCGATCTCAGAGGACAGACCGAACTCGTCCGCGATCTTCAGGAAGATACCGGGCGAGAGGGTGCCGCGCTCGCTATGATGCCAACGCGCCAAAGCCTCGATACCTACGATATCGCGGGTGTGGGCATCGAGCTGCAATTGGTAGAATGGAATGATATCGCCTTGCTCCAGCGCAAGCTTCAGCTCTTCGGCAAGGCGCCGCTTGCCCATCAGATCGTCTTTGAGCTGCTGTGAGAAGAATTCGATGCGGTCGCGCCCAGATGTCTTTGCCTCATAGAGCGCGATATCGGACTCGGCGAGCAGGTTGGATCCCAAACGATCTGCAGACCAGGAAATGCCGATCGACGCTCCTGATTGCAGCATCTCGTGGCCGAAGCGGATCTTCTTCTTCAAGCGCCGCTGCACGTCACACGCCATACGGTTCAGTTCCGTCAACCCTCCGAAATTGACGAGTAGGATGACGAATTCGTCCCCGCCGATACGCGCCGCCATCGCGGCTTTCGGAATGGCGGCCTCGATCCGCAAGGCCGCGGCACGCAATACGGTGTCGCCCGCCGCGTGGCCATGACTGTCGTTGATCTGCTTGAACTCGTCGAGGTCGAGATGCAGAACCGCAAGCGTGGAGACTGAGGCATCCTCGGCCAGTTCCGCCAGGCGCTTGTCGAAAAGGCGGCGGTTGGGAAGGCCTGTCAGATAATCATGTTCCGCCGCATATTCGATGCGTGCGCTGCTCTCTTCCAAAGCCAGGGTCCGCGCCTCGGCGACCGCGCGCTGGCGCGCTGCCTCGTTCGCAAGAAGCACGTCTGATGTAACGTCCCACTCGGCGCCGATGAAGGAAGGCGACCCTTCCTCGTTCACATAGAAATGAGCGCGCGATCGGATATGTCTTATCTCGCCGTTTGGCCAAACGATCCGGAATTCCGAGTTATATTGCCCCTGCTTGGCAGCGGCGTCGTCGAACTCCTTCTCGGCGCGTTCGCGATCGTCGGGGTGAATCGCGTTTGACCAGATGGCGGTCGGGACCGGACCGCTCCGCATCCCGGTCTGGTAAAGCCGATGCATCTGGACATCCCAGGAAATCTCATTCTGATCGAGGTTGTGCTCCCACACGCCGATCTGTGACGCGTCGAGTGCAAGCTCAAGGCGCCGCAGGATATCCTGAAACTCTCGTTCGGACCGTGTGGGACTGCTCGATGCCAACGCCGTCCAAGCCTCATGCAGCTTTAAGTAACAATATCGGTGGGCTCCAATGGAGAAGCATTATGTATGCAGAACCAACCTTTTGGCGAGAGATTAATTAGAACACACTAAAAATCCATCAACAATTGTAGGCCGAGCGCATCACCGATCTTGGCAGAGATCGGAGTGTCTGGGCAATTCAGCCTTTCGAGCAACGACCGTTCTTTTCTTCGAGCTGCAACAGCAGACCACTGTGATCGGTCTTACCGCCACCATGTTCGACAAATTCGGCAAACTCAGCACGGACCGCCTCCGTCAGCGACAGGGTCAAAGCGAGACTTCCTGCCGTTGCAACAATGTTGTTCAGCTCCTTGAGCTGCAATTTCGAAGGACCGGCAGTACCAAGTCGCGATCGACCATTCGTTGGCCGTAGAAGTCCAGAATGCGGCTTTCGGCGAAGCCGCCCGCCATGATCGCAAGCGTACCGGCAGTCGCCCGACGACACCGCCCGAAACCGGCACATCGAGATGGCTGATGCCACGCTCGGTGAGCTTCGACGCATCCCCTCGCCCGGTTTTATCCTTCGAGACATGGCCGCATGGTCAGCCTATGAAAACAGGAAAGGCGGAGCAATGCTCCGCCTTTCCACGTCTCGCTGCGGAGTGGGGGCTATTCGGCAGCGAGCCGTATGACTTTCGCTTCGTTCTCTTCCTGCTCGTGCTCGTGCTCCTTGTGCTGGATCAGCGGACGGTTGCCCGACAGCCTGCGGACCAGCACGTAGAAGACCGGCGTCATGAAGATGCCGAAGAAGGTGACACCGATCATGCCGGAGAACACGGCCACGCCCATGGCGGCACGCATCTCGGCACCCGCACCGGTCGAGACCACCAGCGGCACGACGCCCATGATGAACGCCATTGAGGTCATCAGGATCGGGCGTAGACGCAGGCGACTTGCCTCGATTGCAGCCTGGACCGGAGTTCTTCCTTCAAATTCCAGCTCGCGGGCGAATTCCACGATCAGGATCGCGTTCTTCGCCGAGAGGCCGACAAGCACCACCAGGCCGATCTGCGTGAAGATGTTGTTATCTCCACCGGTCATAAAGACGCCTGTCAAAGCCGCCAGCACGCCCATCGGCACGATCATGATGATCGCGATCGGCAAGGCGAGGCTCTCATACTGTGCCGCGAGCACGAGGAAGACGAGCAGCAGTGCCAGCGGGAAGACGATCACGCCGGAATTGCCCGCCAGGATCTGCTGATAGGTCAGATCCGTCCATTCGAAGCTGATGCCCTTCGGCAGGGTCTCATCGGCAATCTTCTCGATCGCCGCCTGAGCCTGACCTGACGAGAAGCCCGGAGCTGGACCGCCGTTGATATCGGCGGAGAGGAAACCGTTATAACGGTTGGTCCGCTCCGGCCCGGTTGTCGCGTTCACCTTCAGGAGCGCGGACAGCGGGATCATTTGGCCCGATGCCGAACGAACCTTCAACTTGCCAATGTCCTCGGGCTGTGCGCGGAACTTGGCGTCGGCCTGGACGCGCACGCTGTAGGTACGGCCGAAGGCGTTGAAGTCGTTGACATAGAGCGAACCGAGATAAATCTGCAATGTCTCGAAAACGTCAGTCACCGAGACACCTAGCTGTTCCGCTTTCTCACGGTCGAGATCGGCATAGAGCTGCGGAACATTGATCTGATAGGCAGAGAAGATGCCCGTCAGCTCAGGCGTCTGGTAAGCCTTGGCGATCATCGCCTTATTGGCCTCGTCGAGCACCTGATAGCCGAGACCGGCGCGGTCTTCGAGCTGCATCTTGAAGCCGCCCGTCGTGCCGAGACCATTGACCGGCGGTGGCGGGAACATCGCGATGAAGGCATCCTGAATCGCCCCGAACTTCTGGTTCAGGGACATGGCGATCGCACCGCCCGAAAGCGCCGGCGACTTGCGCTCCTCGAAATCCTTCAGCGTCACGAAGACGATGCCGGCATTAGAGGAGTTGGTGAAGCCGTTGATCGACAGGCCCGGGAAGGCGATGGCATGTGCGACACCGGGCTCAGCCATCGCGATGTCGCTCATCCGCTTGATGACGTCCTCGGTGCGGTCCAGGCTCGCAGCATCCGGCAGCTGGGCAAAGCCGATCAGATACTGCTTATCCTGGGCCGGCACGAAACCACCAGGCACGGCGTTGAACAGGCCGTAGGTCGCGCCGGCTAGCGCGAGATACACCAGCATGACGATGCTCTTGCGCGACACGAGGCCGGCGACGCCCTTTCCATAGCCCCGGGAACCGGCACCGAAGGCCTTGTTGAAGCCACGGAAGAACCAGCCGAAGACGGCATCCATGCCGCGTGTCAGCCAATCACGCTTGGCGTGATGGTCCTGCAGCAAGAGCGACGCGAGTGCCGGCGACAATGTCAGCGAGTTGAAGGCCGAGATGACGGTCGAAATCGCGATCGTCAGCGCGAACTGGCGATAGAACTGTCCCGACAGGCCGCTGATGAAGGCGAGCGGCACGAAGACAGCGACGAGCACGAGTGCGATCGCGATGATCGGGCCCGAGACTTCCTTCATTGCCTTGTAGGTCGCGGCCCGCGGACTGAGCCCGTTCTCGATGTTTCGTTCGACGTTTTCAACCACGACGATCGCATCGTCCACCACGATGCCGATCGCCAAGACGAGGCCGAAGAGGCTGAGTGCGTTGATGGAAAAGCCGAAGACATACATCACCGCAAACGTGCCGATGATCGAGACCGGAACGGCAATCAGCGGGATGATCGAGGCACGCCATGTCTGCAGGAATAAAATGACGACGATGACGACGAGCGCAATAGCTTCGAGCAGCGTGTCGACAACCTTCTCGATCGACGAACGGACGAACTTCGTCGTGTCATAGACGATCTCGTAGCTGACGCCATCGGGCATGGCCGTCTTCAGCTCTTCCATCGTCTTCTGGACTTCGTCCGAGATGGTGATGGCGTTGGAGCCGGGGGACTGGAAGACCGGGATGGCGACGGCCGGCTTGCCATCGAGGATGGAGCGCAGCGAATAGTCGGCGGCGCCGAGTTCGATCCGGGCGACGTCACGAAGACGGGTAATTTCGCCATTGGATCCGGTCTTGACGATGATGTTGCCGAACTGCTCGGGCGTCTGCAGACGACCTTGCGCATTGACGTTGAGCTGCAGGTCCACGCCCGACAGGCTCGGCGAAGCGCCGATGGTACCGGCCGCCGCCTGCACATTCTGGCCGCGGATCGCATTGGTGACGTCGCTGGCGGCAAGGCCATGCTCGGCAGCCTTCTGCGGATCGATCCAGACACGCATGGAATAGTCGCCCGAACCGAAGACCTGCACCTGACCCACGCCATCGATGCGCGCCAGCCGGTCCTTGATGTTGAGGACGCCGTAGTTGCGCAGATAGGTGATGTCGTAGCGGTTGTCAGGCGAGATCAGGTTCACGACCATCATCAGGTCGGGAGAGCTCTTGACCGTCGTGATGCCGATGGTTTTCACCTCTTCCGGCAGACGCGGTTCGGCCTGCGAAACGCGGTTCTGCACGAGCTGCTGTGCCTTATCAGGGTCCGTGCCGAGTTTGAAGGTGACCGTCAGCGTCATGACGCCGTCGGAAGTCGCCTGGCTGGACATATAGAGCATGCCCTCGACGCCGTTGATCTGTTCTTCGAGCGGCGTCGCGACCGTCTGCGCGATGACCTCCGGGTTTGCGCCGGGATAGGTGGCGCGCACGACGATCGATGGCGGAACGACTTCCGGATATTCGGAGATCGGCAATGCGCGCAGGCCAAGCAGACCGGCGACCACGATGAGGACCGATAGGACTCCGGCGAACACCGGACGGTCGACAAAGAATCTAGAGAAATTCATTTCAAAGCCCTCTCCGGGATGAAACTGGGATGCAACGACCCTCTCCGGCGGTTGGGAGGCCGCCGGTGGATCACGTCATTTCGGAATTCTCACGGAGCGCCGAGACGCTCCGGATGCTTCGGCTTATTGAGCCGTGGCGACTTTCTCTTCCGCCTGCGGCGCAACCACTGCGCCCGGACGGATACGCTGCAGGCCATTGACGACGATCTTGTCGCCGACAGTCAGGCCGCTTTCAACGATCCGCTGGCCTTCCGCTGCAGTACCAAGCTGGACGGGTCGATAGCTGACCTTGTTTTCGGCATCGACGACGAACACGAACTTCTTGTCCTGGTCGGTGCCGATTGCGCGGTCGCTGATCAGGATCTTGTTTTCGGCCTTCGGCTCGCCCATGCGGACCCGAACGAACTGGCCGGGGATCAGCTTGCCGCCAGGATTGTCGAAGACGGCGCGAACGCCGATCGTGCCGCTTGCCGCGTCAACCTGATTATCGATCAGCTGCAGCTTGCCCTTGATCGGAGTGCCCTGATCGGCCAGCGTCCCGACTTCGACCGGGATCTGCTCGACGGCAGGGACGGCGCCATCAGCAGCCGGAAGCTCGGCGAGTGCCTTTGTGACCATTTCCTCGCTGGCATTGAAGCTTGCGTAGATGGGATCGACCGACACGAGTGTCGTCAAAGCGGGAGACGTGGAGCCTGCAGCAACAAGATTGCCGACGGTAATCTCGATCTTGCCCACACGGCCAGCAACCGGCGCTTTGACCTCGGTGTAGCCAAGCTCGAGCTGTGCCGAACGGAGGGCCGCCTGGGAGGTGCGGAGACCGGCCTGCGCTTCGGTGAAGGCATTCTGGCGCTGGTCGAGATCGCTCTGCGAAATCGTCTTGTTATCCGAAAGCCTGCGGCCGCGCTCCAGCTCGATCTGCGCGAGGTTGACCTTCGCCTCGGCAGAGGCCACCTGGCCCTCTGCCTGGGAAACAGCCGCCTGATAGGGCTCGGGATCGATGGTGAAAAGCAGATCGCCCGCCTTCACCAACGCGCCTTCACGGAAGTGCACGGATTGAATGGCTCCGGCCACGCGTGAACGAATCTGCACGCGGTCGACAGCCTCAAGCCGGCCGGAAAACTCCTGCCATGTCGTTACGTCACGGCTGGCCACGATGGCAACCGTCACCGGCACAGCGGGAGCCTGCGCAGGTGCGGAAGCAGCCGTGGCAGTGGTGCTCATCGGCAGTTCGAAAAAGATGGCTGCGGCCGAAACGGACGCGGCAAGTCCTAGGCCGGCGCCCACGAGGGCCCAGCGCTTCTTACTGGACGTCATTGTTACTCTCCTTACGGCCCTCTCTCAGTGGCCGGATTCAATCAGTTCGTCTTCAATGCAATAGGTTGGCTGCTAATATCCCGAACGAAGCTTTCGAATTGGTCGGTGATCGTCTGTTCCCAATTCGGTGCCTGTTCGGATTTCCCGCCGTAAAGCGATGGCCAGCCTGCCCCGGCGGGGAGGACATTCCGGCGAACTGCAACGCCTGCCTGCTTCAGGCGGTCGGCGTAACCCAGCGTCTCGTCACGAAGAGGATCATCCTCTGCCGTCAGAACGAGTGCCGGCGCGACCCCTGCAATACGCGAACACAAACACGGTGCCGCGTAGGGGTGGCAGCCGCCGCCACTGAGATAGTGGCTCCAGCCCTCGGCCCAACGCTGCCGCATGCCGATGCCATCCGCCTTGCGGATCGAGGACGTGCCCATGAATGGATCAAGCAGCGGCGAAATCAGAACCTGGCCATCGAGCGCATCCGCATAATGGTCACGTGCCTTGAAAGCGACGCCGGCAGCAATATTGCCGCCCGCCTCTTCGCCTGCCACGATCAACAACGAGTTCCGATCGCCAATACCCGACGCGCGCTTGTTGGCAAGATAAGAGAAGATCGAATAGCCGACTTCGAGCGGCTTCGGAAAGACATTGCCGAGCGGCGCATTGTAATCCGGGACGGCAACGATCGCGCCGGCCTTCGCCAAGCTCTCTGCAACCACGCTATCCTTGACGCCCGACTGCAGAAAAGCGCCGCCATGAAAAAACAGAACGATCGGCGAGCCCTTGCCAAACTCGGCGCCCTGATAGACGCGTGCGGAAACGGGGCCGGTGGCCACCTTCTCCATCACCATGTCTTTCACCTGCACCGTCATCGTTTCGGCTCGCGTTTGACCCGCATAGCGTATTGCGAGCCGAGATGGCTTGCAATTTCTGCAGAAAAGATATTGTTATTCCATTGTCGGAATAAGAAGCGATAGCGCGATTACACTGTTCCGAATTTCGAACAATACCGCAGTGCAACCTGCTTAGGTGATTTCCGATGGACCAGCTCTCGGCAATGCGCGCCTTCATCCGCGTCGTAGAGACGGGCAATTTCACACGGGCCGCCGACACGCTCGCCATGCCCAAGGCGACGGTGACCAATCTCATCCAGGGGCTTGAAGCGCATCTGCACACCAAGCTTCTCAACCGCACCACACGCCGGGTCATGGTGACGACCGACGGCGCTCTCTACTATGAACGCGCGGCCCAGATCGTCTCCGAGCTAGAGGAGCTGGACGGCAGTCTGTCGAACTCACAAGGGCTACCGACCGGTCGCTTGCGAGTCGAGATGGCCGGCGCATTCGCCGACTGGATCGTCGTACCCGCGCTCTGCGACTTCTACCAGAAATATCCGGATATCCGCGTCGACCTCGGCGTGGGCGACCGCACCGTCGACTACCTCGCAGAAAACGTCGATTGCGCGCTTCGCGGCGGCACGCCGGCCGACCAATCGTTGATCGCAAGGCGTGTTTCCGAAGTCGAAATGCTCACCTGCGCGGCACCACTTTATATCGAAAAATTCGGCATTCCGACCCGCCCCGAAGAGCTCGAAAACGACCATTATTCAGTGAGTTACTTCCGCGCGCAGACCAACCGGACGCTTCCTTTCGAATTTCGCAAGGACAATGAGGATCTGGAGATCAATCCGCGTTACCTGCTGTCGGTCAATGACAGCCGGACTTTCGTCAATGCAGCATTGAACGGGCTTGGCATCGCACAGCTGCCGCGCTTCATGATCCGTGACGCTTTGGCCAAAGGCGACCTCGTGGAAATCCTGCCGGAATGGAGCCGTGAACCATTCCCGCTCTACATCGTCTATCCGCCGAACCGGCACCTCAGCAACAAGGTCCGGGTCTTCGTTGATTGGCTGGTGAAATTGCTTTCGGACGCGAAACTGAACGATCCGTGATACAGTTGCGGCCCGGAAGGTGTTCCTTCGACGGGCCGCAATGTCTGTCATCAAATTCCTTTCAGACCCTGCCGCGTCACCAGGGAAATGGCTCGGCCGGTATCTGAGGTAGGCGCCCGGAGTTGGAGGTCTTCCAGTCGCCTTTGCACCAATAATATAGGCCTGCTTCCTGCCATTTGTTAAGTGCTGATTCGTGCACAGCAAGTTCGCGAAAACGGAACAATGGCGAGTACCATGGTTTAGTGAATGGCCGGCTTGAGGAGATCCTCCAGGCCGATGCGCCGGAACATTTCGGCGCGAACCCGGTCGGCGACACCATTGACGACCTCGGCACCGTCCTTGGACGGGTCAACATGGGTACGGAACGGACGTGTGCCGAACGGCATGGCAATGACCTCAGTGATCGCCCTCGCGACCGAGCCTGCGTCGGCGTCAGCAGGTTCAAGAGCCGCCAGCCCCTGCAGCGCCTGTTCCGGCACGCCCTTATAGGGGCCATCATTGTACTCGGCGGCACGCGCGGCATCTGCCGGCGAACCGGAGTGTGCGAAGTGATTGGTTCCCTTGGTGAAGGCGCCCGGCACGATGATCGCGGTTTCGATGCCCCACCGGGCAAGCTCCGACGCATAGGAGACGGCAACCGAATCCATCGCGGCTTTGGCAGCGAAGTAGGGCGCCAGATAGGGAGGCGTGCCGCCGCGTGTGCTGGACGACGACACCCAGACAACCAGCCCTCTGCCCTCTTTGCGCATATGAGGAAGCGCTGCACGGTTCACCCGTTGTGTCGACAGCACGTTAATGTCGAACAACTCCGCATATTGCTCAGGCGTGAATGCCTCAGCCGGGCCAAACGACATATGGCCGGCATTATGGACGACGACGTCGAGCTGGCCCACCTCTGCGATGACCTTGGCGATCCCGGCTTCGACAGACGCGTTGGAGACCACATCAAGTTCGACCGAACGCAGATCGACATTGTTATCCCGCGAGAAGGCCGCGATATCGGCAACGGCTTTCGCGTTGCGGCCGACTGTATCGCGAATACCGGCGTAGACGATATGCCCTTCCCTGGCGAGAGTACGGGCGGTGAGAGCGCCGAAGCCACTGGATGCTCCGGTAATGACGATGACCTGTTTATCCATTGTCCTGTTCCTTAGTCGATATTCAAGGGGTGACGGTTGATTGCTGTTGTTGTGAGATCGGCGGCGGGACCAACCCGCCGCACGGGCGCCAAAGATCAGACCATGCCGCCGTTGGCGCGCAGCACCTGGCCGTTGATCCAGGAGCCGTCCGGGCCGGCGAGGAACGAGACCGAGGCAGCGATATCGTCCGGTGTTCCCAGGCGCTCCAGCGGGTTCATTTTGGCCATGCGAGCGATCAGCTCATCCGACTTCCCATCGAGGAAGAGGTCGGTTGCTGTCGGCCCCGGAGCCACGGCGTTGACGGTGATGTCGCGACCGCGCATTTCCTTCGACATGATCGCCGTCAGTGTTTCGACGGCTGCCTTCGTTGCCGCATAGACACCGTAATTTTCTAGCTTCAGGCCGACGACGCTCGTCGAGAAGTTGATGATGCGACCGCCGTTTCGCAGCCGCTTTGCGGCTTCGCGCAGGGTGTTGAAAGTACCCTTCAAATTCACGCTGACCTGGCGATCGAAATTGGCATCGTCAGCATCGCCAATCGACGAAAGCTGCATGATACCGGCATTGTTGACGAGCACATCGATGCCGCCGAAGGCTGCTTCCGCCGCATCGAACATCCGGCGGACGGCTTCGGGATTACTGACGTCCGCCTGCGCGGTCAGCGCCTTGCCACCACACTGCTCGATCTTCTGCACCAGCTCCTCGGCGAGCGCGACGTTTCCGGAGTAGTTGATGACGACGGTGAAACCGTCCTTGGCCAGACGTTCGGCGATTGCGGCGCCGATGCCCCTCGAAGCACCTGTAACCAGTGCGACTTTGCTCTCGTTGTTGCTCATTGCCTTTCTCCTTCTTCGTTGCGCCTCGGCGCGTTTTCGATGAGCAGAAGATGCCGCTTTTCTAATTGCGGATAATCAGCCATTATTCGGCATCACTATCCGAATATGACGAACAAATAAGATGGACAGATTCGATGCCATGCGGGCGTTCTCCCGCGTCGTGGAGCGCCGCAGCTTCACGCTCGCAGCCGAAGACACCGGCCTGCCACGCTCCACGGTGACCGATGCCGTCAAGCAGTTGGAGGCACGCCTTGGCGTGCGCCTGCTGCACAGGACGACGCGCCATGTCAGCCCGACGCTCGACGGCGAAGCCTACTATCAGCGCTGTATCTCCATCCTCGCGGATATCGAGGACGCGGAGGGCGCCTTTGCAGGGGCCAAGCCGAAGGGCATGTTGCGCGTGGACGTGCATGGCACGCTCGCCCGGCACTATGTGCTGCCGAGCCTGCCGTCTTTTCTGGAGATGTATCCGGATATCGAGTTCTACATGAGCGAGGGCGATCGGCTGGTTGATCTCGTCCGCGAGGGCATCGATTGCGTTTTGCGCGTCGGCACGCCTGATGACAGCGACATGGTGGCGCGACGCGTCGCCATGCTGGAGGAAGTTACCCTTGCCGCTCCCGCCTATATCGAAAAGCATGGCCTGCCCGAGCATCCGGACAGGCTCGATGGCCACCGCATGGTCGGTTTCCGCTCGACTGCGACGGGCGGCGTTCTACCACTGGAATTCATGGTCGGCGGCAGCATCCGCAATGTCACCCTGCCCGCGACGGTGACCGTCAACGCCGCCGAAAGCTTCATGTCGGTGGCGAGGCTCGGCCTCGGCCTGATACAGGTGCCGCGATATCACGCCGAAAGGGATCTCGCGGCGGGCACACTCGTTCACGTCCTGCCGGATTTCCCGCTGACGGAAACCCCGGTCTCCCTGCTCTACCCGCGGAACCGGCAGCTCTCACCCCGTGTTCGCGTTTTCATCGATTGGCTGGTGAAGGTCTTTGCTCGACAATCCTAGCGAAAAGCGTTTCACTTGGGGTCAGCTGTCAGAACCGGGAGATCTTCCATGGCCATCACAGACGTCACCGTGCATCCGAAGGAAGGCAGTTTCGTTGTCATCTTCACGGAGCAGTCGGGCAATAACATATCGGTCACGCTCTATGCCGCTGCCTCTCCCGGCCTGACGAGCGACAATGCGATCACCCGTGCAAGGGCGTTGCTCGCGACAACACTCCAGAGTTCACAGGCCGATGGCGCACGCGGCAAGGATGCTGCGCTTCTCGAAGAAGAACTGGAAGAAGGTCTCGAGGATACCTTCCCGGCAAGCGACCCCGTATCGGTAACGGGTTCCTCCATCTCGGCGCACGACCCGAAGGTCGGTCATTAGGGTCTGAGATACCGGAAGCCCGAAACAGATGACACATGCCGTTGGCGCGATCGGCGCCGTTCCCCTCGCCGGCCCGGAACTTACGCGCTATTTCGAGCGTGATGCTATCGCTGTCGCCCGAGATTTGCTCGGTTGCCATCTGCGCGTTGGCCATGTCGGCGGCCGCATAATCGAGACCGAAGCTTACTATCCCGATGACGGGGCCTCGCACAGCTTCCGCGGCCCAACGCCACGAAATGGTGCGATGTTCGGCCGACCAGGCAATGTCTACATCTACCGTATCTACGGCATGCACTGGTGCTTGAATTTTGTCTGCACGCCCGGCTCGGCAGTGCTGATCCGCGCAATCGAGCCGGAAGCCGGCATCGCCACCATGATGGAGCGCCGCAGCAACGATGCGCTGACACAGCTCTGCAGCGGTCCCGGCAAGCTCTGTCAGGCGCTCGGTATCAACCTCACGCTGAATGACAGGCTGCTCGACCGGCCGCCCTTCTCGATTGCCCCGTCGGCTCCCGTCGAAATTGTCGCCGGCAAACGGATCGGCATAACGAAAAATGCCGAAGCACCATGGCGCTTCGGCATCTCCGGATCTCGCTATCTCAGCAAACCGTTTCGCTGAGTATCACTCCATAACGGCGCTGTGATCCATCGCTGGGGCGACTTTCGGCTTGCGCAGCAGCAGCGCCAGCGGAATGACCGCGAGCGACATAAGCATCAGCAGCTTGAAATCGTCCATATAGGCTATGATCGTCGATTGCAGGGTGATGACCTCGTTGAGCGAGGCGCGACCTGCAGCAGTCAACGGACTCATCCCCTGCGCCGCCGTCGCCTCGAAGGCGCGGTTGAACGGCGTCACATAGGCCGCGATGTTCTCGTGGTTCACCTGCGCGTTCTCCACGAGCAGCGCCGAAACAATCGAGATGCCGACGCTCGAGCCGATATTGCGCGACAGGTTGTAGAGGCCGGTTCCGTCGCCGCGCATGTGCGCCGGCAGCGTCGAGAAGGCGATCGTCGTCAGTGGCACGAACAGAAAGCCGAGCCCGGCGCCCTGGACGAAACCGACGGAAACGATCGTCCACTGCGAAACATCAGGCGTCCAGCCGGTCATGTCGTACATCGCCCAGGCCGTCAGGCCGAGACCGAACACCAAGAGCAGGCGCGTGTCGACCTTGCCGATCAGCCTGCCGACGATGAACATGCAGAGCATCGTGCCGAGGCCGCGTGGCCCCATGACGATGCCGGCGGTCATGACGGGGTAGCCCATCAACGTCTGCAGATAGGGCGTCATCAGCGCAAGCGAGGCAAGGTATGTGATGCCGATCACGAAGATGAAGAGCATGCTCACCGAGAAATTGCGATCGAGGAACAGCTTCGGATTCACGAAGGACTTTTCCGCCGTCAGCGTATGCACGATCAGCAGATAGAAGGCGCCGGCACAGACGATCGCCTCGATCATGATCTCACCGGACGCGAACCAGTTGAGCTGTTCGCCGCGGTCGAGGAACAGCTGCAGCGCTGCGATGCCGAGACTCATCATTCCGAACCCGAACCAGTCGAGCTTCGCCAACGCATCCAGTTTCGTCTCGGTGACGTAGATCACGATGCCGGCAAACGCCAGCGCGCCGATCGGCACGTTAATGTAGAACACCCAGCGCCAGCTGATGTTATCGGTCAGCCAGCCGCCGATGACAGGTCCCAGGACCGGCCCGACCATGACCGAGACGCCAAATAAGGCCATGGCCGAGCCGCGCTCCTCGACACTGTAGATGTCGAGGAGGATGCCCTGAGAGAGTGGAACCAAAGACGCGCCGAAAAGGCCCTGGAGAAGTCGGAAGGCAACAATCTGAGGAAGGCTTTGAGCCAAGCCACACAAGACCGAGGCAACGACAAATCCCGCGATTGCCGCCAGCAGTACTTGCTTGCGCCCGAACTTGGCGGCCAGAAAGCCGGACGGCGGCGTCATGATCGCAGCCGCCACGATATAGGAGGTCAGAACCCAGTTGATCTGGTCAGCGCTCGCCGAGACACTGCCCTGAATATAGGGCAGCGCGACGTTGGCGATCGTCGTGTCCAGCGCCTGCATGATCACGGCCAGGATGACGCAAGCCGTGATCGCGCCGCGATTGGCGACCGGGGTGGCCGGCGATGCAGCGTTACTCATGGTCCTTGCCGCCAGAGCGGCCCAAAAGCTTGGAAACGAAATCCGGAAGACCGCGGTAACGACCCGTATCGACGTCGACGACCGTGCTCATGCCGACGCGAAGCGGCGGCTTGCCGGCGGCGTCATCGATGCTGACCCGCATCGGAATGCGCTGCACGACCTTGACCCAGTTGCCGGTCGTGTTCTGCGCCGGCAGCAGCGAGAAGCTGGAACCAGAGGCCGGGCTGATGCTCTCGACCTTGCCCTTCCACTCCACGCCAGGGTAGGTGTCGACATAGATCGTCACCGGCTGACCCGGCTTGACATAGGTCAGTTCCGTTTCCTTCGGGCTCGCGGCGATCCAGAGGTTTCTTGCCGAAACCAGCGAGAAGGCTTGCGTGGACGCTTGCAGGTAGGAGCCCGGCTGCAGCGAGTTGACGTTTGTCACGATGCCGTCGAACGGCGCCTTGACGACGCTGTGGTCAAGTTCGCGCTGCGCATCGTCCACCTTCGCCTTGGCTTCGAGATAGAGCGGATTCTGTTCTACCGGCTGGTCGGCATTGCCGCCGAGCTGCGCCAGCGTCGCTGCCGCTTCGGCCTTGGCAACGGCAACCTTCTGATGACCGGCGTCGAGATTGTGCTTGGCCTGGTCATAGGCGACACGTGTCGCAGCCGAGCTGTTCAGGAGGTTCTGCTGGCGGTCGAACTCGGTCTGATAGTAGGGAATATCGGCTTCGGCCTGTGTGATCTCAGCAAGCGACTGCTGATAGCTGGCCTTCAGATTGAGAATCTGGTTGCGCACGGCGCCAAGCTGCGCCTGCGCACCGTCGAGTGCGATCCTGAAGGAATCCTGGCGCAAGCTGAAGAGCACCTGGCCCTTCTCGACAGCCTCGTTCTCGTGCACGCTGATCTGGTCGACGATACCCGAAACGTCGGTCGTCAGACCGACCATGTCAGCCTGGATATAGGCATTGTCCGTCGACATGACTTGGCCGCCGTTGACGTAGTAATAGCCACCGATGACGAGCGCGACGGGCAGCAACGCGAACAGAACGGGCCGCGTGAGGCTGCGCCGGCGGCGGACCTTCGCACCGCCGGGCGCAGCCACAGCAGTAGCGGGCGCTGAATTGGATGAAGGCGCCTCGGCTACTGTTTCCTCGCGAGGGGAAGCGTCATTTTCTTCAACTGGGTTTTTGGCATTTGCGTCGGCAACGACGCGCAGGGAGGACTTCTCAGCCATGTCTGGTCTCATTTGCGGCTACCGGGGTTCGGCAGGCCTGCACTAGGTTCGTCTTCATTGCGGATAGGATGTCGAACAGCTGGTCCCGCTGCTCGGGAGAGATACTCTCGAATGCTTCGCCGCGCGTCAGCTCACCGAGGTCGCGCATCTCGGCAAGCAGCGGGTGTGCCTCTTCACGCACATAGAGAAGCCAGATGCGGCGATCGGTCGGATGCTGACGACGCTCGATGAGACCGCGGTCGGCGAGTTTGTCAAGAATGCGGACAAGTGTGATCGGCTCGATTTCCAGGATCTCGGCAAGCCCGCCCTGGTGGATTCCCTCGTTGCTGCGCAGGTAGGCAAGCGTCTGCCATTGCGACCGCGTGAGCCCAAGGCAACGCGCGCGCTGCTCGAACCGCTTGCGAAGCAGCCGTGCGACGTCGTGCAACAGGAAGCCGAGAGTGGGATTGCCATTCATAGGAGACAGTGCCGATAATTGATAAGCACACTTATAATATGCCCAGATATATTAAGCGTGGGCAGGACACAATAGGGTCCCTCCCAGATTCCGCAGCTGCGGCCAAAATGCCGCACTGGAATACGCGCAGAAATTTCGAAGGTCTTTCGAAAATGCAACCGGTTGGCATTTGCAATTTCGATCGGCAGCCGTTTAAAGTAAAAATCCAGAGGGTTATCGGAAATGCAGTGATCTTCGTTCGATCACTTTTTCGCGATGACAAGCACGCGTGCGCGGCCTGCAGCCGCGATTGTAAATTCGCAATGGCATAGGTGAATGAGGGAGCGCCCTTGTTCAGAGACATCCAGACATGAATCGCAGCACATCAGCATAAGCGACGGCAGCACTTGCGGCCGTCCGGATAAGGAAACCGCCATGCCTTCCTTGCTTCGACACCTGCTGACCATCGGCTCCTTTGCTCTCATGCCGTTCACCGCGGCGATGGCACAGCAGCCAGCCGCCGCCCCTCCTCCCGTCTCAGTCGCAAAGCCTGTCGTGCGCGATGTCGTCGACAATGACGAATTCATTGGCCGCTTCGAACCAGTCGATCAGGTATCAGTGCGCTCACGCATCGGGGGCTACCTGCAGGAGGTGCACTTCACCGACGGCGCACTCGTCAAGCAGGGCGACCTGCTCTTCGTCATAGACCAAAGGCCGTTCATCACCGCCCTGAACGAAGCGAACGCAGCACTGGAAGTAGCCAAGTCAACGCTCGTCTACGCCGAGGCACAGTTCAAGCGGGCCGAGAGCCTGGCAACAAGCGGCAGCCAGTCGATATCGATCCTTGACGACCGCCGGCGCGAATGGGTTTCGGCGCAGGCAAACGTCCGCGGCGCGCAAGCGACGGCTGATCGCGCAGCGCTCGACCTCGAGTATACAAAGATCACGGCCCCGATCGGCGGGCGCATCGACCGCCGGCTGATCTCCGTCGGCAACCTTGTCCAGGCCGATCAATCAGTGTTGACGACCATCGTTACGGTGGATCCGATCGACTTCTACTTCGACGTCGACGAGCGCCGCCTTCTCAATTTCGCGCAGACCGCCCGCGAGCGCGGGGTCGATCTGCAGGAGGGCGGTGGGGGCGTCGAAGTTGAGGTAAGGATCACGGATTCCAACGAAAAGCCATTCAAAGGCAAGCTCGACTTCGCTGAAAACCGCATAGACAGCGAGACCGGTACGAAGCGCATACGCGCGCGATTCGACAATCCGAACTACGTGCTCCAACCAGGTCTGTTCGGTCGCGTCTCCGTTGAGGCCTCGAATGTCTACAAGGCGATCCTCGTGCCGGACGAAGCGATCGGCTCGGACCAGAACCAACGCGTCGTCTACGTCGTTGGAGACGACGGAACGGTCACCGCAAAGCCGGTCCGGCCTGGACCACGCCTTTACGGCTATCGCGTCATCCGCGAAGGCATGGACGGCAACGAGACGATCGTCATCAATGGCCTTCTGCGCGCCCGCCCGGGTAGCAAGGTCACGCCGCAGATGGTCGAGCTGGCGCAAAGCCGCGAAGAGATCGCGCCGGAAGCCGCCGGCCTGGAGCTCAGCCGATGAGATTTGCGCACTTCTTCGTCGACCGACCGATCTTTGCGTCGGTGCTTTCTATTGTGCTGCTTATTGTCGGCGCCATCGCCTATTTTCAGTTGCCCGTGGCGCAATACCCCGAGATTGCGCCGCCGACCATTGTGATCCGCACCTCCTATCCCGGCGCTGACGCCGAGACTATTGCCAACACCGTGGCGACACCGATCGAGCAGGAGGTCAACGGCGTCGAAGACATGCTTTATATGTCTTCCTATTCGACGGCCGATGGTTCGATGGCACTCACAGTGACCTTCAAACTCGGCACAGACCTCGACAAGGCGCAAGTCCTTGTCCAGAACCGCGTTGCCATTGCCGAACCTCGCCTTCCTGAAGAGGTTCGGCGCATCGGCATCACGACAGCAAAGAGTTCGCCCGACCTGATGATGGTCGTGCATCTGCTGTCACCCAACTCTCGCTACGATCAGCTCTATGTCTCCAACTACGCGCGCACTCGCATCCGCGACACGCTTGTTCGCCTCGATGGCGTTGGCGACGTCATCCTCTTCGGCGAGCGTGAATATTCGCTGCGCATATGGCTCGATCCGCAGAAACTGTCGGCCTACGGCATGACCTCCAGCGACGTCGTCGACGCTCTGCGCGAACAGAACGTGCAGGTTTCCGGCGGCTCGATCGGTGGGCCGCCGGCCGCCGGCACCAATGCCTTCCAATATACGGTGACGACGCAGGGGCGTTTCTCGGATGCCCGGCAATTCCGCTATGTCATCGTCAAGGCGACCGCGGAAGGGCGTCTCGTCCAGCTGCAGGATATCGCCCGCATCGAACTCGGCGCCAAGGACTACGTCACAAACAGCTATCTGAATGGCAAGCCCGCCGTCGCGCTCGGCATTTTCGCGCGCCCCGGAACCAACGCGCTCGCGGCTGCGGCTGAAATCAAGAAGACGATGGACACCGTCGCTCAGGATTTTCCCCAAGGTCTCAGCTACGACATCGTCTACAACCCGACCGAATTTATCGCGGAATCCATCAACGAGGTCTACAAGACGATCGCTGAAGCCGCGATCCTCGTCGCCATCGTGGTTCTCATATTCCTGCAATCCTGGCGCACGGCGATCATCCCCATCGTTGCCATCCCGGTCTCGCTGATCGGCACCTTCGCCTTTCTGCTTGCCTTCGGCTTCTCGCTCAACATGCTGACGCTGTTCGGTCTCGTGCTGGCAATCGGCATCGTTGTCGACGACGCGATCGTCGTCGTCGAAAACGTCGAGCGCAACCTGGCAAAGGGGATGACGCCGAGGGAGGCCGCACATGTGACGATGAACGAAGTCGGCACGGCCGTCGTCGCAATCTCGCTCGTGCTGATCGCCGTCTTTGTTCCGACTGCCTTCATCCCCGGCATTTCGGGTCAGTTCTATCGGCAGTTCGCCGTGACGATCTCGGTCGCCACCGCCATCTCGGCGCTGAACTCACTGACCCTCTCGCCAGCCCTCGCCGCATTGGTATTGAAGCCACACGAGGAGCACGAGAAACCTCGCAACCCGATCGCGCGTTTCGGGAGCGCGCTTGCCAATGGGTTCAACAACGGCTTCGACAAGCTCAGTGCAGGCTATTCCTGGATCGTGCGGCACACTGTGCAGACGGTCGCCGCACTCTGCGTCGCCTTGCTGGTTTTCGTCGGCCTGCTGGGGGCGACATACTATATGAGCAGGATCGTTCCGAGTGGCTTCGTCCCGGTCATGGACCAGGGCTACGCCATCGTCGTCGTGCAATTGCCTGACGGTGCAGCGCTTTCCCGCACCGACGCGGTTATCGAGCGTGCTTCGGAAATCATCCGCAACACGCCAGGCGTGAAGAATGCCGTGGCCTTCTCCGGGTTCAGCGGTGCGACCTTTACCAACGCCTCCAACTCCGGCGTGGTCTTCGCCGCCTTCGATACTTTCGAAAACCGCCTGGAGCACGGCCAGACGGCAACCAAGATCATCGGACAGCTATACGGGAGCCTGCAGGCGATCCAGGAGGCCTTCATCATCGCCATCCCGCCACCGCCAATCTCCGGTATCGGCAATGCCGGCGGCTTCAAGATGCAGCTCATGGATCGCGAAAGTTCGGACATGCGCCGCATCCTCGGCGTCGCCTACCAGCTAATGGGCATGGCCAACCAGACGGAGGGTCTGACCGGCGTCTTTACGACGTTCTCCGCCAATAGCCCGCAGTACTTCCTTGAAATCGACCGCGACAAGGCGCGTATGCTGAACGTACCGATCTCCAACATATTCGATACGCTGTCGATCAATCTCGGTACATCCTACGTCAACGATTTCAATGCCTTCGGGCGTGTCTACCAGGTGCGCGCGCAGGCCGATCAGCAATATCGCGTCGAGCGTGACGATATCCTCGCCCTCAAGGTAAGATCCGCGACCGGCGCACTCGTCCCACTTGGCACACTGGTCGATATCCGCGATACCAGCGGTCCTTCACTCGTCCAGCATTACAATATGTACGTGTCAGTACCCGTACAGGGTAACGCCGCTCCTGGCGTTTCGACGGGCACGGCGTTGGACAAGATGGAAGGGCTTGCGAAGCAGTTGCTGCCAGCAGGAACAACCTTCGAATGGACGGAAATCGCCTTCCAGGAACGAAACACCGGCAACACGGCGATCTACATCTTCGCCCTGTCGGTCGTCTTCGTTTTCCTGGCACTGTCGGCACAGTATGAGAGCTGGGTCCTGCCGCTTGCCATCATCCTCATCGTTCCCCTTGCAATCCTGGCTGCCTTGCTTGGCGTCCATCTGCGCGGAATGGACAACAACATCCTGACCCAGATCGGGCTGATCGTGCTGATCGGGCTGGCGGCCAAGAACGCCATCCTGATCGTGGAATTCGCAAGACAGGCGCAGGATGAAGGCAAGTCGGCCGTCGAAGCCGCGATCGAGGCCAGTCACTTGCGTCTACGGCCGATCCTGATGACCGCCTTTGCGTTCATCTTCGGTGTCGTGCCGCTGATGATCGCCACCGGCCCCGGCGCCGAAATGCGTCAATCGCTCGGGACGGCCGTTTTCTCAGGGATGCTTGGCGTAACGATTTTCGGCCTGTTCCTGACACCCGTCTTCTACGTCGTGCTGCGCGCGCGCCGGAAAAAGCCTGTCGCGCAGGCCGAGACCGCGCCGCCCTCCGAGGAGGCTGTCCCCGAAACCTCTTCATGAAGGACGCCGCTCGACCGCATTCTGTTTGAGCAGGTCTGACTGGCAGATCTTCCGGAGCGGCTTCTCGACGAGCTCGTAGGCAGCCGCGCCGAGGATCGTACCGCCGGCAACGGCGATCGCGATGGTCGGCGTTGTCGACAGCCCGACCACGCCGGCAGCCTTGGCGATCACGGAAATCGCCAGCGTGTGCCAGAGGTATATCGAATAGGAGGCATCGCCGAGATAGGTGAGAAGCGGTACGCGGCCGATGCTCCCACCCGCCTCGAGGGACACCATGCCGTAGACCAGCGCCATGGCAAGGGGCCCGCAGATCGCTTCATCGAAATCGGCTCCGATCAGGAAGATGGTGGCGAAGCCGGAGAGCGATGCGCCGACACAAGCAAGCCCCAGACTGGTGCCTGCAATCCACCGCCTGATCCACAATTCGGCGAGAAGAACGCCTCCGAGGAACTCCAGAATGATCGGCCGGGTATAGGTTTTGAGCACCGGCGATGCGGGCTCGAAGAGAAGGCCGATCAGGAAAAAGCCTCCGAAGACGACCGTCAGGTACGCCAGCCGGCAGCGACGCGGCAGGAAAAGCGCCCCGGCAAACAACACGTAGAAGAACATCTCGAAATTCAGCGTCCAACCCTGGACGAGGACCGGCCAGATATCACCCGTGCTCGGCGACTGAGCGGGAATGAAGAAGAGCGAGGAAAGGATATGGGCGCCGGTCAGCTTCAGGTTCGGAAACAGGCCGACCACGGCACCGGCGATCATCACGCTCGTCACCAGCCAGTAGGACGGCGCGATGCGCCGAATGCGGTCGAGCAGGAAACCCTGCGGCGTCATCGGTCTGCGGTCGCTGATGACCCACATGATGAAGCCGCTGATCACGAAGAAGACGTCGACGCCGGCGGCACCAATGGCGAAATGCTCACCGGTCCTTTCCGCTGCGTGGAAGACCACGACGGCAAGTGCCGCGAAGGCGCGCAGATATTGGATGCCGTAAAGTGTCTTCATCCGGTTTCCTCGGAAGACCGGTCAAGGCCGGTCGAAATGCGATGACGTTATTGAGTGACGGGCTCTGGCGACGTCTGGCGTTGCCATGAGCTCAACGCCGGTTGGCGGCGCGCTATCGCCAGCTTCCCGGCGGCAAAGTAGAAAAGAAACGTCCCGACGTTGTATGGCGTCAGAATGTCGATCTCGACGAAGGACCGGATCGTCAGCAAGATCGCGATCGAGAACAGCAGATAGGATTCATCGTTCCTGAAGTCCTCGATGACGCGGCGCAAGTGCCCCCACAGAATCCGCAACAGCATGACGGCAAGAACGATGACGCCCGTGAGCCCCAGCTCGACGGCCGTTTCGATGTAGGTGTTGTGGAAGTGGAAGCCGCTGCGCGAACCGATGAAGAACTCTTCCCACAGCCGCTCCGGCTCGGAGAAGCCCTGGACCCAATAGGCCTGGTAGCCGATTCCCAATACCGGGTTTTGCTTGGCCGCCTCGATCCCCTGCTGCCAGAGATAGGTGCGGCCGGTCAGCGTGGAATCCTTGCCGAAGATGCCGAGAACAGCATCCACCGCCCCCAGATAGACACCGGCAACGGCAAGGATGACGACGGCGACGCCGCCACCGATCACCAGCAGCTTGCGATGGTCGGGGGCAAGTGCGATGACGACGCGCAGCCCCATCATCAGGGCAATCACCACGGCAGTCGTCAGTACCGACGTCGCCGACTGGCAGGCAATGAGGCAGTATGCCGACAGAAGCCCGACCACACCTGACGCGGCCATCCAGAGGCGTCTCTCACCGAAGATAAAGACAGCCGCGAAAGAGACGATCAGGCCTAGCGACGCATAAAAGCCAAGCTGATTCTTCGAGGCGAAGGCGCCCACGAAACTGAAGGTGCCGTCCAGAGGATCGTACTCGTAGTAACCGAACAGGAGCGAGTAGACGAGAACGATCCCGACGCCGGCGATCATGCCCACCGTCAGCGTTCTGACATCGAGCACGCGCACCGCAATCAGGGCGCAGATGACCTGCGTCAGATACTGGATGCTGGCGCGCAGCGAAATGCTGGGAACGGCCGACCAGAAGACCGACAGGAAGGCAAGTGCCGCAAACGCATAGATCCAGAGGTAGCGACCATGACTGCCGAGCACCTTCTTGTAGTCCACGGCGACGAGCGGCAGCCAGAGCGCATAGTAAAGCAGGATCGCCACCTGCCCGAACTTGATCGAGTAGGCGAAGCAAAAAAGTGACAGCGCCACGGCGGGGATGGCATAAGCCGCGTTCCCGCCTGGCTGAATGAGCACAGATTTTGCGATCCGCATTGCGGCCTCGTTATCTCATCGCCAATCCGGCGGTGACCTTGATAAGGTCGCCGGGCTGGAGTGCTGTATTTTCCTGAACCGGAATCTCCTTCGCCTTGCCGTCAACTTCGCGGACGATCGAATAGGCGATGCTCGCAGCTCCGGTGCTGGTGTCAAAGCGGGCGGCATCGGTCGATTGCGTCAATGCTTCCGCCATCAGCGAGTTGCTGGTTTCGAGCTTGAGATTGAGTTCGTCGAGTTGAGCCTCGGCGTTTTGCAGTTCCTGGGCAAGCTGCGCATCCCAGTCGTTCCGAAGCGTGATCTCGTCCTGATTGGCCTTGCTGATGTCCTGCTTAGCCTTCAGCGAGTTGGTATCGATATCGAGAAGGGTCGCCTCGGTATCCGCTGCCCGCTGTTCAGCGGCCATCTTGCGGTTGCTGAGCGCAAGGCCCCTTTCGGCAAGATCCTCGACCTTGTCGCGGTCCTCTGTTGCAAGCTGCAGCTGCCGGGTCTGCGTTTCAGTCTTCTTGGCGAGAGTCTCGACCTCGCTTTGCAGCAGTTGCTTGAGGTCGGCAAGCGCCTGAAGCTGCAACGTCAGCCGCTTCTTGCGTGTATTCATGAGCGCCGTTTCGCTGGCAAGCAGGGGCTTCGCCTCCGGCTTGTCCTGAAGCTCCTTAGGCATTTCGATCGTATCCTGGTTCGCGATCTCGGCCCGCAGCCGCGCCTGCTTCACCAGCAGGCGTGCCCGGTCGGCCAAGTAGACGACCGCATCCCCCTTGGCGTTGATGAAATCGCGGGCAAATCGCTGCCCGGCGTCCGCGCGGCGCAGACCGCCGGCAAGGCTCACGGCCTTGACGATCGTCAGATTCGGCGCAAACGGGTACTCGCCGGGCTTTTCGACGTCGCCGGACAGATAGACCGGCCGGAATTCCGAGAGCTCGACCGAGGCAGACGGTCGGTCCTTCAGAGCAAATTGCTTCTGCAGTGCCGAACCGATCTCCTGGGCGATTGCATCGGTCGTTTTGCCCGAGGCAGGCATATCGCCGACGAAAGGCAGGGAAATGCTTCCTGAAGGCCCGACCGTGTAGTCCCCACTGACGACCGACCAGTCACGGATGCTACCATCCGCGGTCTGCCATTCGGCCACCCGGATCTTCAGCTTGTCCATGATACCAAGACGGTAGTCGTCGGCAGCAGCAAGCGATGAAGACGCCAGAAAAGCACCAAGCCCGGCTGCGACAACAATACCGGATCTTAGCGTGCGACGTCGTCCGGCCTTGCCGTCAAGAAAGCGTTTTTCCATGAACCTTCCCCGTGTTTCAGCACGACAAGCCGCAAGGCGTTGCCGCGCAGTAATGTTTGGGCTTTGAGATGCGGCTTAGTAGCTGCCGCGTTGAGCGCATACCGCCGGGATTGTGCGTGCGATGATCACGACATCCCGAACCAGCGACCAGTTTTCGACATAGTGCGTGTCGAAGGCGACGCGGGTCGCGTAAGAAACGTCATTGCGTCCGCTGATCTGCCAGAGGCCCGTGAGGCCGGGGCGGGATTGCAGATAATAGACGGCCGCATTCTCGTACATTTCGAGTTCGTCTCGAACAACGGGACGCGGACCGACGACGCTCATTTCGCCACGAATGATATTGAAGAGCTGGGGCAGCTCATCAAGGCTCAACTTGCGCAGAACGGCACCAACGGCAGTGACCCGGGGGTCGTCCTGCAGCTTGCGCGTTGCACGCCACTCTTCCATGGCCTTCGGATTGTTGCGCAGGTGATCCTGCAGAACCTTGTCACCATTGGTGACCATTGTCCGAAACTTCAGGCAACGGAACTCCTGGCCATTATGGCCGATGCGGCGATGCCCATAGAAGATCGGCCCCCTGTCGGAGAGCTTCACAAGCAACATCACCATCAAAAAAAGCGGGCTCAGAAAAATGAGCCCGAGGCAGGCGGCGGACACATCGAATGCCCGTTTCGCGATCCCGCCAGTCGGCGGAAACACGCTCTGATGAACTGCGCCATAAAATGGCGAACTGTCCGATCTCGTCGCAGACTTCATAGAGGTAACTCCACTTATGTTTGCCGTTTGGTCGGGTAGGCTCAGGCCGCTTAGCAAGCGCTGACGAATTCGAAGTGTATGAGGTGATTTTGTTTTTTTAAGCCACAATTTTAAGACCGAGGCTTTACGACGTGTTTTTGCAGCCGCCGTTCAACTTTTTTGTTTTTAAGATTCCGCTGAAATGGCTATACAATTCTTTGGCGGCATCGAAATAATCTCTGCGTGTACCAATAAAAGTTTCGGACATAGCTGTGTGGGTCAAAGATACTGAAGTGTAGGTCGTTCAGGCCTGGTGCCGGCAATTGATGGTTTGCATTCGCGGCTTCTGGCAGAGCGCCAGTTTCTATTTGCCGACAGAGCTTTTATTGCATTGCACCATGCATTTTGCACTGCACCAGCTAAACGTTTGAAATTAAAACTTTGTAATAAAAGTTGAACGTAAAGCCGCCCCGGCCGGCCCCGTGCGACCGACATTGTGGCACTAATGGTAACGTGTATTGCCAAATTGCGCGCAACCAGCGATGTGCGTAATCTTTTTTAATCATCTTTGGCGAAAGCCGCCGGACAGCGGCAACACGTGGCATTTTTACCAATAGCCGGAAGAAACCTTTAAGATCGTCGCGGTACTACCCATGTCGCAGACGCAAAAAAACGTCCCCAGAGCTTCAGTTGAAACAGGAAGTCCTGTAAAACATTATCCTAGGAAGGATCCTGATGGCGGTTTCGTCTTCAATGATTGTTCGTTGAACGAAGCTCCGATGGAGGAGGCAACAAATGTATGCACCTCGCGTTATCTTCAGCATGCTCGGCGCGCTGGCCGTATTTGCTGTAGCAACGTATTGGCTGAGCGGTTCCCTCGCCGGCACCGCGATCAAGACCGCGATTTGCGCCGTCCTGCTTCAGGCCGGTTACTTCGGCGGCGTGCTTTACCTTGTCTGGAAGGAATCCAGGAGCCGCACGATCCGCCCCGCGATAAAGCGCGAAGAAGCGGAAAAGCTACCCGTGACGCCCTTCAAAGGCTCTGAACCGTTCAACCGCTAAGCATCGCGATTCGAACCGATAGTCTCCGGCATGGAGGCAACCTCGCTCGTAACATCATTTGAACGGCCGCCCGTTGTCCGCCACATTTTGACGTCCTAGTTGTTGAGCGAAAACAACGGAGGCTACGCGTGGCAAAAACGGCAAGCATTTGCGTCATCATCGCAGCCAAGAACGCGGCGGACACGATCGAAACCGCTGTTGAATCAGCGCTTCGGGAGCCAGAAGTGGCCGAAGTGGTCGTCGTTGATGACGGCTCCAATGACGGCACAGCGGAGGCTGCAAGACGTGCGGATGACGCCAGCGGCAGGCTGAGTGTCGTCAAATTCGACCAGAACAAAGGGCCATCCGCCGCCCGCAACCACGCCATCGACATCTCTTCGGCACCCCTGATCGCGATCCTCGACGCTGACGATTTCTTCTTCGAAGGACGCTTTCGCCGGATGCTTGCGCAGGACGACTGGGAGTTCGTTGCCGATAACATCGCCTTCGTCGACGCCGAGACGGCAAGCCAGGCGCACCAGCGGCTGCAGCAATTTGCCGAAAGTCCGCTCTTCCTCGACCTGCCCACCTTTGTCGATGGCAACATATCCAAGCGTGGCGTCCGCCGCGGTGAGATCGGCTTTCTCAAGCCGATCATGCGACGGGCCTTCCTGGACAAGTATGGCTTGCGTTACCGCGAGGAGATGCGGCTTGGAGAGGATTACGACCTCTACATCAGGGCGCTGGCGCTCGGCGCGCGCTACAAGGTGATCCACAGCTGCGGCTACGGGGCTGTCGTGCGCGGAAATTCGCTCAGCGGTCGCCATCGCACCGAAGATCTTCGCCGCCTTTACGAGGCCGATCGCGCGCTCCTGACATCGTCAAGGCTGCTGCCAGAGGCCGCAGAAGCCGTGCGTCGGCATGAGCGGCATGTTCGCGGCAAATATGAGCTGCGGCGGTTCCTCGACATCAAATCGCAATCAGGCCCGCTAGCAGCAATCGCCTACATCGCAACGCACCCGGCAGCCTTCGCGCCCGTTGCAACGGGCATCCTGATGGACAAGACCGAGCGCCTGCGAAATCCCGGTGGCGTATCCGTCACCGCGCAAGGCAATGGCTTGAGATATCTTCTGAGCGCCCCGGCCAAGTAGCCGGGGTTCGACTATCTCGCGAACTTGGCCGCAGCCAGCTGCAGCGCGCTCTGAAGCAAACGGGGATCGCGCGCTGCCCAGCGTGCGAGTAGCGTGAAATCCGGCTTCTTGCGCCGGCGCAGCAGGCCGATCTGACTCCAGATCGCCTGCTTGCGCGCGGTGTTCTTGTGTTCCTTGATCGTCTCGATCTCCTGCGGCCTGCGGGAGAATCGGCTCTCGAGCTGGTCAAGCGCCATCCAGGTGATGAATTGCTGCTTGAGGAACTCTGGTGAGGCGTTATCCACGCCGTGGAAAATGTTGATGCCTTCCCCGCGCAGCGCCCCCGGCTCTCCGCAGAGCAGCACCTGTTTTGCCGTCATGATGCAATCACAGAAGAACAGCACGTCCTCGGCCGCCAATCGCAGGGCCGCGTCGAAACGAACCTTCTCGAACAGCGGCCGGCCAATGACCATGCAGGACATGTGCAGGAAGGCCCAGTTCTTCAGCATGACGCCGGCAAGATCCGGTACCTCGAGGATCAGCGGCTTGTCCATCAGGCGCCGCGCGCCGTCCTCTCTCTCGAGCGCGGCGATACCGAAATGATAGTCGAATTCCTCGCCCCCTTCGATGGACGCCCAGTAGCAATCCCCCCCTAACGTTTCCATCGCATGAATGGCATTTGCCAGGTGATCCGGTGTCCAGACATCGTCGGAATCGAGAAAGGCAACATAGCGCGTCGCCGCCGGGACGTGATTGAGGCCTGTATTTCTCGCCCCACCCGGTCCAGCATTCGCCTGGGCGATCACCGTGACGCGCGCCCTGTCCTCCTCCGACAGGAGCGTCAGGTCCGCATCCACGGAGCGTGGTGACTGGTCGTCGACGACGATGACATCAACATCCTTGAAGCTTTGTGAGAAGACCGACGCCAGAGCGCGGCCAAGAATCCCGTCCTGACGCTGGTAAAAGGGGATGATGATCGTGAAGGTCGCCATACTCTCTCCTTGAGATACGCGAGTGATGTTTCCGCCCCAGCGCATCTAGGGGTGACTGAAAGCGCAGCAAGTCTGCTGCACTGCAAAATGATGACGTTCATTTCGGCCGAAGTTTGTCAAAGCGAATGGGTAGACCGGATCACACAAGACCGTATCGAAACGAAACGATAGCTCAGTCTCAAGCCGCAATTCGGCCACGATCGGAGCGGTTCGTCAGCTCCGCGTTGTAACAATCGTTCACCAGTCGACAAAAACTTTTAGGTTGCCTGACGGGGAAAGGACCCAGAAATTGATGAATATCATCATGTTATAAAATGCACTGCTGTCGTTGACGTTCAGGACGATTCGGGCGGACCGATACATAGGTTTTTTCCCATAATGAGCCAGGACAGGACGACTGTTACGAAGTGGGATCCCCGATCACTTTTGCTGCACTGCCATATTTTCTTCCGCGAATTCGCCCTAACTTCGGCGTGCGGGCTCGAGTCTGCTCTGATTGAAAACGGTCGCAAGGGGAGGTGCGGCCCAAAAGGGGTGACTGATAACGTGAATGTTGATGCGAATGTATCGTCGCGGATCAATCTGATGCGCATCGTGCTCATTTCGGGCATTGTGTTCGTCCATATACCGTTTGACGCCGCCAGCAGTCCCTATGACGGGACCTACGGCGCATTTGACTGGGTCCGGATCTTTCTGACGGAAGCGCTCTTTCGTGTAGGCGTTCCCTGTCTCAGTGCGATCTCCGGCTACCTGCTGTTTCGCAGCGGGCAGGAAAACTTCAGCTACAGGAAAACCGTGCGCACCAAGGCGCAGACGGTCTTCCTGCCGTTCCTGCTTTGGAACTGCGCGTTCATCGCGGCGATCATTCTGGCCACCAGTGTCGGGGTCGGCGACGGCTATTTGCCTGATCCACTCCGTGCGTCCGGCCGCGATCTGATGACGCAAGTGCTGGCGGTGGAAGATTTTCCGGCCAACGTGCCGCTCTATTTCCTTCGTGATCTCTTCGTTTGCATCCTGCTTTCGCCGATCCTGGCATGGCTGATCAGTCGCGCTCCGATTTTGACGTTGACCGCCTTGCTGGTGATCGCGCTGGTTCCGGAGCTGTCGATCTACATCGTTTTGAAGCGCTCGATCCTCTTCAGCTACAGTCTCGGCATCTTCATTGCCCTGCAGCAGTTCGACCTGAAGGCTCTCGACCGCTTTGCGCCGGTTGGCGTCTTCTTGCTGCTCGCCGCCTCGGCACTTTTGGCAACGGCGATCTTCTTCACTGGCCCTTCCCTACCGGATTGGGTGCAGTTCTTCCGCAACGCCCTGGCAATCGTCGGCGCGCTCGGCTTCTGGCTGCTGTCGGCTCTGCTGATCAAGACGCAACTCGGCCAGCGGCTTTCGAAGACGGGAAGCCTGAGCTTCTGGATCTTTTGCGCCCATTACCCGCTGCTCGTCTTTCTCTGGATCCTCTGGGGCAAGGCGGACTTGAGCTTCTATCCGCTCTTCTTCGTCCTGTCTTTCGCCCTGCTGTTTCCGTTTCTCACTCTGTCGAACGGGCTGTGCCGGAAGAATTTCCCGCGCCTCTACGCAATTTTGACAGGCGGCCGAACCAAACGGTCGCCGACGCCGGCCTCGCCCCAGGACGTCTCTCGCAAACTCGTTACACAGCAAAGGTGACACATGACGACACAAATCGCCCATGCGCGAAAACTTTGCCTCAGCCTCATCACGATCGCGGCAGCCTGCGCTTCAGCGCTGCCGGCTTCGGCGCAACAGGCATCCGGAAAGTCCTTTGTCGATGATTTCGACAAGATCAACCGTGGCTTCTGGTACGTTTCGGACGGCTGGAACAACGGCGCTCACCAGAACTGCACCTGGTCGAAGAACAACGTGAAGGTTGAGAACGGTGCCCTGCAGCTCTCGTTCGCGGACGGAAAATCCAAGGATCGGAACTATTCGTGTGGCGAGATCCAGACGACCAAGCGCTACGGCTATGGCACCTATGAAGCCCGCATCAAGGCGGGCACCGGCTCGGGCCTGAACTCTGCGTTCTTCACTTACATCGGCCCTGCCGACAAGCAAAAGCACGATGAGATCGACTTCGAAGTGCTGGGCAAGAACACCGGCGAGGTGCAGGTGAACCAATACGTGCAGGCCAAGGGCGGTAACGAGAAACTCGTTCCGGTTGGCAGCAAAGCCGATGAGGGCTTCAATGACTATGCCTTCATCTGGGAAAAGGATCGCTTGCGCTACTACCTGAACGGCAAGCTTGTTCAGGACGTTACCGATCCATCGAAGATACCGTCCACCCCGCAGAAGATCTTCTTCAGTCTTTGGGGTTCGGACACGCTTTCGAACTGGATGGGTCGCTTCGACTACACGAAGCCGGCCGTTCTGAGCGTCGAGCGCGTGGCTTTCACCGCGCTCGGCGACAAGTGCCAGTTCCCTGAATCGATCGCATGCACGCTCAACTGACCAGCATCCCGCAGAAATTCAGCGCGGCGGAAGCCGTCACACGAAAAGGAACCTCGATGCTCAAAGTGCTCTACCTTGTGCACGACCTGGCAGACCCTGCCGTACGGCGGCGGGTGCTGATGCTGCGCGAGGGAGGCGCCGACGTCGTGCTGGCTGGTTTCCGCCGTGGAGAGAATCGGCTTGCCGAAGTGCATGGGGTGGTTCCGATCGAACTCGGCCGCACCGCAGACGCTAAGTTTGCGCAACGCATGAGTGCTGTCGCAAAGGCGATGGCGGGCCTCAAGGCTCTGCTGAAGAACGTGGAGAAGCCCAATCTCATCATCGGGCGCAATCTGGAAGCGCTGGCCGTCGCGCATAAAGCCAACGCGCTTTTCGGCGGCAACGTTCCCGTTGCCTATGAATGCCTGGATATCCATCGCCTTCTGCTGCGCGACGACATCGTCGGCAAGGCGATCCGCCGCGCCGAGGCGCATTTCGGCAAGAACACAAAACTCATCCTGACGAGTTCTCCGGCCTTCATCGAGAACTATTTCGGTCCTCGCTCCGGGGTCAAAGCCGAAACGCTTTTGATTGAAAACAAGGTCATCTCCCTTGACGAAGCAGCTATCGAGCCGGCATTCGCACGGCCCCTGAAGCAACCCGGCGAGCCGTGGAAAATCGGCTGGTTCGGTGCGCTTCGCTGCCGCAAGTCGCTCGGCCTGCTTGCCGATTTCTCGCGCCGCATGGAAGGCAAGGTCGAGATCGTGCTGCGCGGTCGTCCCGCCTACTCCGAATTCGAGGATTTCGATGCCTTCGTGCGCGGCGAGCCCTACCTCCGTTTCGAAGGCGCCTACCGCAACCCGGAAGATTTGCGGGCGATCTACGACGACGTCCACTTCTCCTGGGCCATCGATTTCTTCGAGGAGGGCCTCAATTCGAGCTGGCTCCTGCCGAACCGGCTCTACGAGGGCTGCCTGTACGGAGCGGTTCCGATCGCGCTCAAAGGTACGCAAACGGCACGCTTCCTCGATACCCGCGACATAGGCCTCGCGCTTTCGGAAGCGAACGTTACACAGCTCGAGCACCTGTTCGAAAACATGACCGGCGAGCGTTACCGCGCATTGAGTGAGGCCGTCGCCGCGAAGGATCGCAAGACCTGGCTTGCCGACCGCAGCGATTGCGTGGCGCTCGTCGCAAGCCTTTCCCGCCTTGTTCCGGCAACCGCAGAGAGGGGCGGCGCCGGCGCAATTGTTCCCACAAGCGTATCTCCAGAAGGGTGGACAACCATGAAGCCTGACGTCGGTGCCAGCGTCTCCAGTCTCATCATCATTCCCTGCCTGAACGAGGAGAAGCACATCGAGGCTCTGCTCGCCAAATTAAGCCTCGAACTCGATCACATGAATGCCCAGATCGTTGTCGCCGATGGCGGCAGTACGGACGCAACTCGCGAAATCGTCACCCGCATCAGCGCCGCCGATCCACGAATCGTCCTGCTGCACAATCCGCGGCGGATCCAGAGTGCGGCCGTTAATCTCGCCGTCCAAACGTTTGGCCGTGACTACGACTACCTGATCCGCATCGACGCGCACGGCGACTACCCGGCCGACTACTGCCGTCGCCTTGTGCAGGAGGCGGTGTTGACCCAGGCGGACTCCGTCGTGGTCGCGATGGAAACCGTCGGCTTCGGCGTCTTCCAGAAGGCAACAGCCTTTGCTCAGAATTCCAAGCTCGGGAACGGTGGCTCCAAGCATCGCGAGGGCGCCAAGGGGCATTGGACGAATCACGGCCATCATGCACTGATGCGCATCGCAGCCTTCGACGCTGTCGGCGGCTACGATGAAACCTTCAGCCATAACGAGGATGCGGAACTCGACTACCGCTTGAAGCAGGCAGGCTTCGGCATCTGGATGACCGATAAGACGCGGATGACCTACTATCCGCGCTCGACCATCTCGACACTCTTTCGCCAGTACCTCGGTTATGGCAGGGGTCGGGCCAAGAACATCCTCAAGCACGGCAGCATGCCCAATCTTCGCCAGATGCTTCCGCTTCTCGTCGTGCCGGTCTTCATCGGCGCGTTTCTTGCCGTCCTGAACTGGGCAGCCGTCATCCCGTTCAGCCTCTGGGCCGTTGCTTGCGTCGGCTATGGCTTCTGGATGGCCATCGGCCACAGGAACCCCTACGGCCCGCTCGCCGCCGTTTCGGCAATGGTGATGCACTTTGCCTGGTCAGCCGGTTTCTGGATGGAGCTTCTGAGCTTCCGCGGCAGAAAGGTCTCCTCATGAGCGACGTGAAATCCATGCAGATCGATATCGGCGTTTGCACCTATCGCCGCGCTTCGCTTGACGAAGCGCTGCTTTCGCTTGCGGTCCTCGCCGTGCCTGATGGAGCAACGCTGCAAATCATCGTTGCTGACAACGACAAGGTTGCGAGTGCGAAGGAACGGGTTGATGCGCTTCGCCCGACCATTCCGCATGAAATTGCCTATGTGCATTGCCCGGCGTCGAACATCTCGATTGCGCGAAACGCCTGCCTGGACAACGCGACCGGCGACTTCCTGGCCTTCATCGACGATGATGAGGACGCCAGTGAGGAATGGCTGGTGGAATTGCTTGCTGTTGCCAGCAAGACCAAGGCGGATGCCGTGCTCGGCCCTGTCCGCAGTGTCTATTCCTCGACGGCGCCGAATTGGATGCGCGAGGGTGACTTCCACTCGACCCTGCCCGTCTGGGTCGGCGGCGAAATCCGCACCGGTTACACTTGCAACGTCCTCCTTCGCCTCGATTCGCCCCATGTGGCCGGTCGTCGTTTCAACCTCGCGCTTGGACGTACCGGCGGCGAGGACACGGAATTTTTCAGCCACATGCATGCCGAAGGCGGCGGGATCGCCTTTGCGCCCGAGGCCTACGTCTATGAACCGGTGACCGAAAGCCGCGCCGGCCTGTCCTGGCTTGCCAAGCGCCGCTTCCGTTTCGGCCAGACACATGGGCGGCTGCTTCAGGAAACGAACACCGGCTTGCAGAGACTGAAACAGATCGGCCTTGCCGCCGCCAAGGCAATCTTTTGCTATGGCGCGGCACTTGCTTGCATCTTTTCCCCGATCCCACGGTATCGCTACGTCCTTCGCGGCCTCATGCATACCGGGGTCGTCAGCGGTCTGTTGGGCGTTCGCGAAATCCGTCAGTACGGAACGGCGGAGGCTGCATGACGCAAACCCAGCCCGACGTCAGCTTCATCGTCGCCGCGTACAACGCGGCGCAGACGCTTGCCAATGCGATCGATAGCGCGCTTGCACAACGGGGCGTTTCGGTCGAGGTGATCGTTGCCGATGACTGCTCGACGGACGAGACGAGAGCCATTGCAGAAAGCTACGCCGACAGAAACGTGAAGCTGCTGGCGCTTGCGCGCAACGGCGGGCCTGCCGCAGCGCGCAATGCGGCGTTGTCTGCCGCAACCGGCCGCTGGCTTGCCGTGCTCGATTCCGACGACACCGTCGAACCGGAGCGGTTGCAGCGCATGATCGAGCGCACCGAGAAGGCTGATGCTCAGATTGCCGTCGACAATCTCCGGGTCATTCGCGCCGACGGCACGCCGCCGGAAACAATGTTTGCCGAACAATCGCTGGCGCAGACGCCGGAGCTGACGCTTCCTGTATTCATAAGATCGAATGCCCTGTTTCAGACAACGCATAACTTTGGTTATCTCAAGCCGATCTTTCAGCGCGCCTTCATCGAGCGGCATGGACTTCGCTTCAACGAAGCCCTGAAAGTCGGCGAGGACTATCTGTTCCTCGCCTCGGCCATGGCTCTTGGTGGGCGCTGCGTGATCGAGCCATTCCCCGGCTACGACTATCAGATCCGTGAGGGGTCGATTTCACGCGTTCTCGCCCTTCACCACATCGATGCCATGATCGAGGGGGATAAGGCTTTCCTTCGAGATCACACGCTGGATGCGGAGGCGGCGGCCGCACAGGAGTTTCGCGAACGAAGCCTCCGCCGAGGCCGCGCATTCCTCATCCTCGTACAGAACATCAAAGACCGGTCGATCTCCGGAGCGATCAAGACGGCCTGGAGCAATCCGTCGGCAGTGGCGCATCTCAGGATGCCGATTGCCATGCGGATCCATCGCGCACTCGCGCCGCTTCGCCAACTGGTAAGCCCGCAGACCGACCTCACAGCCATCGATGGCGTGACCCGCTCCCGCAAAGGATAGAGCCATGAACCAACGGAACCTGACCTTGCACAGTTCTCTGCCCAAAGCGGCCGACGATTCCGATTCCTTCATCGACATCGATCGCCTGATCGCCATTGTTATCCGCCGCGCCGGCGCGATTGCGCTCTGCGTTGCCGCAACAGTGACGCTCGCCGTTGTCTATCTGCTCTTCGCGACGGCGCAGTACACGTCGATGACGCAGATCCTGCTCGACGACGATATTGCGAAATACGCGCAGGATCCGACGCCGGCGGCCAGCGCACAGCAGGTCGACATGCAGATCGCCAGCGCCGTCGAAATCCTGAAGTCGAACGAGCTTGCGCTTCGCGTGGTCGATGCCGAGAAGCTTCAGGACAATGAGACGATCCTCGACCCTCCGAAATCGCCCGCTGCGCTGTTCAAGTCCGGGATGAAGCTGATTGTCACCGCTTTGGCGCCTGGTGGCCCGCCGGTAACGGAAGACGATGCTCGCAACGGTCGCCGCCAGATGGCGGCAGCCTTGCTGCAGGAGGCCGTGGCGGTATCGCGGGTCAATCGCAGCTCCGTTCTGGCCGTTTCCTTCCGCTCGACCGACAAGCTTCTCGCGCAACGGATCACCAAGGCATACGCCACGGCCTACCTCAATGACCAGCTGAACGCCAATTTCGATGCCACGGAAAGCGCCTCGGTGTGGCTGCAGCAGCGCCTCGCAGATCTTCGCGAACGGTCGCAGCAGGCAGCACTCGATGTCGCGAAGTTCAAGGCCGAGAATGGCCTGACGTCCGCCAATGGTGAGCTGATGTCGGAACAGCAGCTTGCCGACCTCAACAAGCAGTTGATCGTCGCCCAGGCCGACAGCGCAAGCGCTTCGGCCCGCTACAACCAATTCAAGTCGATCGTCGACCTCGGCCCCGACAACGCCGTCAACAACGCGGCAATCTCGTCCGGCCAGACGGACAACACGGTGATCCAGGACCTGCGCACCCGCTACATCTCGGTGAGCAAGCGCGAACAGGAGGTCACGACGAACTTCGGTGAGGACCACCCGCAGGCCGTCGCCTTGCGTGCCGAAAAGCAGGATTTGACTCGCCAGATCTATCAGGAACTGCAACAACTGACCTCCAGCTACCGCAACGAGTTCGAAGTCGCCCGCTCGCGGGAAGCCTCGCTCCGCCAGAACATCGAACACCTGACAGGCAAGAATTCGGAAGCCGACAAGTCGATTGTCCAGCTCAATGATCTCGAGCAGCGGGCAACTGCCCTAAAGACCCTCTACGAATCCTACCTCGGCAAGTACGAGGAGGCATCGCAGCAGCAGTCCTTCCCGATCGCCAAGGCCCGCGTGATCTCTGAGGCTGGCGTCCCGGTTTCGCCATCCAGCCCGAAGAAGACCATGACACTCGGCCTTGCCATTGTCCTTGGCCTGATGGCCGGCGGTGCGCTCACGGCCTTCCAGGAATTCCGGGAGCGTTTCTTCCGTGTTGAAGGCGACGTCAGGACGATCCTTGGCCTCAAATTCCTCGGCTATTTGCCGCTGATCGGCAAGCCGCCGCGCGAGGGCAAGATCTTCCGGCCCCGTGCCAATCCTGCGCTGGCCCCTGCCGAAGCAGCCGCCGATTCCGGCGCGACCTTCGAACGCATCATGCGCGTCGTGCTCGAAGCGCCGCGCTCGGTCTTCGCCGAAACCCTGCGCAACGCGAAGCTTGCGAGCGACGTCATGTTCCAGGGCAAATCGGACCGCGTCATCGGTGTCGTCTCGGCGATGCCGGGAGAAGGCAAGTCGACCACGGCGGCCAACTTCGCCGCGCTTCTCGCCTCCAGCGGCAAGCGCACGCTGCTCATTGACGCCGACCTTCGCAACCCCGGCCTGACGCGCATGCTGAGAACCCCTCCGCAGCAGGGGCTCGTCGAGGCCGTTCTCGGTGAGGTTCCGTGGGCGAGTGCCGTCAAGGTCGATCCTGCGACGAAGCTGGCAATCCTACCGGTTCTGCCGAACGATCACCTCATGCACACCAGCGAGTTGCTTGCCTCGCAGGGCATGTTCAACCTCATGGAAAATGCGCGCAAGATGTTCGACTACATCGTTGTCGACCTTGCGCCGCTCGGTCCTGTCATCGACGCCAAGGCATTTGCCCCGCAGGTCGACGGCTTCCTGTTCGTGACCGAATGGGGCTCGACGCCAACGAGTGTCGTGCGCGACCTTCTGAACGCCGAGCCGCAGATCAAGTCCAAGATTCTGGGTGTGATCCTCAACAAGACCGACATGACCGAGCTCGGCAAGTTCACCAACTTCGGCGGCACCGAACGCTACCGCCACAAATATGTGAGCTACTACACCGAAGAGACGTCAAAGAAGCGGGAGCCGGCAGAAGCCGGCGCCTGATCAGGTCTGGAATAGATGCACGCGCCCTTTCCATAGCCTGGCAACAGTGAGTTTGCCACTGTGGAAGGCCGCGGTATCGAGGTTTAGTCTTGTCGGCAGAACCTCCGGCTCGTCGTTCGGCGTATGGCCGTGAACGATTAGCTTCGGCAGTGGCTGACGACTCTCGAAAAAGCGATGACGGATGAAAACAAGGTCCTCGTCGCTTTGCGCATCGATCGGCAGCATGGGATCGATGCCCGCATGCACGAAGAGCACATTCGGCGTATCGACGAAAATCGGCAGGGAACGCAGAAAATCCACGTGCGGCTTCGGAATCGACTTCTTGATGAAGCCATCGAGCTTGGCGGCAGTCGAAAAAACCAGAGGCAGCTGCTCCGGATCGAGCCCGTAGGAGCGCAGCAACGCATCCGAGCCCATTCGCATCCAATCCGAGAAGGAAACCAGACCGTCAAGATAGTCGAGCATCGTGGTCTCATGGTTCCCGGTCAAGCAGATGCGGTCGAAATTTTCGGGCGGAAGCGCCATCAGGTGCGAGATCACCTGTGCCGATGACGGCCCGCGATCAATGTAGTCGCCGAGCGTGATGATCAGCTTTCGCCCCGGGATCGCGGCAGCATCATCAATAATCGCCTGCTCCGCCTTCTGCAGCAGGTCAAGTCTGCCATGAATGTCGCCGATGGCGTAGATCGGAATATCGCCGGGATCCAGTTTCAGCCGCTCACGGACGGTCGAAGGCATGTTGAACCTCTCATTGCGGGCGTCGAAGCATCACCACGCTTCGCATTGGTGCAATCAAACGACAATAAAATTCAATCGCTCGTGCATTCGTAGAAAAACGCGCCTTATCATTGCACCTGCGATCCATCAATCCTAGAGGCACAACGGATGGGAGGAGTGATGGGAACCGTATCGCGGTTTCATGACCGGACAAGACCCGCAGCGCACCGTATCGAAAGCGAGGAAGAGGCGATAGCGACCGCACGCCGCCTTGCTGCCGACTTCGCGCTGCAGGCGAGCGAGCGGGATATCAATCGGGTCTTTCCTCGCGCAGAACTCGACGCCCTTTTTCAGTCGGGACTGACAGCCGTCACAGTTCCCCCGGAGAACGAGGGGCTGGATGTCGCCAACGCACTTCTCGGCGAGATCGTCGCCATCATCGCCGAGGGCGATTCTTCGATTGCCGAGTGCCTTGAGCATCATTTCGCGGTTCTCGAACAGCTCCGGAACGACCCGAGCGAAGAGCGAAGAGACTTGCTCTTCGCTCGCGCGCTGGCCGGTGATCACTTCACGGCGACGGCCTTTGACCAAGTGGGTGCTGCCAGTCCGCTTGGCGCCACTTATGAGCTGACGGGACGGAGCCTGCGGTCCCCTGGCCTTCTCTTCGTCGATTGGATCGTGGCCGACGCAATCGATGCCGAGGGCGAGCGGGTTCGCTTCTATCTTGCCCGCGAGAGCGAAGGCCTGCAAATCGTCGATGACTGGGATGGTTTCGGGCAGAGGACGAATGGTGCCGGCACGGCCGTCGCCCAGGGCGTCACCGGCGACGCGAAGGCGGCAACGGACGATGGACCGCAACGTCACACTACGGCTTCGGCCCTGGCTGCTCTGCTCCATGCAGGCACGGACCTCGGTATTGCTCGAGCCGCGCTCGCCAACCTTCGGGAGTCCCCGCGCTCAGTCAGCATCGGCAAGCTTGCACTCTCCGTGCAAGCGACTGCCGCACTTGTCGAAAGTGCCGGCGGTAAACTCGATTTTTCCCAGGTCGGCCCGTCCGCCGGCACGGTTGATACCGCGTTCTTCTCTGCGTCCGCCGCCAAGATCACCGCAAGCCGGACGGCCCTTGATGTCGCCAACGCACTGTTCGAACTGTCGGGCAACGCAGCGACAAGCATCGGCCGCAATCTCGATCGACATTGGAGAAACGCACGCATTCGCGCGAACGACGCGGCCGCTGACGATCTCTACCGAGCGGCGGCAGCGCACTATTTCGGCGACTAACGCCTAGTTGGCGACCGAGAGAGCCGCTTCTTCGTCGGCATCGCCCAGCTTGTTGCCGGATGCGACGAATTGCTCGAGCGTCATGTTGTCGAGAATGTCGGCGATCGCGTCCCGGACCTCGGTCATGGAGCGCCGCACCTGACAGTTCTCGGGATCGGAACAGTCGTCGCAGGCTTCAAAGGCCGTTCGGCTGGCGCAGCGAATAGGTGCCAACGGGCCATCGAGTGTACGGATAACATGACCGATCCGAATTTCGGATGCTGGGCGCGACAACGAGTAACCGCCACCCGGGCCCTTCTTCGATCGAAGAATGCCGACATTTCGCAATTCCAAGAGAATTGTGTCGAGGAATTTCTTCGGAATGTTGTTGCGCGAAGCAACGTCGTTGATGAAGGCAGTTTCACCGGGCGCGAGCCGCGCCAGGTCGACCAGCGCCTTCAAACCATACTTTCCCTTTTTCGTCAGCATTTTCTTTTGCCTTACGCCCCCAGTACTCCATCCCCATTATTCAGCAAATAACGCCAAAAGCGTGAACACACAACAAATAGCTATTATTTATATAGTTTATATTCGCCTTCCGCTCGGCTGTAGACATGTCGGCGCTTGCGCTCGATTTCACGGCGCAATAGTCTTTCTCGGTTTCAAGCAACCGTTGAAAATCCGATGGAAACGCTGGCAAATCTGGAGTCCTTTGTCCGCAGCGCTGAACTCGGCGGATTTTCCGCTGCAGCGCGCCGGCTTTCCATCACGCCTGCAGCCGTCAGCCGCAATGTCGCGACGCTCGAGGCCAATCTCGGTGTTCGCCTGTTTCAGCGCAGCACGCGCAAGCTCACACTGACCGAAGCCGGTGAACGCTTCTTCGCCGCCATCCGCGATGATCTGGAAAACCTGCAGAGTGCTATTGCTGCCGTGACAACGGATCAAGGCGAACCGTCCGGCGTTCTCAAGATCAGCATGAGCCCGGCCTTTGGCACCGGCTATGTCCTGCCGTTGCTTCCGGATTTCCTGAAACGCTATCCGCTTGTTCGCCCGGAATGGATGTTCGAGAACCGCCCGGTCGATCTCATTGCCGAAGGCTATGATGCCGCGATCGGTGGCGGTTTCGAGCTGACGGCCGGTGTCATCGCGCGCACGCTTGCGCCCGCTCATCTCATTGCCGTCGCCTCCCCTGTATACATGAAGGATCGCGTCCCGCCATTCGATCCGGCCAAGCTTTCTGCGCTCGACGGAATCGTCATGCGGTCCAGCAGCACTGGCCGTGTCCGTCAATGGGTAATGCGCAACGTCGCCGGCGAAGAGATGCCTGCCGCACTGTCCGAAGAGATCGTTGTCAACGATCCCGTGGCCATGTGTCATCTCGCCCTCTTCGGTCTTGGCGTTGCCATGATCGCGACCGCAGATGCCCTGCCTTATCTCGAACGTGGCGAGCTCGTCCGTCTGATCCCGAACTGGTATGCCGATGCCGGGCCGATTTCCCTCTACTATGCAAATCGGACCCTGCTGCCGGCAAAGACCCGCGCCTTCATCGACTTCATCACCGACCGCTTCCAGAAGGATCGGCTGGCTGAGCGTTTTGCCGGGAGCCTCGGCTAGATTCACGGCTCCGGCAAGCAAAATAGCTCCACCTTCTGCGTGAACCCCTTGAGTGTGTGCCAGCCGGCCGAGACGGCTTGGGCCCGCGCCTCTTTCCGGAAAGTGTCGGACATCAGGAGCGGGACGCGAAGATCTCCGCACGCCGTCTGGATGCGGCTGACCAGATTCACATCGGGGCCGATCAACGTGAAATCGAGGCGACGGCCGGAGCCGATATTTCCGTAGCTGACTTCGCCGTGGTGCAGGGCGATGCCGACATTGAGAGCAATTTCGTCGAACTCGAACCCGTCAATTTCACGCAGGATGTCCCTGGCCGCGATCAATGCCGACGCGCTGCTGCGGCCCGCATCGTACCCTGGAAAGAACGCAAGAACCGCATCGCCCATGAACTTCAACACTTCGCCCCCCTCGCGCGTGATGGGTGGAATCACCTTGTCAAAGTAGGCGTTCAGCAACTCGAGCACCCTGTCGCTGGGGAGCTGGTTCGATATCTCGGTAAAGCCACGCAGGTCGCAAAGCAGCAGCGCTGCCTCAATGGATTCGATTTCGCCCTGTCGGATCTGCCCGGCAAGGATGCGCTGGGCCGTCAGGGGGCCGACATAGGTATCGAGCAGGCTGAGTTCGACCTGACGCATCACCCGCAGCTCGCAGGTGTTGCGCAACGCCGGCAGGATCCGCTCCAGAACTTGGATTTCAGCTGGCGTGAAGCCGCCCGCCCGCCGGGTACCGAAGGCGACCGCGCTCACTGGCCCATCGGCATTGCAGAGCGGCGCGATCATCAATTGCTGGAGCCCACGACCTGTAAAGACATCGATGTCCTGCCAGCGTCCGTGGGCGCTGTCGCCAGACCCGACAACAAGCGGCTCACGGCTGTCCATGACCTTGCGCAGCGGGCTATTGGCAAAAATTTGGCGCACACCATGCTCGCGATCGTGAATCTCGACTGGATCGCCCGGAGCCCAGGCAAGCGTTCGGCCGATAAGCTCCGGATGAAGCGTCATGAGGTGAAGCGTCAAGCGATCGATCGGCAGACCAAGCACCCGCAGGCGGCGACCAAGGGCGGAGATCAGACCGGGCTCATCGACGGCGTGGCATTCATCGCCAGAGAGCCACTCGATCAACGAAAGCAGAGAGCCGGTGGAACCCGCTGCGCGGTCGCCCCTCATCACCCGAGTTTCGGTTTCTTCCATTTGGACGATACGGTTCATGGCATTTCTCCCGGAAACGGGCGGAGGCGCTAGTGGGCGCCGCCCCCGGACAGATGGCCCGGCTTCTTCAGCAGGAGCGTTGCAAGCAGTGCGACGAGCAATGCGACACCGAGCAGAAAGAATGTGTCGCTGAAGGCCATGATATTGGCCTGCTTGCGGAGCTTGAGCGCGATGGCGACGACGGCCTTGTGCGTGGCAACGGCCTGATCGCTGGCACCGTGGTTCATGAAGTAGGCCGTCAGTTTTGCGACGCGATCCCGTGTTGCTTCTTCAAAAACGCTGACCGAGTTGGTCAGGATGTTGGAGTGAAACTGCTCGCGCTTGGTCAGGAAGGTCTGCAGGCTGGCGATGCCGACAGCGCCCCCGAGGTTGCGCATCATGTTGAAGAGCGCGGAAGCTGAGCCCGCGTTCTCCTGTTCGATGCCTGCCGTGGCGATGGCCGAGAGCGGCGCGAACACAAGCGCCTGTCCGACGGCGCGAATGACATTTGGCCAGAAGAGCTGATCGCTCGCATAGTCTCCGGTCATGTGGACGTTCATGAAGTTCGACGCGGCAAACAGCGAGAAACCGACCGCGATCAGTAGACGGACGTCAAAGCGTTTCATCAGAGGGGGCACCAGCGGGATCAACAGCAGCTGCGGGATGCCCGTCCAGGCGAGTACCATGCCGATCTGTTCAGAGTTGTACCCTTGGATGCGCGACAGATAGATTGGAAGAACGAAGGCAGAGCCATAAAGGGCGACCCCGAGAAGGACGTTCGCCACAATGCCGAAGCCGAAGTTGCGACGAACGAGAAGCCTGAGGTTTAGGAGCGGATGAGCCGTCTTCAGCTCGATAATGAGAAACAGCGTCAACGAGACGACAGCGATGACCGACAGCCGGACGATGAAGTCCGATCCGAACCAATCCTCCTTGTTGCCCTCCTCCAGCACCGTCTGTATGGCGGCAAGGCCAATTGCCATGGTGATGATGCCGGGCCAATCGCCCTTGGCGAGCAGGCCCAGTTTCATTGGAGCGCGATCGAGCGAAGCCCAGAGCATTCCCAGCATCAGCAAGCCGGGCGCCAGGTTGACGTAGAAGATGAACTGCCAACCAAAGTTCTCAGTCAAATATCCACCGATGGTAGGCCCGATGGCCGGAGCGAAGGTCGCCGAGAGCGCAAAGAGCGCCAGACCGATCGGCTGTTTGGGCTTGGGCAGCAGCGTGATAATGATGGTAAACGCCATCGGAATCAGGACACCGCCAGCAAAGCCCTGGATAGCACGCAGCACGATCATCTGCTGGAGGTTCGTTGCGAAAGCGCAGGCGACCGAGAATATCAGGAAGAGAACGGCGTTGGTCAGAAGATATTTACGCACAGAAAAGACCTGAGCGAGCCAGGCGCTGAGAGGGATAACCACGATCTCCGCGATGAGGTAGGAAGTCGAAATCCAGCCGCCATCGTCCTTGCCTGCGCCGATCGCCCCCTGGATATCCGCGAGCGAAGCGTTGACGATCTGGATATTGAGGACGGCCATGAACGCGCCGAGCGTCGAACCGACAACCGCGCTCCACATGCGCAAGGCGCTCATCGCGACAGCAGGATTCGAAGCCGCTGCGGCCGCAGGATACCGGCTCGAATTGTTGGCGACGATCTGAAGAGTAGCCATGACGTTTCTCCTTCCGGCTCTGCGGAAAACAATCTCATGACGAGGTTCGGCTGATAATTCGGGAAAGGAGGGAAGGATCATCCAGTCAGGCTGGATAATCCTTCCCGCAGAGGACGACCTACCGGGTGGCGGCTTTGGTGTCGATTTCGGGCTCGACGGACATTCCCGCGCGCAACAAACCGCTCATTGCCTCATCGTCGATGACGATCTTGACCGGGATGCGCTGGACGATCTTGGTGAAATTACCGGTCGCATTGTCAGGTGGCAGCAGCGAGAACTCCAATCCGCTCGCCGGCGAAATGCTGTCGACATGGCCCTTGATTTCCACATCGGGGAAACTGTCGACCTTGACCTCGACAGGCTGCCCGGCACGGACGTTGGTCAGCTGTGTTTCCTTGAAGTTGGCGACGACATAGACGGAGTGCAGCGGCACGACGGCCATCAGTTGTGTGCCCGAAGTGACAAACTGTCCGACTCGAATGGTGCGGGCGCCAATGGTGCCGTCAACCGGCGCAACGATCTGTGTGTAGGAAAGATTGAGCTCTGCCTGACGCTGGGCAGCGGCTGCGCGGTCGCGTTGGGCGACAGCCTGATCGCGCTCAGTCTGAAGCACCGGAATCTTCTTTTCTGTGGCAACCAGTGCAGCCTGGTCTCGCTGAAGCGCCGCCTGCGCCTGGTCGCGAAGAGACTGGCTCTGTTCGGCCCGCGATTGGGTCCCGGCGCCGTTGGTGATCAGCCGCTGCGAGCGGGCCGCATCGGAACGGGCAAAATCCAGCGTCGCCTGTGATGCATCGATCGTCGCCCTGGCTTGGCCGATGATCGATTGTTGCAGTTCGATCTGCGCATCGAGATTCGTTAAGGCTGCTGTGGCAGCCTTGACGTCGGCCTTGGCCTGGGACAATGCGGCCTGATGGTCGCGATCATCGATCTTGGCGAGCACCTGGCCAGCCTTCACCGCATCGTTGTCGTTGACAAGAACTTCGGCAACGTAACCGGAGACCTTCGGCGCAACCGTCGTATAGTCAGCCTTCACATAGGCATCGTCCGTGGATTCGATGAAGCGGCCTACCGTCCAATAGTGATAACCATAGTCGACTGCAAACGCGACACCGGCAAGAAGCGCAGCCGCAACGATCGTCCGTTTGACGATCTTGCGGCTGTTCTGGCCTTTGGCTTCGACGGCAGGGGCGACATCCGCGGCCGGCGCAGCCGGGGCTTCGGTGACCCGTGCTACCTCGGGGCCGCCGGCAGCCTCGAACGCTTCCTTGCGAGGTAATTCGACCATTGTCCTTCTCCAGTGGTTTGCCTCGTCGCGAGGCCTAACGCGATGAGACGGACAATGCGTTGTTACACGCGTTCTGATAATCTGCTTAAATCAGGAAGGATCATCAACTCAGAGCGGATAATCGGGGAACGCAATGGACAGGCTGACAAGCCTCACAGTCTTTGGTCGCGTGGTGGAGTGCGGCGGCTTTTCCGCGGCGGCGCGCCGTCTCAACATGTCGGTGACAATGGTTGGCAACCACGTGCAGTCCCTGGAGGATAGGCTGGGCGTCAGGCTACTCAACCGCACGACACGCAAGGTCAGCCTCACGGAAACCGGTAAATATTACTACGAACGCTCGGCCCAGATCCTGGCCGACCTCGAGGAAGCCGACAACACCGCCGGAGCGATGAGCTCGACACCGCGCGGTACGCTCAAGGTCTATACCAGCGCAGCCATCGTCCGTTTCCTGTTGCCCGTTGTCAGCGAGTATCTCGAACTTTACCCCTCGATCGCCCTCGACTTGAATGTCGGGGAGCGCATGATCGATATGGTCGAGGAAGGTTACGACCTGGTGATCCGCACCGTGCCGCCGCCGGATTCAAGCCTCGTCGTCAGGAAGCTGACACCGTGGAGGCACCTCCTCGTCTGCTCGCCAAACTATCTTGAGAGCCATCCGATGCCGCAGATACCGGCGGATTTGGCCAACCACAACTGCCTGCAATATACCTACTACCCCTACGGAGACGAGTGGCGCTTCGAAGGCGCCGATGGCGCCCAGGCGAGCGTGAAGATCGGCGGCAACGTCGTATCGAACAGCGCCGAGACGCTACGGCACCTCACGACGACGGGCCAGGGCATCTTCCTGGCGCCGAGTTTCGTTGTGTTCGACGACATCGCCTCCGGAAGATTCATCCCGATGATGCCCGACTATCGCGCCGTCGAGTTCAGCATCAACGCCGTCTATCCGAACCGCAGTCACCTGCCGACGAAAGTTCGCCTGTTCATTGACCTGCTCGCGGAACGCTTTGCGGAGCACCGGAAATGGATGACGTGAAGGGTTGGCTCAGTTCGAGTTTTGCTTCGGGGGCGGCGCGGAGATCAGATCAGAGGATCGCGGCCTTGGGCGACGCTGAGGTTCAGTTCGCGAGCGATGTCCTCTGCATCCCTCTTGCTGAGGCCGACGAAATCCCTTCCGTCCGTTGCCGCCGGCAGCGACGTCAAGGTATCGATGATCGTCCACCTTCCACGCAATTCCTGACGGATCTCGTAGCGGGGGAGATCTTCAGATGGACAAGGTTCATCCGTCACGTTTTTCACCGCTCCCTCAGTGTTCTCCTGGATCTTATCTGCCGCGATGCGCCGCTTTTGCAAGGCACTCTTTGGCCTAGCCCTTTACGTCAGGAACATTGGCTTTCAATTCCTTCAGCCATATCCGGGCGTTACCGTCTGATGGTGCACGCCAATCCCCACGTGGAGACAGCGAACCGCCAGACGTCACTTTCGGGCCATTCGGCGATGCCGACCGCTTGAACTGGCTGATCGTAAAGAACCGGAACAGGAAAACCTCCATCCAGTGCTTGATCACAGGCAGATCGAAGCTGCGGCGCTTGTCGGCAGGGAAATGCGGCGGCCAGACGCCTGCCTCGGCATCCCGCCAGGCATTGTAGGCGAGGAAGGCGATCTTCGATGGGCGAAGGCCGAAACGCGTCGTGTAGTAAAGCGCGAAGTCATGCAAATCATATGGCCCGATCTTGTCCTCCGTGCTCTGCATGACGCCGTTCTCATCGGCGGGAACCAGTTCGGGCGAAATCAGCGTGCCAAGAATACTCTCCAATGTCGCATTTGCTTCCGCATCGAAATCACCGGAACGGATCACCCAGCGGATCAGGTGCTGGATCAAGGTCTTGGGCACCGATGCATTGACGTTGTAGTGGCTCATCTGGTCGCCGACGCCGTAGGTCGACCATCCGAGACCGATTTCCGACAGGTCTCCCGTACCGAGCACCAGCGCATTGCGCTGGTTTGCGGCACGAAACAGGAAGTCCGTGCGCAGGCCGGCTTGAACATTTTCGAAGGTCGTATCGTAGACCGGCTTGCCACCTGCGAATGGATGCTTCAGGTCCTTCAACAACTGCAGCGCCAACGGCCTTATGTCGACTTCCTCCGCGGTGACGCCCATGCTCCGCATCAGCGCCCAGGCGTTCGACTTGGTTGCGTCGCCCGTCGCGAATCCCGGCATGGTGAAACAAAGAATGTCTGAGCGCGGCCAGCCGAGCTGGTCGAAGGCGCGCACCGCAACGAGCAGCGCATGGGTGGAATCGAGACCGCCCGAAATACCGATGCAAAGCCGCTTGATGCCCGTCGAGCGCAGCCGCTTCATCAGCCCCTGCACCTGGATGTTGAATGTTTCGTAGCAATCCTGATCGAGGCGGCTTTCATCAGCCGGCACGAAGGGGAAGCGCGCAACGTCGCGCTTCAGGCCGATATCGCCTTTCGGCTTCCTGAACTGGAACGCTACCCACCGGAATTCATACCCCGCCGTAAGGTTGAGCGTCGCCGCATCATTGAACGTGCCGGTCCGCAACCGCTCGAGCCGCAACCGCTCGACATCGATATCTGCCACGCACATCTGCGACGTCGTCGGGAAGCGATCGGTTTCGGCAAGGAGGCTGCCAAGTTCGTAGATGCAGGCCTGACCATCCCATGCGAGATCAGTCGTTGATTCGCCCGGGCCGGCGGCCGAATAGACATAGGCCGACAGGCTGCGCGCCGATTGCGCCGAGCACAGAAGCTTGCGCGTGTCGGCCTTTCCAACCGTTATGTTGCTGGCCGAAAGGTTGGCGAGGATCAACGCACCTGCCAGCGCGCCGAAATCGCTTGGTGGCGCCGGAGCCCAGAGATCTTCGCAAATCTCGATATGGAAAACGAAATCGTCCATATCCTCGGCTGCGAAGATGAGATCCGTGCCGAATGGCACCTTCTCGCCGGCGACACGAATACTTTCGCCGCGGACGCTTCGTCCGGACGCGAACCAGCGCTTCTCGTAGAACTCGCGATAGTTCGGGAGGTGCATCTTCGGAACGACACCGAGAACACGGCCCGCATGAATGGCGACAGCGCAATTGTAGAGCCGCCCGCCGGTCTGCAGCGGCGCACCGACTAGAAGTACCGGCGTGAGATCGCGACTTGCGCGGACAACCTCGGCGATCGCAGCATCCACAGCCTTGAGAAGCGCGTCCTGCCCCAAAAGGTCGTCGATCGCGTAGCTCGAGATCCCGAGTTCGGGGAACACCATGAGGCCAACGCCCTCGGCATGTCCCTGGCGCGCCAGCTCCAATGTTGCCTGTGCATTGAAATCGGGATCGCCGATCTCGCAATTCGGCGTACAGGCCGCAACGCGGACAAAACCTTGATCATAAACCGAATAGAAATTCACCAATGCCTCCAGCAGCCAAGCACCTCATGACTGACCATTACATCCAAATGCCTCCAGGCAAAACCTGATCTCGCACTGCGAACAGCCTTATTCGACATCGCTCATGCAAGCTGCAAACAGTATCCTGTAAAATGAAGGGCTTACCAACAGTTGCGAAAAGGGAAAGCCCGCGAAACTGCCCAAATAAAAATTACAAAACTGTCATAAAACTATGGAAGAACCAGCCTATATCGCTCGCGCGCCACAGTTCGATTTACCCTCTTCCAGAGCGATGAATGTCTAACCTTATCCGCGTCCGCGCCGGGCTGCTTCGGGAAACACATCCCGGTGAGCGTCGCGTTGCGTTGACGCCGGACGATGTGCGGCGCCTTTCCGAGCGTATGTCGATTCGTTTCGAGCGCGGCTGCGGCGTCGGCGCTGGCCACGCCGACGACGCCTATATCGTCGCGGGGGCCGAGCCCGCCGAGTTCGCTGACATGGTGTCCTCATCGGATATATTCGTCAGTGTGCGACAACCGGCAGCCACGCGGATTTTCCCAGCGACAGCGGTTCTGATTTTCCTTGGCTCGAACGCAGCACCGGTGGCCGGTGTGCCAGCTGGACAACGGCCGCTCCATCTCGACGTTGCCAGGCTTGCCGGGATGCAGGGCATCAAGGGTGCGGACATTTCATCGAGGCAGGCAACAATTACCGGCCACGCCGCCGTGCTGGAAGCGGCCAGGCAGTTCGGCATTTCGCATCCGATGCTGATGGTGGACGGAAGCTTTGTCCGGCCGGTCAAAATGGCCGCTTTGGGCAGCGACGCTGCAAGCCTGCAGGCACTGGCCACCGCGCGCCGCCTCGGCGCCTTGACCCATGGCTTCAGCCTTGCCAAGGATTCGCAGGAGAAAATCGAACGGCTCGGTGCCAAATTCCTCGGCATGTCCTCGGAGTTGGCACGGCTTCGCCACGAGCTTTCCGTTCCTCTGTCCAAGATGCAATTGATCACGACCAACGTCGTGATTCCCGGTCAAACTCCCCCCGTACTGTTTGACGAGGACATGCTTTCGCGGCTGAGGCCGGGAACGGTCGTTGTCGATCTCGCTGCCGAAAATGGCGGGAATTGCGCGCTGACGCGAACCGACGAAACCATCAACGTCTTCGGCATTCGAATCATCGGCTCCACGATACTTGCGAGCGACGAGGCTGCCGAGGCGAGCCGGCACTTCAGTGATGGATTGAGAAATCTGCTGGAATACTTGATCGACGAGCATGGCGTTCTCAGGCTCGACTCCGGTGATCCCGTGGTGGCCGCGCTCACAGATAAAGCGAATCCAATGAGGCGCGCTTTACGATGATTCCGGCACGCGACTGAAGAAAGGATGTACGCAACCGCATGACGAAATGCTGCGGCGCAACATTGTTATCCGGATAACATCAACTACAAAAACGTGTTTAGTAACAATCAGTTATAGCCTGCGGTAGCAAACGCATCCTTGCGCAAGAATCGACAGTTGCCTTTGTGCAACACCGGATTTCCGCCTTGCAGCAAAACTCAATTTTGACTGTATCTATTATTGATACATTTAATCGGAAATGTAATTTGGCGCCGCGGACGTACCGCGTTTCCCGCAAGGGCTTGTACGAAACAATTTGGGGTAGGTAGAGCCGGCTTCGGCAATGATGACCTGTGCCCAATCGACAGAAGATTGGACTGATTATGAACATTAAGATGATCCTCATGAGCTCGGCGGCAGCCTTGGCTGCTGTCTCGAGCGCGCAGGCTGCTGACGCTATCGTTGCTGCTGAACCGGAACCGGTTGAATACGTCCGCGTCTGCGACGCTTACGGCAGCGGCTACTTCTACATCCCGGGCACGGAAACCTGCCTGAAGATCAGCGGTTACATCCGATTCCAAGTCAACGCTTCCCCTAATGCTGTAACGGGCGGCGCTTCCACTTCCGGCACCTCTGACTGGGATGCCGTTACCCGCGGTCAGCTCCAGTTCACTGCCAAGAGCGACACCGAATACGGTCCGCTGACGGGTGTCATCGTTCTTCAGACAAACGCCGACAATGCGTCCGGACAGATCGCAAAGCTCGACTCGGCTTACATCGACATCGCCGGCATCCGCGCCGGTCTGTTCTACAGCTGGTGGGACGATGGCTTGTCTGGCGAAACGGACGACATCGGCAGCAAGGTTACGCTGCATAACTCGATCCGTTATCAGTACGAAGCCGACAACTTCTACGCTGGCATCAGCGTTGACGAGCTGGAAGACGGCTACTACAGCGCCGGCGAACAGCCGAACAACGTTGGCGTAGCAATCGGCATCGGCGGCAAGGCCGGCGTATTCGGCTACCAGATCACGGCCGGCTACGACACCGACAACGAAGAAGGCGCCGTTCGCGCCATGGGTACCGTCGCTATCGGCCCAGGCACCCTCGGCCTCGCAGGCGTCTACTCCAGCGGCCCGAACTCCTACTATCAGGCTGCCGAATGGGCTATCGCCGCTGAATACGCCATCAACGCTACCGACAAGCTGAAGATCACCCCAGCCGCCCAGTACTACGGCAACTACGGCATCGTCGCTGGCGATTTCAACGACAACAACGACGCCTGGAAGGTTGGTCTGACGGTTGACTATCAGATCGTCGACAACCTCTATGCCAAGGCGACCGTGAATTACCTCGATCCGGACCAGGGCAACGACGTAACGTCGGGCTTCTTCCGCCTCCAGCGCGCATTCTAATCAGAAGCGGCGCCGCGTTTTCGCCTCTCTCTGCGGCTATAGTTGCGCGGCGAGGCAGCGCGGCGCGGCGCTTGACGTTTCTGATCAGATTGACCTCCGATCAGTTAGGAGGGGTGGCTCGGGTTCCCTGCCCGGGCCGCCCCTTTCATTTTGAGGATGAAGCTATTCGGCGGCGTGGCGATCGCGCACGAGGCCGGCGTCCACCGGCTGCGGATGGCCGGCAGCTTTCTGCGCCTCGAGGCGGCGTAGCTCCGCCACGCTGTCTTCGATGGTCACCGAACCAAGCATGTCGACGACGGCCTGCTCGGCTCGATCGCAAAGAAACTCCGAGAGATCGCCGATATTCTCGCCCACAAGGCCCTCATGCGGAATGTCGTGCCGGGTCTCCCAGATCTTCTTGTCGCCAGTCACGGCAGCATAGATCTGGCTGAGCAATATCTGGTCGCGCGCTCGTGCCAAGCGAATGCCGCCCTTGCCGCCCTGGGCGGTGGCGAGGATGCCGCCTTCATTGAGCGGCAACAGCAGCTTGCGCACGAAGCTGGCGCTTGTATCGAGCCCTTGCGCAAGTGATCGGCTTGTGGTGCGCAGATTTGCCTCGTCGTTGACGGCCACACTGATGACAATCTGTAAAGCAGTCGAAAAGCGCGTGTCGATCATGCTGAGCTGGGCCTTGCGTCTGAAGCCAGAGATCACAGATATTTGCCGCGCGAATTCATTGTCAAGAACGCTTGGTTGAAATCACGGCGACGTGACTGAAGCCTGGGGTAAGGCTCGCACATCGGCGACGCACCGCGAAATGAAGCCGAAGCCCAGGGTAATGGGGCCGTAGCCGCTTCAGACCATCCAGCTTCTGACCATCCAGCTACAGTGACCCATCACGCGATTTCGATTTTACGCCGGCACTTACCTGCAATACGCTTCGCCTCGCTAGAACTTCAACCAGGGAGAGACGCCATGAGACGTAGGTTTGCCTATATCGCGGCCGCTTTGGCCTTTTCAGCAGTTGGGGTCCATGCTCAAGACACCTCCATGAGCTTCTTCGTGACCAGTGTAAATCCGGGCAAGGGCGGCGATCTTGGCGGCCTCGCCGGTGCCGACGCATACTGCAATACGCTTGCCACGGCCGCCGGCGTGACCGGCAAGACCTGGAAAGCCTATCTGTCTACCGACGCTGAAAACGCAAAGGATCGCATCGGTTCCGGGCCGTGGCACAACGCCAAGGGCGAAAAAGTCGCCGACGACGTGGCCTCGCTGCACAGCGACAAAAACAACCTGACCAAGCAGACCGCCCTGAACGAGAAGGGTGAAGTCATTAGTGGCCGCGGCGATACGCCGAACCGACACGACATCCTGACCGGCTCGAAAGCCGACGGTACTGCCGCGCCCGAAACATGCGGCAACTGGACGATGGGCGGCGAAGAGGGTGCCGCGATCGTAGGTCACAGCGACCGAACGGGCCTGAACGACTCCGCGGAAGCCAAATCATGGAATTCCTCGCACGCGACACGCGGCGGCTGCACGGTCAAGGCCTTCAACGGGACCGGAGGTGACGGCCTGTTCTACTGCTTCGCAGCCAATTGACGGCAAGGGATTACGGGACGGCGGATGGCTGGCTAAAGCCAGCCGATCCGCCGAAGCAGCCAGAGCGTCGCTACCGATGTGACCGTCACAAACACGACGATGATGACGAACGCCCAGGTGTCGTTGACCCCCGGAATGCCTCCGACGTTCATCCCGAACAAGCCGGCCACCACGCTCGGCGGCAGCAGCAGCGCCGCCAGCGCCGCCAGCCGGTTGGAGTTGCGCGCAATGCGCTCGCTGATCACCGTCGAGAGGTCGTCGTGCAGGATGCCCGTGCGGTCGCGGATAGCGTCGAGGTATTCAATGAAGCGCATCAGCTTGTCGATCACCTCGCGCATCCGCAGCTTGTCGCGTTCAAACAGCCATGGTGCGTCATCATGCTCGATGCGGTTCAAAGCATCGCGTTGCGGCGCAAGGTAGCGGCGAAGCTGCACGGAGCGCCGGCGCAAGAGCTTGAGGCGCTCGCGGACCTCGCTTGCCTCACCGTGAAAGATCATTTCGTCAAGTTCGTCCACCTCCTCATCCATGGAGTCTAGTACGGGCTCCAGGTCACGGACGAGCTTGTCGCCGATCAGCGCCAAAAGATCCCCGGTGCGATGCGGGCCCTTGCCTTTTTCTAGCGCCAGGCGAATGTCGCGAAGTGCGGTGATGTAATGGCCGCTGTCGCGTAGCGAGATGACTTTGTTGGCGTCGACCCACATGTGAAGCGGCACGAGATCGATGTCGGTCTGTTTCTCCGGCTCTTCGTCCGGCGCAGTCGCACATACGCCGCGAAGGATGATCAACAGGCCATCGTCGACTGGCTCGACGCGCGGCCGCGTCTCCTCTTCCAGAAGCGCTTCCGTCACGAAGCTATCGAGGCCACTTTCCCCCTTGACCCAATCGGCCGCCGCTGCATGGTCTCGCTCCAAATGCAGCCAGATGATCCCATCGTCCGGCTTCCATCGTCGTGCTTGGGCAATGTCCAGCTGCCTGCAGCCGCCCTGCCCATCCAAGAGCAGGGCGAAGCGCAATCCGGGCTCCGCGCCGTAACTCAGCCTAGAGACAACTGTCCTCTCCATCGCGCACCGCATACAAGCCAGAGGGAACCCAAAAATGCAGCCAACACAAAAGCTTGGCAACCCAAAATTCTAACAGGTCGCGATCAGGGCGCAAGACCGCCAGAAACATCACCATCGATATCCCGCAGCCTATGATGCGACGCTCATCCAGCCGACGAATTCTCAAATAGGTCGGCCTTCGTCTGCCGAGACGATTTCAACAACGACCATATTGGCGTATTATTCCCGAGTAACTTTGCGAGGCCGATCCAAGAAGGAGGGCCAGCTTGACCACGACAACCAGCGATCACCAAAATCGGTCACAAGGCTTCAACGCACCTAGCCCAGGCGCAGCGCCGCGTAACGTTCGTGACCTCACCCAGGATGCCGATATTATCGTGCTGCTGCCCGATCCAGCCTCGGCACAGTCCTGCCTCGATCTGGCCGACGACGCGGCCGATGCCGTGCAAGATAGCATCGCCGCCGTACATATCGGTGCCGACCCACTGGCGATGCTTGTGTCGGCTGAGGAAATCGAATTGCAGATGCTGCGGGACCTCGAGGAAGGATCGACGCACGAGCGGTTCGAGCACGTCAAGCGGCTCTTCGGCGAATGGAAACTCGGCGCTCCTCACCGGCAGAGCCTAGTGCTCGGCGATTGCCAGGGTGACCTGCGCCGCTGCGTGGGCGACGTCTGTCAGAATGCGTCGCTTGTCATCGCGCCCTACAGGGGCAATCTCGATGCGCGTGATGTCTTTCACAATGTCCTTTTTCATGAAGGCAAGCTTGTGCTCGTCCCACCGGCCGGTGGCTACCGCGGACGTCTGTTGGACCATGTCCTGATCGGCTGGAAGCCGCATGACCACGCGCGGCGCACAATGGTTGCAGCAAGGCGCTGGCTCCTTGCCGCCAACCGCATCACCGTCCTCTGCGTCGACGACAAGCCGAACAGGCACTACGAGACCACCGCGAGGCAAATCTGCCGTCAGCTGGGACTCGATGCCGAGATCGTCGTGACCTCGTCAACAGGCCGCTCGGTCGGCAACACGATTCTCGACTTTGGAGCATCGGTGAACGCGACCTGCATTCTGATCGGCGCGTTCAAGCACGGCTATCTGCTCGAATTGCTTCTCGGCCGCGTCACCTATCGCCTGCTGTCGCATGCCACTGTTCCCCTGCTGATGAGCCATTGATAGAGCGGCGAAGCGCACTATCGACGGAACTCCGATATTGCAGAGAATGCCGTCGACGGCAGCTTTCGGGTCATTATCGACATCGAAGTTTGTATTGATCTACCTCGCCATTTGGAATGTGCTTTGATAGACGTCGCAATCAAAGAGGGCGATCACCGCCCGAACTCGTGATCGCGGCTTCGGCTGCCGGCCCGCCATGGGTTCGATCGGACAGCCTTTCAAAATGCAGACATTGTATCCGAATGTATCCAACGAACCGCAGGATACGGCAACATGCAAGCCCGGATGCCGCAAACATACGGCGGATACATCAAGGGCGTCACTAACAGTGCAACAAGGAAGATCGCGCGATGGAGCACATCGACCACATCCTGATCGTCGATGACGATCGCGAAATAAGGGAGCTCGTATCGAGCTACCTGCAGAAGAATGGCCTGCGCGTCACCGCCGTTGCCGACGGGCGGCATATGCGTTCCTTCCTCGAAGCAAATTCAGTCGATCTCATCATCCTGGATGTTATGATGCCCGGCGACGACGGCCTCGTTCTGAGCCGCGAGTTGCGTGCCGGCCGACACAAGGCCATTCCCATCGTCATGCTGACGGCCCGCACCGACGAAATGGATCGCATCATCGGTCTCGAGATGGGTGCGGACGACTACCTCGCCAAGCCATTTTCGGCGCGCGAATTGCTGGCCCGCATCAAGGCTGTCCTTCGGCGCACCCGGATGTTGCCCCCCAATCTGCAGGTGTCGGAAGCCGGCCAGCTGCTGAGATTCGGCAAGTGGAAGCTCGACACGACGGCACGCCATCTCGTCGATTCTGATGGAACGGTGATCGCACTCAGCGGCGCCGAATATCGCCTGCTGCGCGTCTTCATCGACCATCCCCAGCGCGTGCTCAACCGCGACCAGCTTCTCAACCTGACGCAGGGCCGCGACGCTGAGCTTTTCGACCGTTCGATCGACCTTCTCGTCAGCCGTGTCCGCCAGCGCCTCGGCGACGATGCCCGAGAGCCGACCTACATCAAGACGGTCCGCAGCGAGGGCTATGTCTTTTCCATGCCGATCGAGATCACCGAGGCCCGCTGATGGCGACGCACGCCCTTCTGAATGGATTTCGTCTGTGGCCGCGCACTCTCGGAGCGCGGCTATTTCTTATCCTGCTTGCGGGTCTCGCGATCGCGCATGCCATGTCGTTCACGGTGCTGTTCTTCGAGCGCTATACGGCGGCAAAGTCGGTGATGTTCAACACCCTCGAAAACGATATCTCGACCTCGATCGCCATCCTTGATCGCCTCCGACCGGATGAGCGCGCGGACTGGCTCGATCGCCTTGATCGGGGAAGCTACAGATTTGTTCTTGGGCCGGGCTTGCCGGGACAGCCCGCGTTCGACGCGCGCAGCACCGAACTTGCCGCCAAAATTCGGGCGGCGATCGGGCCGAAATATCCGATCACGGTCGAAACCATCCCCGGCCCGAACTTTCGCCTCCAGGCGCATTTGGCCCTCAGCGATGGCACGCCCTTGACGATCGACGTCAATCCCGCTGGCGTCATGCCTCTCGCCGACTGGCTGCCCTATGTGCTCGTCACACAACTCGCCTTGCTGGTGCTCTGCAGCTGGTTTGCCGTGCACCAGGCCATTCGCCCTCTCGTCAATCTCGCAAGAGCCGCGGACACGCTCGATCCGAATGTGAAGGCCCCTCGCCTCAGCGAGACAGGGCCAAGCGAAGTCGCCTATGCCGCAACCGCCTTCAACGCAATGCGCGAGCGCATCGCCCAATATCTCGAGGAGCGCGTACAGATACTCGCGGCCATATCGCACGATCTGCAAACACCAATCACGCGTATGAAGCTCAGGGCTGAGATGGCCGAGGATTTCGGTGATAGAGACAAGTTGATGCAGGATCTCGCCGAGATCGAACGCCTCGTCAAGGAAGGTGTCGCCTATGCTCGCAGCGCCCATGGCAATGTCGAGAAAGCCTCGCGCATCGACCTGTCTTCCTTCATCGAGAGCCTTGTCTACGATTATCAGGACACCGGCAAGGACGTTGCGATAACGGAGATGCGTGGCGGCGCGATCATGACACGGCCGCACGCCTTGAGGCGCGTTCTGGCCAATCTCATCGACAACGCGCTGAAGTTCGGCGGCAGCGCTGAGATCGAAGTGGAACGTCGGGCCGACGAGGCCATCGTCATCAGGGTGATGGATCATGGGCCCGGCATTCCCGATCACCAGCTGGAAGCCGTCCTCAAGCCATTCTTCCGCCTTGAGCAGTCGCGTAATCGCGACACCGGCGGAACCGGGCTTGGCCTCGCCATTGCTGTACAGCTGGCGACCGCGATCGGTGCATCGCTGACGCTGCGCAATCGGGACGGCGGCGGCCTTGTGGCCGAAATCGCCATCAATCAAACGGCGGCTTGAATTACGCACCGTCGGCACTGTGGAAAAAGCGGCAGCCCTTGACGGCCGCCGCCGCTCAACAACGGTCATCCGCGTATCAGGGAGTCCCGCCAAGAACTGCCGTTTCTGGATGGCGTCCCCTGAGATGTACCAGGTGATGGCCAAGCCGACGATATCCGTCCTCATCGCAACGTCCCTGAGGAGACGGATGACGGTCTCCGGCTCCAGGCGACCTCGCGGTACCCATCAAGAAATCCCGGCGGAACGTCCTCCCTGTTGGCGATCTCGGGGATACATAGGCCCGTCGAGACTACTCCAACAGCGGTTATGGGCCGACAGCTGCGGTTGGTAGGATTTGCCACGAACACCGCAGAATTCAAACCAAAGTGAAATCGGAGGACGTCGCGGTCAACCGCCGCGCTGTCGCCGGGAAAACGATTAGAAGCGATCGACGTCAACCACGGCTTGGGCAAAGGCTTGCGGCGCCTCTTGTGGCAGGTTGTGACCGATACCGCCGGTGATCAGCCGGTGTTCGTACTCTCCCGAGAACTTCTTGGCATACGCCTCCGGCTGCGGATGAGGCGCCCCATTGGCATCGCCTTCCAGCGTGATAGCAGGCACGCCAATGACCGGGAACTTGGCCAGCCGCGCTTCGAACTCGTCATACTTCCGCTCGCCCTCGGCCGCGCTGATGCGCCAACGGTAGTTGTGGATGGTGATGTCGACGTGATCGGGATTTTGGAGGGCGGCGGCGCTGCGGTCGAACGTCGCGTCGTCGAAATTCCATTTCGGTGACGCAAGCTGCCAGATGAGCTTGGCGAACTCGCTCCGGTATTGCTGATAGCCTTCCCGACCGCGTTCGGTAGCAAAGTAAAACTGATACCACCAGGCAAGCTCGGCCTTCGGCGGCAACGGCGCCTTGTTGGCTTCCTGGCTGCCTATGAGATAACCGCTAACGGAAACCAGCGCCTTGCAACGCTCCGGCCAAAGAGCCGCAATGATGTCGGCCGTCCGGGCTCCCCAATCACAACCAGCGATCAGCGCCTTCTCGATCTTCAGCGCATCCATGAGCGCGACGATATCGGAAGCAATTGCAGACTGCTGACCGTTGCGCATCGTCTTCTCGGAGAGGAATCGCGTCGTGCCGTAGCCACGCAGATGGGGCACAATGACGCGATATCCGGCCGCTGCAAGCAGCGGTGCGACGTCAACATAGGTGTGGATGTCGTAGGGCCAGCCATGCAGGAGAATGACCGGAGGCGCGTCGCTCGCTCCAAGTTCGGCATAACCGACGTTGAGCAGGCCTGCATCGATCTGCTTGATTGTGCCGAAGGACGTGTTGGTGCCTGGCGCGATTGTGGGAATGCGGACGGCAGCCGGCGTCGCCGCTTGTGCAACGCTCGTCCCGATGGCGCCCAGTTGCACGGCAGCGACAGTCAGGGCCGCCACGCCCATGAACCGCCGTCGCTGTTGATTGATTTCCTCAGCCATCGATGTTCTCCAGATTGCGTTAAAGACATTCGTAAAAGCCGGTACGCGTGTATATCCAATGTGTGCCCGATGGCGGGAATTGAATGCCGGTGTAGGGATCAGGTCGAGAGATACATTGGTATACATTCGGCCATAACTGAGCGACCTGAGGTGAATGTTCAGCTCACGGACGCTCAGGTTCGGGGGGCCGGGCCATTGTCAGCAAAGGCGGGAATCTCCCGAAGTCTGGCCATAACCGCTGCGATGCGAGGCCACTGGTCGAGCGAAAGGCCAATCCGTTCGGCATTTACCGCCTGCGGGAAAAGACAAATGTCGGCCAGCGACGGCGCATCGCCGGCGGCATATCGACCTGTCTGACGCCGCGCGAGCAATTCATCGACTGCCGTCAGTCCGACGCGGATCCAGTGGCGACTCCAGTCGGCGATGTCCTCGGTGCTGAGGTCTACGCCCCCTAAGTAGGCAGTCACCCGGGGCGGAAGAAGCGGATGGATATCCGCGGCGACCGCCAAGGCGACTGTCCGCGCAAAGGCGCGATCTTCAAGCTTTCCGGGCAGGAGTGGAGGTTCGCGGTAGCGCTCATCGAGATATTCGATAATGGCGAGAGACTGCGTCAGGAGCACGCCTTCATCCGTCAGCAAAGCTGGGACGAGCCCCTGCGGGTTGACCTGCAGATAGTCGGGCTTGCGATTGATGGCATCGGCACCGAGGATACCGATTGTCTCACGCTCGACGTCGAGCCCTTTCAGAGCCAGCGCGATCCTGACACGGGATGCTGCCGACGAAATCTTGTCTTCGAAGAGTTTCATCGTGGATCCCCTCAGTAATTCGCGCGTTGGGGCAGTGCTTTATCGGCCGACGTCGTCACCAAGGCAGCATCGGCTGGAGGCGACAATCGGGAGAAGAGTGCCGCGATCGGGGGTGGTTCACCCGGAGCGGTATCCCAGGCGCAAGGCACGGCAGCCAACGCAAGCATGGCAAAAGTGGTGACTAGAATGCGCATTGCTTTCTCCTCAATTGCATTGTCCGTTTAAGCCAATCCCGGCAAGCTGTGATTTTTCCGGCGAGCGGATTGAATTCAGCCTGATGGCTGCGCGTATCCCGAATGTGTTCGGACGCGGTGAGAACTGTATCGCTGTGTAGGCGCGGGCTGGTTCGACCGACCCCCGATCCCGAATTGTATTGACCCTCCATATGCCGCAGGCGACATCCCCACAGCATCGCTGTGGCCAAAGTCAGCCTGCCTGCTCTGCAACGAGAACTGGACGCTCCCGGTACTGCACCGGGAAAAGCCGCTTCAGTGCTTCGATCTTCGGCTGCTCGTAGATGTAGACATAGGGCTGGCTGGGATTGTTGTAGACGTAGTCCTGGTGATAGGCCTCGGCGCGATAGAACGTCTTCCCGATTTCGATTGAAGTCGCAATCGGGCGACCAAACGCGCCTTCCTTGCCTAGTTGCGCAACGTAGTCGGAAGCGACCTTTGCCTGTTCGTCGCTCAGCGGAAAGATCGCCGAGCGGTACTGTTTCCCGACGTCGGGCCCTTGCTGATCCACCTGCGTCGGGTCGTGAACCACGGAGAAGAAGATCTGCAGCAACTGACCGTAGGTGATCTGCTTCGGATTGAAGACGATCTCCACCGCCTCCGCATGATCGGTCTGCCCGGTCTCGGTTATCTCGTAGGTCGCAGTCGCGGCACTCCCGCCGGCATACCCTGCCGTGGCGCTCACAACGCCGGCAACATGCTGAAACGCCCCTTGCACGCCCCAGAAGCAGCCGCCGGCAAGCACCAGCGATTGCATTCCGGATGTCGCGGCTACGTCATGCAGGGCCGGGGGAACGGGCCTGGCCTCTTCAGGCGCCGATCCGCCAGTCAATTTCAGTGCAAGGCCGCCGCCACCGATCACCGCCAGGGCCACAAGACCGAGGCGCGCGATGCGACCCAGCGGCGACAAACGGGTTTTTTCTCGAGTTTTCATGATCCTGTCCCTTTCATCCGAAGGTAAAGACGAATGCTTCGACACCGGGATCGAGGAATCGGATCTCGAAGGTCCGTTCCCGTACGTCTTTCGACTGGCGCACCAGTTGGTAGAGGCGCGTTTCTGAAACGGTACCGTTGCCTTCGGCGTCAATATCCGAGCCGTGGTCTACCCCCGGCGCTGCGCCATCCACCGTCACCTGGAAGCGGACTTTCTTGCCGCCCGTTCCAGGCCCAAGGACGAGATGGAGATCCCGTGCACTAAACCGGTAGGTGATGCCTCCACCGACCTGCTCAAGCGAGGCCTGCTCGCCCCCTACGGTCCACTTGCCCGATAGACCCCATTCATCGAGGCTTGGTTTTCCCACCGTGTAATCACGTGCAACGTCTGCTCCGACCCCTTCCGGCGAGATGAAGTTCGCAGCTCGGAGATAACCGATATAGGATTCGCCGGACTGCAGCCGCGCGAGGTCGGGCGCCGCTTCGGCACCTGTGGCGTTCAGCACGACAGTAGCGGTGTCAACCTTTTTGCTGCCTGCGGCGTCCGCCAGCAGATCCTGGATCAGCCGTTCGGATTGTTCGTAGTCTCCCTCGCCGAACTGCGTGTGCCGAATCTGGCCTTTCGCATCGATGAAATAGTGAGCCGGCCAGTAGTTGTTGCCGAATGCCCGCCAGATCTTGAAGTTGTTGTCGATCGCGACGGGATAGCCGATCTGGAACTTGTCGATCGCCTGACGGACATTGTCGATCCGCTTTTCGAAGGCAAATTCGGGGGAATGGACGCCGATCACGACAAGGCCCTGGTCCCGGTACTTCTCCGCCCATGCCCGAAGGTAAGGGATCGTTCGAATGCAGTTGATGCAGGAGTAGGTCCAGAAATCGACCAGAACAACCTTGCCGCGCAATTCTTCGGCCGTGAGCGGCTTCGAGTTCAACCATTCCACAGCACCGTCAAGCGACTGGAAGCGGCCCAGCACCGGCAAGTCGCTCTGGTATCCCTTGCGCGCATCACTCGCAGCGAGTGCCATCGCATTGCCTGCCGGCTTCCCAGCAGTACCGCCAGCGCCGCGCAGCCTGTCCAGCAGCGACTGCTCGATGCCGGTGCTGCTGGCATAGGAGAGACGCGCCAGCAGTCCGGTATCGAGCCCGAGCGCGATGGCCGTGACGCCGACCAGGACGGCAACGCCAAGGCCCTGCCGCACACGCTCGCCGACGCCGAGCGATCGCTTCATCGCGGCAAACACCTTCTCCCCGGCAAGAACAGCCATTGCGAGCGAGGTAGCGGCACCTGCGGCGTAAGCCGTCAGCAGGAGCGTGGTCTGCACGTTTGCCCCTTGCAGGGCGGCGCCGGTGAGGACCAGTCCGAGGATCGGGCCGGCGCAGGGCGCCCAAAGAAGACCGGTTGCGACGCCGAGAAGGAAGGAGGTGCCGACACTCCCCTTCTTCCCGCTCGCTTGCTGCGACAAGCGGCTGCCCAGCGCCACGGCTGGCCGCGTTACCACCGCCGCGATACGCGGCGAAAGCAGCGTCACGCCGAAGCCGGCAATCAATGCAATGGCAACGTATCGGCCGATTTCGTTCGCATGCACTGCCCAGCTTCCGCCGACCGCGGCAAGCGTTGCCACGCCCGCGAAGGTCACGATCATGCCGATCAGCATCGGCAGGATGCTTCTTGTAAACGGCTGACCTGCTCGTGACAGCACGAATGGCAGGACCGGAAGAATGCAGGGGCTGACGATGGTCAGCACCCCTGCTAGATAGGCGATCAGAAATAGGATCATTGTCATCCCTTGCAGTTAACCAATGCTCGCACTGGTCGTTGATGGTGACTGCAGGGGATCAGTCCGACGTATCCCGGATGTGTCGCGTTCCGCCGGATTTGTATCAGAATGCAACCGACGCCAACCACGGGTTCAACCGTCCAAGAGCTTCAGCAGTTTCTTGGCAGCCGAGCCTGATGAAGCCGGGTTCTGCCCCGTGATCAGCCGCCCGTCGACAATCGTAAAATCGATCCAATCGCCGGCTTTCTCGTAGTGCCCGCCTAAACGCTTCAACTCATCCTCGACGAGAAAGGGCACGACCTCGGTGAGATGGACAGCCTCTTCCTCGCTGTTGGCAAAGCCGGTGACGCGCTTGCCCTTGACGAGGGGCTGCCCCTGGTAGGTTACCCTTCTTAGGACGCCGGGGGCGTGACACACCAAGGCGATCGGCTTACTCGCATTGTAGAAATTTTCGATCAGGGCAATCGAGTCCTGGTCGTTGACGAGATCCCACATCGGGCCGTGGCCACCGGGATAGAAGACCGTGGCGAAACCATCCGCTTTAACCTCGCTTAGCCGTACGGTGTTTGCAAGCTCCTTTTGAGCTGCCGGATCGCCCTTGAAGCGTGCCATCGCCTCCGTCTGGTTGGCTGGCTCGTCGCTCTTCGGATCGATCGGCGGCTGCCCTCCTTTCGGCGACGCCAAGGTGATCTCGGCACCCGCATCCTTGAACACATAGTAAGGTGCAGCGAACTCCTCGAGCCAGAAGCCCGTCGGCTTGCCGGTATTCCCGAGCTGATCATGCGATGTCAAAACCATCAGGATCTTCATCGTCAGTCTCCCTTTGTTGAGCGAACGCAAGAGGCGGCTTGGCCGGTTATCCTCGCACCCGCGAGCACTTCGCACCCCAGGCTCTCGTCATCGAACCTTGAACAGCTGCCGGCTTACCCAACAGATAGAGCGGTAGCGCAACCTGTCTTGCTTCACCTCTCCGTATTTACTTCCTGCCGATTTCGGGTGAATACTTGCCGCCGGACAATCACTATTCCGCGAGGCGGCAGAATGGATCGCATCGACGCAATGAAGGTGTTTGTGACGGCGATCGATGAGGGCAGTCTCGCCGGAGCAGCCCGCAATCTCAAACGATCGCCGACGGCGGTCAGTCGCGCCCTGAGCTTCCTGGAGGCACATGTCGGTGTCGAACTGCTACACCGGACGACCCGGACGCTGAAGCTGAGCGAGGCGGGTCAACGCTATGCGGCTGCCTGTCGGCGCGTGCTGGTGGATCTTGAGGAAGCCGACATGCTGGCGGGCGGCGAGCGGGCGGCCCCGCGCGGAACGCTGACAATTTCGGCGCCGCCGATCCTTGGCGAAGAGGTGCTGCGCCCCATACTGGACGACTTCCTTGACCTTCACCCGACGGTCTCCGTGCGGTTTCTCATGCTGGATCGATTCGTCAATCTGGTCGATGAAGGCGTCGACCTTGCCGTGCGTATCGGCCACCTGTCGGACTCCTCGCATGTCTCCACCCGTCTCGGTGGCGACGTGCGACGCGTCGTGGTCGCCTCTCCTCGTTATCTTGCTAGCCATCCGCGCATCGACGAGCCCGGAGACCTGTCAAAGCACCAGATCATCGCGTTCAGTAACTTCGGCCTGGAGTCCTGGAGCTTCACGCCGGCGAAGGGCTCCTCCATCCCACGCACGGTTCACTTCACGCCGCGGTGCATCGTCAACAGCGTTCGCGCCGCCGCCGCATCCGCTGCTGCAGGCGGCGGCCTGACAAGGCTCTACTCCTACCATGTCGCATCTTATGTGCGCGACGAACGGTTGAAGATCGTGCTTGCCGACGCCGAGCACCCGCCGCTGCCGGTGCACCTACTCGCGCCGCAGGGCCGTATGTCGGTGCCGAAGGTCCGCGCCTTCGTGGATTTCGCCACTCCACGCCTGCGCTCCGAGTTCGCGCGCATGGCAGCAGCGGCAGGCACTCTCGCCTGATTATGCCGAAATATGGTTTATTGTCGCTCAATCAGCGGCAATTCTCCCAAATATCGAATGGATCTAAATCAATTGCACCAACGCCGAGGGCGTAGGGCGGCCCCAACGTAGCGGCCGCGACAATTGAAAGGATCACACCATGAGCACGCAACAGAAGGTCGCCATCATCACCGGCGCATCGCAAGGCATCGGCGCAGAATTGGTGCGGGCCTATCGCGACCGGAACTATCGCGTCGTCGCCACCTCCCGGTCGATCGAGCCCAGCTCGGACACCGGCATCCTGGCCGTCCCCGGCGATATCAGCAAGCCCGAGACTGCCGAGCGGGTCGTCCGCGAGGCGCTTGAGCGCTTCGGCCGTATCGACACACTGGTGAACAATGCCGGCGTTTTCCTCGCTAAGCCATTCACCGAATTCACTCAACAGGACTACGACCACAACATGAGCGTCAATGTCGCCGGCTTCTTTCACATCACGCAGCGCGCAATCGCCGAAATGCTGAAACAGGGCTCGGGCCACATCGTCACGATTACCACCAGCCTGGTCAATCAGCCGATCGCCGGTGTACCCGCCGCCCTCGCCTCCTTGACAAAGGGCGGCTTGAACGCGGTCACCAAGGAGCTGGCCATCGAGTACGCAAAGACCGGCGTTCGCGTCAACGCAGTCTCGCCAGGCGTGATTAAGACGCCGATGCATCCGCAGGAAACGCATGCAGCGCTTTCGACCCTGCATCCGGTCGGCCGAATGGGTGAAATTCGCGATGTCGTCGATGCCGTCCTTTATTTCGAGGCGGCAAGCTTCGTCACAGGCGAAATCCTCCACGTCGATGGCGGTCAGAACGCTGGCCGCTGGTAGGGCGCGCGATTCCGGTTCGGCTCCCAGCGCCGGGTCGGCAACGGATATGCCCATGTCGAAACATTGGAACCCGAGATCGGCACCCTGCTCGCCGCATAGCGACATTTAAATCGAACCCGAGAAAGGAGACTGCAATGCCCATCGTCACCGTACAGGTTACCCGCGAAGGAACCACGCCTGACCGCAATTCGGTCACGGCCGTTGAGAAGGCCGCTATCATCAAGGGCGTCAGCCAGGTGCTGCTCGATGTGCTCAACAAACCGCTTGAATCAACCTATGTCGTCATCGAGGAGGTCGATCTCGACAATTGGGGCTGGGGCGGCCTGCCCACCGTGCAATACCGCAAACAGCGCGCCGCGGCAGCAAAGTCCTGAAGCTGTCAAAGGCCTGCGCCCGGACCCGTTGCTCACATTGCGAGCGACGGGTCCGGGCGTTATGTGCCTCGACAGCACTTCGCAGAGCGCCAGCCCGCGTCGCTTCAATCTATGATGTGATAACCGCCATCGATGTAGATCGTATCACCAGTGATCAATCGCGCCGCATCATGGGCAAGGAAGGCGGTTGCCATGCCGACATCGTCGATCGAGACGAGGCTGCGAGTCGGTGCCGTTTCCTGCGCCTTGTTCAGGAGCTCATCGAATTCCGGGATGCCGGACGCCGCCCGTGTTGCCAGCGGGCCAGGCGAGATGGCATGAACGCGAATGCCCTTTGGTCCAAGTTCGGCGGCGATGTAGCGAACCGCGCTTTCCAGCGCCGCCTTGGCCACCCCCATGACATTGTAATTCTTCACCACCATCTGGCTGCCGTAGTAGGTCATGGTGAACAGGGTGCCGCCGCGCTTCATCAGGGGTTCTGCAAGATGCGCCATGCGGATAAACGACCAGCAGGAGATGTCCATCGTCTTCAAGAACCCGTCGCGCGGTACGTCGACCACACGTCCTTGCAGCGTATCCTTCGGCGAGAAGGCGATCGAATGCACGACGAAATCGAGCTCGCCCCATTGCTCGGTGATGTGGTCGAACACGGCCTCCAACTGTCCAGGCACCGCGACGTCGAGCGGCATGACGATCAGTGCTTCCAGTGCCTCAGCTAGCGGCTCAACATAGGGCTTGGCCTTGTCGTTGAGATAGGTGACAGCCAGCTCCGCGCCCAAGGCCCGGAATGCCCTGGCACAGCCCCAGGCGATCGACTGGTCATTGGCGATGCCGACCACCAGCCCGCGCTTTCCTTCGAGAAGCTTGGCCTTTACCTCGGGAATCATATTAGCCCTCTCTTCAACATCAAAACGCTCTGTATCGCGCGATCTCTCTACGCAGTGATAAGCGCGAACGTATGTCGTGCGATCATCAGTTCCTCGTCGGTCGGCACGACATAGATGGCGACCTTGCTGTCGTCGCTCGAGACGAGCAGGTCGCCGGTGTCGTTTCTCTCGGGGTCAAGCGACGCTCCGAGCCAGCCCAGCTTTTTGGCAATCCGTGCCCGCATGACGGCCGAATTTTCGCCTACGCCCGCCGTGAACACGAAGGCGTCCAGTCCACCGAGGGCGGCAGCAAGCGCACCCGCATTCAGGCCGATGCGGTGGACGAAATGATCAAGCGCAAGCGTTGCGCCCGCCTCGCCGCTGGCAAGCAGGTCGCGCACGTCGTTGCTAATGCCGGAAAGCCCCTTCAGGCCGGACTCCTTGTAGAGAAAGTCCTGCAGTTGCGGTGCCGTCATGCCATGCTGCTGGAGGAGGTAGAGAAGCACGCCAGGATCGATCTGTCCGCATCGTGTGCCCATCGGGAGTCCATCAAGAGCGGTAAATCCGAGGGTGCTCTCGATGCTTAACCCTTGATACAGCGCGCACATCGATGCTCCGCTCCCGAGATGCGCCACGATAACCCGTCCCCTGCCGACAGCGGGTGCGATCTCGGCCAGTCTTCCAGCCACATATTCGTAGGACAGCCCGTGAAAGCCGTAGCGCCGGACACCCTCATCAAAATAACGCGCCGGAATGGCATAGTGGTCCGTCATGGGGTCATGGCCGCGATGAAAGGCCGTGTCGAAGCACGCGACCTGCGCAAGTTGCGGCTGGCGTTCCAGCAGTACACGGATCGGCGCGAGATTGTTGGGCTGATGCAACGGCGCCAGCGGCGTGTACCGTTCCAGTTCACGGAGCAAATCGTCATCGACGCGTGCCGGACGCGAATGGTTCGGTCCGCCATGAACGACGCGATGGCCGACGGCAATCAGCCGGCCCTGCTGCCGCTGCCGCAACCATTCCCCCACCAGGCGCATCGCCGCCGGCAGGTCGGGAACGGCTTCGGGTGGATAGTTTTCGTTCGCCAGCCGCTCTCCGTCACTGCTCTTGATGGAAAGGTGCGGCGTCGTTCCGATCCCCTCCATCTGTCCTTTGACCAGCCGCGCCAGTGAGTTCGCGACCGAAAACACCTCGAACTTCAGGCTGGACGAACCGGCATTCACGACGAGGATGGTGTCCATGGCATCAGCCGCCTTGTATCGGTGCCGTGCGACGGCGCGCATCGGCGAGCAAGACTGCGACAGCGCAGGAGGCAAGGCGCGCCCGCACTGAATCCGCCCGCGATGTCAGAATGATCGGCACGCGCGCACCCAGCACGATGCCTGCTGCGTCCGCTCTTGCCAGAAAGGTCAGGTTCTTCGCTAGCATGTTGCCCGCCTCGAGATTGGGAACGACGAGGATCTGGGCGCGTCCCGCAACCGGCGACTTGATGTCCTTTATCCGGGCCGCTTCCGGATCGATCGCGTTGTCGAAGGCAAGCGGCCCGTCGAGAATGCCACCCGTTATCTGCCCGCGCTCAGCCATCTTGCAGAGGGCGGCTGCGTCAATGGTCGAGGGTATCTTCGACGTGACGGTCTCGACAGCCGAAAGGATTGCCACCCGGGGCACGCCAAGGCCGACCTGTGTGAACAAGTCGATCGCGTTCTGGATGATATCCCGCTTGGCATCGAGATCCGGCGCAATGTTGATTGCGGCATCGGTGATAAAAAGCGTTTCCGAATAGTTCGGCACATCCATCACAAAGACATGGCTGATCCGGCGCGCCGTCCGCAGCCCGGTAGCCGATGAGGTGACGGCCCGCATGAGCTCATCCGTGTGCAGGCTCCCCTTCATCAGCAGGTTGGCACCGCCTTCCCGGATGATCTCCACCGACTTCGCCGCTGCTGCATCGCTATGCGGCGTGTCGATCAGTTCGAATGGCGAGATATCAAGGTCGTGAGATTTGGCGACCGCGCGCACCTTCTCTCCCGGCCCGACAAGGATCGGACGCATCAACCCAACCTCGGCCGCCTCGACCGCTCCACGCAGCGATGTCTCATCACAAGGATGGGCGACAACCGTCCGCATCTGCGGCACCTGTTTTGCCTTTGCGATCAGCCGTTCATACTTTTCATGACGCCCGGCTTCTTCCCCGATGTTGTCCAAATCCGGCATCTGCACGTGCTCCGTGTTGAAGGACGAGTACAAGTTTTCGACCGTCGGCAACTCTCGTTCAGTTTGCGCGCCTGACCGCCTTGAGCGGCGTGGGTTTCCTCGGTGGCGATACGGGTCCGGCAAGCGGCTCTGCGGAGAGATCGAAAAGCCCGATAACCCTCTGCCAGCGCCGCTCGGCTTCTTCCGAAAGCGGCCCACGCGCATTCAAGACCTGCTGGAGAGACGACAAGGCTTCGCGGCGAACGTCTTCTTCCGCCGGCAACAGGCGAGGTATCGCATTGACGGCAGCCTCCTCATCGATCACCAGCATGAAAAACTGATCGCGGATCAACGCCTTGAACTCCGCCAGCGTCATTGCCGGCATTGCGTCCTCGGCGTCGCGCATCCGACGGATCGCGGCAAATCCACGCTCATCGGCTGCGCCGCTCGCCATGGCGACGTAAAGCAGGCTACGCGCCAGGCCTTCGCGAAGCCCACCATTGCCGATTTGCGCCTTGAGTTCCTCGACCTTCGTCTTAAGGACCTGACGATGAAGTCCGGTTTTGCTCGCGCGCCGGTGCGGCTTTGCGTCGGACGGATCGATACCAACGGCCGCCTGCAAAAGCGGAGAGCCATAGACAGAGAGGAACGTCGCCTCGCCTAGGGCCTCCATTGCTTCGCGCCATGCATCCAGCCCCGCAACAATCTGCCGGGAGAATGCCTGTTCCAACGCCAGGAAGGGATTGTCCGCAGCAACGGGGCGCCGCTCGTCCTCAACATCGACGGCAAGGTCTGCAATCGGTGCCATCAGGGGATTGATGTCAGAAAACAGCTCGTACTGCAGCCGGAGCGGATGCGCTTCGCGCAACTGACTGGCCGCCCATTCGGGCACCATCGCGCGGACAACAGGCTGGAGGAACCTGCGATAAAGCGAGAGGTTGATATCCGACACCTTGGCGACAGTTGCAAAGCTGCGGTCGTCCTCGGCACTATTGCAGCCGAATACTTTGATGTCATCGAGCGTCCTTGCCTCGCAGCGCATAATCCAATCGCCCTCGACGAGATCCCCGCCGATGGTCTCATCGGTCTTTGCCTCGAAGATTGCCTCATAGAGGCCTGGCGGCAACGCATCGATCAGGTCGATGTTGCTGGAGAGTTCTCCATGCTCCTTGCGGGCAACGCTGGCGGACACGAAGATCCCGAGATGGCCGACGGTTTCGTGAACGGTGTAGACGATCGTCTGCCCGTGCGACCGTATCTCGTTCACGTCATCATAGAGGTCCAGGATCCACCCGAGCGCCTGTGCGGGGGGTGTGATGTTGTCTCCCTTGGAGCAGAAGACCACGATCGGCGCACGAATATTGCGAAGATCGATTGCCTCGCCATTGGATGCCTCGATGCGGCCTGCCGCGAGATTGTTGCCAACGAAGAGCTCGTCGACGATGAACTGGATCTCTTCGGCGTTCAGGCTGACGTGCCCGCCCCACCACTCCTCGAAGCCGAGATAGCGCGGCGCCTCAGTATCGATCTTCGAGTAGAGATTATACTGCTTGGTCCAGAGCGTGTTGGCGGGGTTCTGGTTCTCGAAATTCTGAACCAGCCAGGCGCCGTCGAACTGTCGGTGGCCAAGGTCGCTCGTCAACGCGGTGAGCCAGGTGCCGCCCAGCAACCCGCCCGTATAGCGCATCGGATACTTGCCGCGCTCACCAGCCCAATAGGAAAGCGGCGCACCGGCAATGATAACCGATCCGAAGAGTTCCGGGCGCATGGCTGCGAGCATCATGACGGCCCAGCCCGCCTGGCAATTTCCGATCACACAGGGCTTGGCGTCCGCCTGCGGATGCAGCGAAATGACTTTCTCCAGAAAGACCGCTTCCGCCAGAGCAATGTTTTCGATCGTCTGTCCCGGCACCGGCTGCGGAAGGAAACCGATGAAATAGCATGGGTGCCCAGCTCTCAGCGCGACGCCGATTTCACTGTCCGCCTTGAACCCGCCGATGCCCGGTCCGTGCCCGGCTCTCGGATCGACGACAACGAAAGGTCGGCGTGTCTGGTCAACCTCTATTCCATCAGGCGGGACGATCCGGACCAGCGCGTAGTTGACCGGCCGCTCGAACGTACGCCCGTCGAGCACGATTTCGGGTGTGAAGCTTAGGACATGCGGCGCCGTCGCTTCGGCATGAGCCCTATACTGGTTGCCGCGTTTGCGCATGACATCCCAGAACAACACGCTGCGCTGGGCGGCATCCAAGGCATAGTCGAAAGCAAGACCGGCTGGGCCAAACTGAGCGGCAAAACTGGTCGTCGGAAGATAGGAAGAGTACCGCATGCCAAAGCTCCCTCATCCACCCTCTCTGCGAGGGATCAGAATCCTATGCCCGGGATAGTATTCTCGGTCTGCGTCCGCTCTGTGAATGGACAGCTCGCGCCGTCAGACACATGTTTTGTTAGCAGATGCAGCATAAGCGCATTGGGCGGAGTACCCAACGTATTTTACGGTAGCATACGCCGTTCCTTGACAGCGCCACGGATGGTCGTGCCAGTTCTTGGTGAGGTATTTGTCGATGAGCAACAGGCCCGAAGGGCACCGTACGTCGGTAGTTCGTCCAGCCCGCTATGCTTGGGCCCAACAGCAGCATCGTCAGGCGATAATGTATTGAATGTTGCACCGCCCATGGATCGAGGACGTCTCGACATGCGCCTGCACGCCGAACACGTCGCCGATCAGATCCCGCGTCAGCACGTGCTGCGGCGTCCCCGTCGCAACGATTTTACCCCGCTGGAGCACAGCCAGCTGATCGCAGAACATGGCGGCCAGATTGAGATCGTGCAGGGCGATGATGCAGGTGACGCCGAGCCTGGAAATCAGGCCCAGGATCTCGAGCTGATGCTGGATGTCCAGGTGGTTCGTAGGCTCATCAAGGAGTAGTTCGGTCGGGCTCTGCGCAAGGGCACGCGCGATATGGACACGCTGGCGCTCGCCGCCGGAGAGCGTCTGCCAAAGTTGCTTCGCTCGGCCTTCCATGCCGACGCGCGAGAGCGCCTCATCCACGGCAGCATCATCCTTTGCACCCAAGGGCGACAGGAGACTGCGATGAGGCGTGCGCCCGAGGCGCACAACATCCTTTGCGGTCAACTGCGTCTCGGTTGTCGCCTGCTGCTCGACGAAAGCAACACGGCGCGCGAGATCGCTCCGCGCCATAGTCGAAACGTCGCTCTCGCCCAAACGAACAATGCCGCTGCGCACCTTCCGCAACCTGCAGATCAGCCGCAACAGACTCGACTTGCCGGATCCGTTCGGCCCGAGCAGCCCGAGAATCGTTCCTGTCTGCACCGTCAGGCTGACGCCGTTGACGATCAGGGAGTTGCCTGCTGTAAAGCTCACATTGTCGAGGCTGATGCTCATGCCGTCTTCCGAGCGCGATACAGGATGACCGCAAAGGCAGGCGCGCCGAACAAGGCCGTGACGACCCCGATTGGCAAGACTTGTTGCGGGATGATGATCCGCGAGATGATATCGGCGCCGACCATGAAGATCGCGCCGCCGAGCACAGTCGCGGGAAGCAGGCGATCATGCGTGGGCCCGACAAGGAACCTCGCGGCGTGCGGGATGACCAGTCCGACAAAACCGATTGCGCCAACCATGCTGACCACGGTTGCCGTCATCAGCGCCGTTGTTCCAAGAAGCACCACCTGCACACGCCTGACCGCAATACCCAACGATGCCGCCGCGTCCGTTCCGAAGACGAAGGCATCCAGCGCCCGCACATGGAACAGCGAAACGACGAAGCCGAGCACCGTCACCGGCACGGCCAGATAGACGTCAGGCCAGCGGATACCGCTCAGCGAGCCAAGCAACCAGAACATGACGCCCCTCGCCTGCTCGGCATTTGCCGAGGTCGTGACGATATAGGAGGTGGCCGCATTGAAGAGCTGCGATCCGGCGACGCCGCAAAGAATGATGCGTTCGCTAGTGCCTCCGGCGCCTGCCGCAAGAAAGGCAACGAGCAGGAATGCGATCACGGCGCCGATAAAGGCGCCGCTGGACAGACTGAGAACACCATAGCCGAAGCCGAGCAGCATCACGCCAACCGCGCCGGTCGAGGCTCCTGCGGAAACGCCGAGCACGTAGGGTTCGGCCAACGGGTTTCGCAGCAACGCCTGCAGAACCGCGCCGCTGAGCGCGAGCGACGCCCCGGCACTTGCGGCCACCAACGCTCGGCTCAATCTATAGTCCCAGATGATGCCTTGATGGATGCGGCTAAGCTCGAAAGTCGTACCGAGGAGGCGGTTCGACACCGCTTTCGCGGTCGTCGCCAGCGGGATCGATATCTCCCCGATCGAAACGGCGAGACCGATCATCAGAGCGAGCAGGGAGAATGCAGCAATGGCGAGCGCACCATGCGCCCACCATACCGACTGCCTGAAAATGGCGCCGCTCACTGCGCCAGACCGAAGGAATTGATGCCCTTCGCCAGTATCTCGATCCCGTCGATCGTCCGGATCGTCGGGTTCATCGATTGGGCATCCATCATGACGAAGCGCTTATTCCTGACGGCATCGAGTTGGCTCGTGACCGGGTCCTTTGCCAGAAAGTTGAGCTTTACCGTGGGGTCATCCGCCGCATAGCGGCGCCGGTCCATCGTCGCTACGACGATCACAGCCGGATTGGCCTCTGCAATCGTCTCCCAGCCGACGAGCGGCCACTCCTCGTCTGTCGCGACCACATTCTTCGCACCGAGCATCTTCAGGACATAGGCCGGGGCGCTGTTCTTTCCGGCGATGAATGCATCGCCGTTGATTTCCTTGCTGGAGAACCAGAAGACGACCGGGAGGTTCTTTGCAGCGGCACCGGCAACCGATGCGACGGCCCGCGCTTCGCGTTGCTGCAGCTCGGCGATGAGCGCATCGCCGCGCTCCGTGATGTCGAAGATTTCGGCCAACTCAGCGATCTCCCGATAGATCAGGTCCATCGTGAACAGTTCCTTGCGAACGCCGTCGCCGCTGTCGGCATTGACCTTGGCGACGCAATCCGCCGGCGCGATGTAGGTATTGATGCCGAGTTCGGCGAATTGCTCCCGCTTGCCGACGGACCCTTGCTGACCGACGTGCCACTCAAACTCGGCGGCGACCAGATCCGGTTCCTGACCGACGACGGATTCAAAGCTCGGATCGTTGTCGGCAAGCCGTTTGATCCTCGCGTTGACTTCGGCATATTGCGGCAAAACCGGGCCGACCCAGACTGCCGTTCCGGCAATCCTGTCCGCCAGCCCGAGCGAGAAAAGAACTTCGGTCATGCCCTGACCGACCGATACGATGTTGGCCGGCGCCTTATTGAAGACGACCTCGCGGCCGCAATTGTTGATGGTCAATGGATACTGGGTGGCGGCAAGACTTGGCGCCGCCAAGCCAGCAAAGCCGAAGGCAAGCGCAATGGCTGCAAGAAATTTACGCATAGGCAATCTCGATTAGGAGGAAAGGGGCCAGCGTTCATTGCCGGCGCAACCGCTAGGAATGACGGCACGCCGGGCTAACGCTAGCGACGGAAAACCCAATCGAGACGGATGTGTGCTCTATATCGGCGAAGGCTCAGGTCAATCATGGCTGTTCCTTTCCGGGCATCCCCGCCCGGGTGATTGGATCGTGATTGACGGCAGGTCTCCTGGCTCACGGATATATGCCTTCATCTGCCTTCCCGCGATTGGTTCGCAGTGACATGGTCCTAAACGACCTCGGATGAGCGACAATCCGCCTACAGTTGCGGGGGCAGCCACGGTTTTGGTCCCTCTTGGGTCGTCCTCACCATGTTCCCTATTAATCCCCTTAGAGTCGTCCTTGGGGAACCGTCGCGCTCAGTTACGCCGGCGAGCCGTGCGACGTCAAGTCATCGATTGGTGGGCGCTCGTCCGGGTTGGCTCTGCTGCATATCTTGAAATCCGACCTCAGGACATCCTCGGATGTTGGCAAAGGTGATCTCCCGGCGATCGCCCCATTCGGTCAGTCCTCTCAGCGTCAGAACGTTCTCGTCGCGATAGACAAGGTCGGTGCGGTAGATGCCAGCGCGGCGGGCCCGGTTCTGCGCCTGACTGACGTTGCAGGTGCCTTCCGATGGCGACACATGCCAGGTGCTCATACCACTGCCATTGGGTTGCCAACCGCCTGACTGACCCAAGGCCGCTGCTGGTAGAAGGACTACGATCCCCAAGGTCGTATGGAAGGCCGCTTTCATGATCCCCTGCCCCGGTTGTGCGCGAAGTGTTGCCACAAGCGCCGAGATGATGCGGCCAAAATAGACGGACCTGTGCATTGCGCAATCATCTACAGACTGGGCCGCACCCCATTTGCGACAAATCGCGGGGAAGTCGCCCATCAGCGTTGATGATCGGTTAAAACTGCCTGTGGGCCGGAGCAATCGCCGTCTCGACGGCGACGATTGCGCTCCGGCGGCGAGCATCTATCGTGCTGGCGCTCCTTCCGGGCCACCGCGACCAAGCTTGTCAGGAAGCGGCTGCCCTTTCGGGGTGAATTCGAGCGACCCTGAGTTTATGCAGAAGCGCTCGCCTGTCGGAGGCGGGCCGTCGGGAAAGACGTGCCCCTGATGCGCGTTGCAACGCGCGCAAACAATTTCCGTTCTGAGCATGCGGTAGCGGGTATCACGAACGCGCCGCAGGTGATTGTCGGCTGCCGGGGCCGTGAAGCTCGGCCAGCCTGTACCGCTTTCGAATTTCGCAACGGCCTTGAACAGCGGAAGTCCGCAGAGCCGGCAGGTAAAAAACCCCTCGCGTCGCTCGTGGAGGAACACGCCACAGAATGGCGCCTCCTCACCATGCTCCAAAAGCAGATGGCGATCCTCCTCGCTGAGGTCCGCCACCAGCTGCTCCATCTGTTCCCGAGTGGGAGGGGTAAGATCGAACTGCAATTCGACGACGTCACGCATTCCTGGTTTTCCTTCGATCCGGCGGTTTCCCGAGACCTTCTTCGCGCAGATTACCGTCACCAAAGAGACGGCGCCGCTGAAGCGCCGTCCTAACCGCCCCTACGCCGACCGCAGCGAGCGGAAGGCCGCTCTGAGCTCCGAAGCGAAGCCCTTCGGCTGCTCCCAAGCAGCAAAGTGCCCGCCCTTGTCGAGCTTGTTGTAGTGGATGAGCTTCGGATAGGCGCGTTCCGTCCAGCTGCGCGGAGCCGCATAGATCTCATCCGGAAAAACGCTAACGGCGACCGGAATGGTGACATTCTTGACGGCAAAGAACGCCAGCTTGTTTTTCCAGTAGAGCCGCGCCGACGAGACGGCCGTGTTCGTCAGCCAGCAGAATGTAATGTTGTCCAGGATATCGTCCCGCGTCAGGCCTTCGGCCTTTCCATCGAAGACGCGTGCGATCATCTCGTAGCTGCGGATATCGTGGTCGATCATCCATGCTGCCAGACCGACCGGCGAGTCCGCGATCTGACGACGCCGGCAACCGCCGCGCATCCAAGCAGGCTACGCCGTGTGATCGATGATACTGGAGCTGTCATGATATCCTCCTGTGCTTGAGGTTGCTCGGGATGCGGGCACGATTTCACTGAAGGCGGCGCGCATCCCGTTGCATGATGGTGTTGGCGATACCTTTGGATTGGTTCTCGCCGAGAGCGTTCTCATCCCTTCAAACGAGGTTGAGCGCCACGTCGATGTTGCCGCGCGTTGCCTTGGAATACGGGCAGATCTCATGCGCTGCGTGGATGAGTTCCTCGGCGACATCACGCTCAATGCCCGGCACGCTGACGTTCAGGCGTGCGCGCAGGAAGTAGGAACCACCGTCGGCGTTCAGATCGATTTCCATGTCGATCTCGGGCTCAACGGGCAGCTTGATCTTTCTTTGCGCTGCAGCGACCTCAATGGCACCAATGAAGCAAGCCGACCAAGCAGCGCCGAAGAGGCGTTCGGCCGCCGGGTGCGGCTGCGACAACTGAAGGTCAAGCTCGCCATCACTGCTGCGTGTGAAACCATTGCGACCGCCCTTGTTGTGGGTCTTGCCGGTAAAGAGGAGTTTCTCGGTCATGGTAAAATCCTTTCTGGGATTTGTTAATCGTATCCGCTTTAATCGGATACGATCTAAATAGGTCGATGAAAATGCATTGTCAATACCATTGCGATTTAATCGGATGCGATTTATATAAAAAGCAGAACGAACAGCCGAATAGGATCTCCCATGTCCGCATCCAAAACCGCCAAGAACCTGGAGACAGGAGCGCCCTCTTCCGGCGAGAGCGACAGCAAGAGCAACAAGCTCTCCAACTTTTTATGCTTCGCGGTCTACTCGGCAAATCTGGCCTTCGGCCGCGCATACAAGCCGATCCTCGACAAGCTGAATCTGACCTACACCCAGTATATCGCAATGGTCGCCCTCTCCGAGAAGGACGACCAGACCGTAGGAACGCTCGGCGAAAAGCTCTTCCTGGAATCAAACACGCTGACGCCGATGCTCAAGAAACTTGAGTCCCTGGGCTATATCCAACGCAAACGCGATCCCGCTGACGAGCGGCAGGTGCGACTGAGCCTGACGCCGGCCGGACGCAATCTGGTTGAGGCGGTTCCCGGCGCGCCACTGGTGGAAGCCACCGGCCTCGGCGAGGACTTTCCGGTCGTGCAGAAATCCGTGGTACGGCTGCGCGACAACCTCCTAAAGGCAACGCAAGACGGGCCGGCGAAGGATTGATCATTCTCACTGCTGTAAGCGTCGATGTATGCGGCGCTCGCTTGGCATGCGGGACGAGGGCGTCGCGCATTTGGCGCGCTGGCAACAATCCGCGACCAACCGGCGGGCAGGATTGGGCGTGGCGGTAGAGCATAGATGGGCTAATCGGCTTCGTTCCCGATCTTCACCAAGCCGACCCCGCAGAGAAGCGCGCGCCGCGAAAAGACGTTGAACGCTGCACAAGTTGGAAACGGCAGTGACTGTCAGAAGACTTTTGCTCCTTAGAGCAGCGATTTCGGCTGGAATGCGCCATTTGCGGTCGTCATCCGAGAATGGCGTCCGATTGCTAATTCAGAAGACAGGGTTGCATCACTCAGGCTTTTAATACAGGCTAATGCCGTCGCGAAAAACGGCAGGCCGATTTCAGCCGCCGAATACAAGTCGGACGAGCACATAGCTCCGGCTCGGCCAGCGTCTCCCGAAGCAATCGCCTGATACGATCAGGCTACAGCAATCATCAGCGCTGCGGACGCTGCATGCTTGCATTTGATAGGAGCGCTGCAATGCGAAACCCAGTTACGATCATCGGTGCTGGTCTCGGTGGCCTTACGTTAGCCCGTGTTCTCCATCTTCACGGCATCCCCTCGGTCATCTACGAATCCGAAGCCTCGGCGAGCGCGAGAACGCAGGGCGGGCTACTGGATATCCATGAATACAACGGCCAGATTGCCCTTAAGGCCGCAGGACTTTTTGAAACCTTCCTTGGCCTCGTCCGCCACGGCGAAGATGCAAAACGGGTCGTTGATAAGGACGGTCATATCCTATTCGACAGTCCTGGCGACAACGCCGCCAATCGTCCTGAAATTGATCGAGGCCACCTTCGGAACATGCTTATCGGCTCGCTTCCCCCGGAGACGATTAAGTGGGGCCACAGGGTCACATCGATAGCCCCGCATGGCGCAGATCAGCACGAGGTCACTTTTGCCAACGGTTCAACCGTCCTTTCTGATCTGCTTGTGGGTGCCGATGGCGCGTGGTCGAAAGTTCGTCCGCTTTTGTCCCCTGCTAAGCCCCTCTACTCAGGCACACTGTTCATCGAAACCATCCTTTTCGACGGCCACACGCGCCATAAGGCAAGCGCGGAAGCAATAGGAAGTGGCACGCTTATGGCAGTCGCTCCGGGCAAGGCCATCTTGGCGCACCGCTATGCAAACGGAATGCTGCATACCTATGCGGCCTTGAACAAGCCGGAAGACTGGGCGAATTCAATCGACTTCGCCGACCCGAAGGCTGGCTTGGCTCGTATCGCCGAGCAGTTCGAAGGATGGGCTTCCCACCTAACCGCCCTTATCACAGAGGGCGAGGCCGATCCCGTGCTTCGCCCGATTTATGCGCTGCCAGTCGAACACCAATGGCGACGAGTACCCGGCGTGACGTTGCTTGGCGATGCGGCACATTTGATGTCGCCGTTCGCGGGAGAAGGTGCCAACCTTGCCCTGTATGATGGCTACGAGCTTGCAAGTGTGCTCATCTCGACGCCCGATGATGTGGAAGCCGCACTTGCGCTCTATGAAATGAATCTCTTTCCCAGAAGCATGAAGGTCGCCGAAGAAACCGCACAGAACCTCAGCCGATTTCTTGGTGATAATGCCCCTCACAGCGTAGTCGCTCTCTTTAGCAAACATCGCGCAAAGTAGGCGTTAGCCGGTCCGGGTAAGTCGGCTTCGGGCCGACTGCAGACGATGGTGTGATCTCGTCCCGCCGAGAGCGCCCCAAGAAAAAAACGCGAACAGCGCTTGACCTCGACACGCCGATTAGAGAAGCACCGCTGGCTACGAGCCGCCGCGCAACGCTTGAAGAGAGATCGGCTGATCGAACAGCCGAGCACCGGAATCACCCGAAGCCCCCTGGAAAGCGCAAAGCCGATCGGGCAGCATCGGATATTATTCCGAATGTCGCCCGATTCCAACAGAGCCACACCTACCGTGATGACACCATCGGAAGGTCGTTTGCCTCCATCATCTCGGCTGCCTTGGCATACCCGCCCCCCATACCGTCGAGAAAGTGCAGGTGAGAATCCGGCTTTCCCGAAGGCACGAAGCAGGTCATGAGCGCATGAGACTGGCGGTGGAGTCCGAAGTTGACCTCACCTCGCGCCTTTGCCGCAACGAGGATGGCCTCGACCGCTTCGATCTGTTCGCTCGTGCAATCCAGTGTGAGACGCAGGCCGTCATCATACTTGCGGAAGTCGGAGCTGGAGGCGACGGCCAACCAGCTTTCGCGGTCGACCGACCTGGCACCGTCCCTGGGGATGGCGGTCTCCCGCGATGCCGGCTGGGCTTGCCGCGTGCCGGCGTCGAGAACCGAAAGCACGCACTTCGCCAAGGACGCAAAGACCTCCGGGCTCCTATCTTCGGCTGGCTCGACGAGCAGCGACAGGATCTCGCCCCTCTGGCTGGGAAACGGCTCCCAATCGCAGGTCAGGCCGGTCAGATCGGGTTTCGTCGTGTAGCTGCCCGGCTTTACGAGGTATCGACCATTCTTGATCTGACGCTCCGCCCATTTTAGGCCGCCGCCGGCAAACATCGCATAGGTCGCGTTTTCAGAGGCGGCATAGTGCGCGATGCGCACGTCACGTCCATTGGCACGGATCGCGCCCACGCGCACCAAACCGGCCCGAAGAGCCAGGTTGAGATTGGCACTGGCAAAGGCGACCACCTGCCGCAACGCGGAAGTCGCGGTCATGATCCCATGGGGCGGCAGTGCGAACGCAGCCCCGTCTCCGCGAAACACGAAGGGAAAATCGAAGTTGCCCCAGGCGTTTCCCACGGCGGCGATCACCGATGCGCCGGCGTAGTTGACGTCTTGGTAACGCCCTGACTTGATCGCCGACGTCGAGTCGACGACGTCGGTTATCCCGATCAACCAATCATCGGGGAGCGCCTCATAGACGGATGGGTCGAGCACCCGCGAAAATTCGCCATAGGCCTGGGGCGTGTTTGGATGATCGCTGACGATCCAGCGTTCCTTGGCCTTCGTCACACTGACGACCGATTGTACCGACTGCATGAATCTGTTCCCGTGCCACATAGCGAAGTCCTTTCCGCCGCTCGATTTATTTCGCGCGCGAATAACTCGGATACGCTTTAAATACGCGGGCCGCGCGCAAACGTCAACATCCGATTTAATCGGATGCGATTTATTTATCAAAGATCGTGGTACAGAAACGGCCGAATCACCTTTCGCCCGGTTGACGCATCATACGAAATAGGGGCGGCTACAAACCGCAGTATCACCGTTCAGACCCGATATTCCCCCGAAAGGCTCATAGCCGTCATCCACGCAATAGGCACCCGCTCCCAAAGTACATGTGGATTACCGCATGTGATAAATTCCATATCGCTGCACTTCAGGTAGCATGTGCTTGGATGATTACATTTCCTAGTCATCAAGAGGTCACTGCAAAACTCACATCGTTTGTTTTGCGGTGACCTCGCCAAAAATCCGCGAGCGGCGGATCCTGTCTCTCGACCCCCACGACATCAAGCATGTGACGGTTGACGAAGCGCGACGCTCCGGAACGGCGTGTGCGGCGATCGAAGCCTTGCAACGGGTCGCTCGCATTCCCATCTTATGGCGGACACCCAAAAAATACGAACCTGGCACGGCCGATGCCTCGCGCGTCGTATCTTCGCTTTCCTTCGGTCTGCGTGATCGAAAAACCGGCACCGTGTTGAGCATGCCGCAAGTGCGGCGAAGGATTTCAACTGAACAAACCCAATATCGCCGTCGCATCAGCGGCGGTCCGCGCGAGCGCGATGACGCCGCTCGCAGCCCGGACAAGAACTGGAAACCTTACCCCTGCCTTCTCACGCTGCGAGAACTGCAGGAACTGATCGCTCAGCAGCTTGGCTGAGACGCACCCCATCCTCAAAGCCAGGAGAAAAAGATGCAGGTCATCGTCAGAGACAACAACGTCGAGCAGGCCATGCGCGCGCTGAAGAAGAAGATGCAGCGCGAGGGACTGTTCCGCGAAATGAAGGAACGCCGATCCTACGAGAAGCCATCCGAGCGGAGAGTCCGTGAACGGGCGCAGGCAATCGCCAGGCAGCGCAAGGCTGCCCGGAAGAAGTTGCAGCGCGAAGGTCTCCTGGCCTCGCCGAGGCGACGCTCCTCCAGCCGATAGGCTGTCAAAAATATTGCCGTCCGATGTTCTCAACGGCAGCCCCATCCCGAGAAAGGACCAACTATGGAAGAACTGCACAGCCTGACTGTTTCCGATGAACGGCTCGAGGACTGCCGGGAGGTGATCGAACCGGATCTCCAGGAGCTCATTCGAACGACAATCGCCTCCGGCTTCTCAGCCGAAGAGGTTCTGATTGCAATCAGTGAACTCGTCGCAGAGGACTACGCCGTGTTGGCCAAGTTCCCGAGCGTTCACTGATTGGCCCGCGTGGCTGATCGACGGATGAAAATGCCAATCAAGTCACGGTCTCACGACGGGTTGATCGGTTCACACAAACACCTACATCCCGCTTATCGCTCGTTGGCAAAGAGGAGGTTCGTCATGAACACGATCGGCCACGCAACTGAACCAACATGGGCGGCGCCCGTGGCAATTCAGATTGGGACACGACCCTCTGAATATATCCATGGTCCGGCCGAAGCGGTTGAGTATCTGGAGCACAGATGGCCGCTCGAAAGCAGCATGCACGTTGAGGCGGCCAAGCGCCGGTGCGTGGAGGCCATGAACCACCTCGCGCACCTGGAAGCCGCCAGAGATGCCTTCGTCGCAGCCGCTGTGGAGGCCAAGGTGTTGGCCTAATCAACTCCGAAGGCTGCTTGCGGTCATGGCCGTCTTCGTCGCCCGCCCAATTGCGCGCGACTCAAATCGTTACGCCCAAACATACGGACGCGCCGCGTCGTATCACTCGGCCCAAAGCCGTAATGAAAATCTAATGCGTCGTGACGGACTTCGGAGAGCGTGAGCGACGGGGCTTGTCTTGGGAAGACGCGGCTATTGCGACCCCAGCCGCTTTTGTCTTCTTCGTCGCCGGCTTTTCAGCCGCGGATTTCGCTGCGGCTCGCGGCTTGGCGGATTTCACCTTCACCGTCGGCTTTGTCGCAGCATCGACGCGCTCGCCAAATTCCTTGAATGCCTGTAGCCAATGTTTCATATCCTGCCCGTGTGGGCGGCCCTCCTGCTCCCAGATCTCATAGGCACGGCGGCGAATGTTCTCTTCATGCTCGTTCATGACGGGACCCTGCTGCTTGTTGAAACCAATCTTAATTGGCGCAAGCGGTCCAATAGGCAATGGAGACACCGGCATCGATTGATCGAAAGAAGCCGGCAACAGAAGCGAACGCAAAGCAGCGATTGTCTTTTCCGAAATGCCTCTATCTACCGTCGCGCGAACGAATTCAGCAGGAAGGAAACAAGATGAAACGCATGTCGATTTTGCTGCTTCTAGCAGGAGCCACGATGGCCGGATGCACGCCGACCCAGCAAGGAGCGGGAATTGGTGCGGCCTCGGGCGCGGTCATTGGCGGTATAGCGACCGGCAATGTGCGCGGCGCCGCTGTGGGTGCGGCCATAGGTGGCGCCGCTGGCGCCGTCATCGGCAATGTCGCCGGGCAGCCCGGCCAGTGCTACTACCGCGATCGATACGGCCGGCGATACGTCGCCAGCTGCCCACGCTGATTGCGCGCCAGAGCCTTTCAGGGCGCGGCAGCGCGAGACCGATCTCCGGAGGCGTCGCGCTCAACCTCAAGTGCGAAAGATCGCTATCGCGGCGGTAACGAGCTCTCTTGTTCGCCGCGTTCGCTCCGTTTGGAAAAAGCTTACCCTTTCGAGGCCAATGTGCGTGGATTAGCGGTCCCTATTGATCGAAAGCGAGATGTTATCGCTATAGAGTCGGCGACGGCCTCGATCTATTCTGCCGCTGTTTAGTCGGAAAATCATCTCCGAACCAGGACGCTCGCCTGTACCGGCAGTTCTATGCCCTTCAGCGACAGCGTACGGGCATGCGCTGCGGCTGTGAGATGCGCAGCCTGAGATGCAGACTCTGGCGACATGACGATCTCGCCTGCGCCTGCCTGCGATTCCAGCCTCGACGCAAGATTAACAGCACCACCAATTGCCGTAAAATCGCTACGGAAGCTCGAAAACTCACCGATCTCGACCTCGCCGGTGTGAATACCGACACCGACACCGAAGCTGTGACCACGATCAAGGCTTTCGAATACCGCGGTGCAGTGTTGCTGTATGTCGAGCGCCGCCATAACCGCGGCGGCGGCATGATCCTTTCTCAGGATCGGAAAATTGAAGATCGCCATCAAGCCATCGCCCATCTGCTTGTTGACGATACCGTCGTGAGCCCAGATCGCCTGCGCGCATCGGTCATGAAACAGGCTGACAATCTCACTCAACCTGATCGGCTCGATCTGCTCCGAGAGGGCAGTGAACCCTCTGATATCAGCAAACAAGATGGTTGCGGTCGCGGAAACATGGCGCTGCTTCTTGACGTAACGAAACGACCGCTCGCAAATCGTGCAGATGTTGGGGTTCATCTTGCTGCGGGTGACACCAAACATGCGGAACGGCAGCGCAAGCGCGCCACGAATCGGAATGGGGACATGCATTTGATCCCAACAACCCCGGCAGATTTTGGCATCCCTGTGACTGACCGGATCCATCGGATGGGAGGTTGGCATGGTCCGCGACCTCCAGCAAAAGCTCAGTTGAAAACAAACTTCTAATATTTGCCGGCATTTTGCAACTCAGGTGAAGTTCTAACCGCGAAAGATCGCAACCGCAGCAGCGACAAGTTCTGCCTTATTCGCTGCCACGGCCCCGCTTGGCGAAAACTTTTCCATCCTCGAGGCCGCCGCCACGCGTGGAATAAGCGTCATTCCTTCGCCAACCGGACAGACGGCCAGATCATGGCGTCGAAACCTGCATCGGGATAGGTCGGCGCAAATTGGCGCGCTGCAGTCGCATCGGCGGCTCTCCACCTCTTTGAAGCGCCGATTTCGTGGGCCCAGGAACACTTGCGTGCTCAATATTTTCTTGCAAAAAACCACACATGATGTTAATGACTGTCCAGTCAGTCATAATAGAAAATGAAGCCAATGCCTGAGAAAAAGCGAGAAAGACGAGATCCGGAGCAGCGCCGGGCCGAGATCCTGGCGGCGGCCTTCGCCTGCTTTGCGGAACGGGGCTTTGCCGCGACCCGCATGGAGGATGTCGCGGCTCGCGCCGGCATCGCCAAAGGTACGGTCTATCTGCATTTCCCCGACAAGGAGCGACTTTTCATCGAGCTCGTGTCCGGCATCGCCTCGCCGCTCCTCGGTGAAGTCGGCGGCATGGTCCAGAAGGAGGCGATCCCGCCGCGCGCTGCCGTTTCGATGTTCTATGCGCTCTTCAAGCGCGAGATCCTGGAGACGGAGCGCCGGCACCTGTTGCGGCTAATCCTCGCCGAGGGTCCGATGTTCCCCGTTGTGACCGAATTCTATTACCGCGAGATTATCACCAAAGGCCTCGCGATCGTGCGTGTCCTACTTGCCCGTGCCGCCGCGCGCGGCGAGCTTCGCAATCCCGCCGTCGCTGACGTCCCGCAATTGGTCATGGCACCGGCCTTGATGTCGATCGTCTGGACGACGCTTTTCGAAGGCTACGAGCACCTCGACGCGCAGAAACTCTTCGACACGTTCCTCGACACGCTCTTCGTGCCGGAAGGAGGCACGACATGAAACGAATCCTTATCGTCGTCATCGTGGCCGGCGCGGCCCTTGCCGCCCTGCCTTTCCTGTTCTCCGACAAATCCCAGCGCGCCTACCAGGGCTGGGTCGAGGCCGACACGCTGTTCATCGGTGCCGACACCAGCGGCCGTGTGGTTAAACTCGATGTCGCCGAAGGGCAGGCAATTGCGCCCGGCTCGCCGCTTTTCAGTCTGGATTCTCAAACCGAAGAGGCCGCTGTCGGCGCCGCGCGCGCTTCGCTGGCTCGTCTGCAGGCCGAACTAGAACTCGCCGAGGCGAAGCAAAAGCGGCCGGAAGAAATCGACATGCTGCGCGCCAGCGAACGCGAGGCGGTCGCCCGACTTGAGCTTGCCGCACAGGATCTCGATCGCACCCGCGTGCTGGTCGAGCGTGGCACGGCGACAAAGGCAAACCTCGACACGGCGACGGCCACCGAAGCCGCCAACCGTGCCGTCCTCGATAATGTCCGCAGCCAGATTACGCTTGCGAACCTGCCGGCCCGTATTGAAATGCTGCGCCAATCAAGGGAGGCGGTCGCTGCGGCAAAGTCCGATCTAGCCTCTGCGAAAGCCGCGCTTGCCCGCCGCTTCGTGTCTGCTCCGGCAACAGGCAGCATCGAGACCGTCTATTACCGCGCCGGTGAGGTCGTGCCCGCCGGCCGGCCGATCGTGGCCCTCTTACCGCCAGAGAACATTCGCATCCGCTTCTTCGTGCCCGAAGGCGAGATTGCACTGTTTTCGCTTGATCAATCGATCCGCGTCGCCTGTAACGCCTGCCGACCCACCGATGCGAAGATCAGCTTCATCGCAAAGAATGCCGAGTATACACCGCCGGTAATCTACAGCCTCGAAGAGCGTGCCAAACTCGTCTACCGTGTCGAGGCAGTCCCCGCCGATCCAAAGGCGCTGCGCCCTGGCCAGCCGGTGGATGTCACCGCGGGAGCCCGCCCATGAGCGACACGGCAATGCCCATATACGCTCCCGAGACAGTGATCGACGTCCATCACCTCACCAAGAGTTTCGGCAGCCGGAAGGTGGTCGACGATGTGTCGATGTCAGTGAAGAAGGGCCGCATTCACGGCTTTCTCGGTCCGAACGGCTCCGGCAAGACCACGACGATCCGCATGCTCTGCGGCCTGCTGACGCCAGACAGCGGCGATGGCACATGCCTTGGCTTCGACATCCTGACCGAAAGCGATCGCATCCGCCGTCGCGTCGGCTACATGACGCAGAAGTTCTCGCTCTATCAGGATTTGTCGATCCGGGAGAACCTGGAGTTCGTCGCCCGCGTCTACGGCCTGGCAGATGCCCGCGGCAGAGCAAGCGCCGCAATAGAACGTCTCGGCTTGAAAGGTCGGGAACAGCAGCTGGCTGGGGAACTTTCGGGAGGCTGGAAGCAGCGCCTCGCACTTGGCGCCTGCATCCTACCGGAACCGGCCCTGCTCCTCCTCGACGAACCGACGGCAGGCGTCGACCCCAAAGCCCGCCGTGACTTCTGGAACGAGATTCACGCGCTTGCCGCCGACGGCCTCTCGGTGCTGGTGTCCACCCATTATATGGACGAGGCAGAGCGCTGCCATGAGATCGCCTATATTGCCTACGGCAAACTGCTGGCGCAGGGAACAGTGGACGAGGTGATCGCCAGCACCGGTCTGGTCACTTGGACCGTCTCCGGAACGGGCGTGCATCGCCTCCAAGCCGAACTGGAGAACGAGCCAGGGGTCGACATGATCGCGCCCTTCGGGACCAGCCTGCATGTTGCCGGTCGCGATCCCGAGGCGCTTGAAAAAGCAATCGCGCCATACCGAGAACGGTCCGATCTCAAGTGGCAAGAGGGCGAAGCGACGCTGGAAGATGCGTTCATCGATCTGATGCGCCGCTCGGAGGACAATTTCCAATGACGACGACAACGGCGAACGGCAACGGTATCTCCTTCGGGCGTTTCTGGGCGATGACGATCAAGGAATTCATCCAGATGACCCGCGACCGCATAACGCTGGCGACGATGGTCGCCTTGCCGATCATGCAGCTGTTCCTGTTCGGCTTTGCGATCAACACGACGCCGCACAACCTGCCAACCGCGGTGCTGATGCGCGAGAACACCGATATCGGCCGGTCGATTTTGGCAGCGCTGGAGAATACCGACTTCTTCGAGATTCGTTCTGTCGTTACCCGTGCCGAAGACATGGATTCGCTTCTGGAATCCGGCAAGGCTCTGTTTGTCGTAGAAATTCCTGAAGGGTTCGAACGCTCGCTTCGGCGCGGCGATACACCCTCCCTGCTGGTCGCAGCCGATGCCACCGATCCGGTCGCATCGAGCTCGGCGCTCGGTGCGCTCTCCGGCATCGTGACGTCGGCACTTGCCAACGACCGGCAGGTCGAATTCGCCGAGCCGACCAAGCCCGCCTTCTCCATCGTCCAGCACCGTCGTTATAATCCGGCCGGCTCATCGACGCTGAATATCGTGCCCGGCCTGCTCGGCACAATCCTGACGATGACGCTGCTGATCTTCACGGCTCTCTCGGTCACTCGCGAGGTGGAACGCGGCACGATGGAGAACCTGCTCTCCATGCCGATCAAGCCGCTGGAAATCATGCTGGGCAAGATTGCGCCCTATGTGCTGATCGGTCTCGTTCAGTCGCTTCTTATCATCGCGGCCGGCCTGCTTGTCTTCGGCGTTCCAATCCTTGGCAGCCCGGCTTCGCTGGCGGCTGCGACCACGCTCTTCGTCATCACCAACCTGTCGATCGGCTACACCTTCTCGACGATCGCTGCCAATCAGCTGCAGGCCATGCAGATGGCGATGATGTTCTTCCTGCCGAATATCCTGCTGTCGGGCTTCATGTTTCCGTTCGCCGGCATGCCGAAGTGGGCGCAATGGATCGGTGAGGCGCTGCCGCTGACCCACTATATCCGCATTGTCAGGGCGATCATGCTGAAGGGCGCGAGTATCCAGATCCTTGCTTATGACACGATCGCCCTCGCCTGCCTGATGACAGTCGCCATGCTGATTGCTGTCCGCCGCTTCCGCAGGACATTGGACTAGACGGCAGGAGACATCAGGATTGGCTAACTCCGGGCCGGCGGATGGCCCGGACCTTGCCACTGTTGCCACCGCCACAAAACAGCCGATCCGTGCCATCGGACTCAAGTCCCGATACGCCTATGCCCGCCGGCATGTCGATGCGTTCCAGCACCCGTCCGGTTTCGGGTTCAATGCGTCGGATATCGCTCTCATCGCTTTCCCAGGTGGCATGCCAAAGCTCGCCATCGACCCAGGTCACGCCGGTAACAAAACGGTTGGACTCGATGCTGCGAAGAAGTGCGCCGGTCTCCGGATCGATCTGATGGATCTTTCGGCCACGGTAGTCTCCTACCCAGAGCGTTCCTTCAGCCCAGGCGAGCCCGGAATCACCACCGTTCGCGGGTGCCGGGATCGTCGAGAGCACAGTACCGGTCTTCGGATCGATCTTCTGGATTCGATCCTCCGCAATCTGAAAAAGATACCGTCCATCGAAAGCGGTTCCGGCATGTGCCGCAACGTCGATCGAACGGACAACCTCGCCGGCATCGGGATCGAAGGCATTGAGCTTGTCGCCAGAGGCAAACCAGACATGTCGACCATCATAGGTGACGCCGCCCACCTGCTTCACATCCGGAAAGGGGCCATATTCACGAAGGATTTCAGCTTTGGAGTGTTTCATGGGCCTATCCTAGTCGTTGGGGAGTGGACCTGGGAGTAACAAAGTTGACGGGAACCCCGGCAGCGATGGGATCGTCCACCGGCGCGCCGGCCCGCGTCCGAACGATTGCACCTTGCCTGTTTCCGCGAGTGCATCAAGTGCCCGCTGCACCGTGCGTGGGCTGGTACCGATCGCGATTGCAAGCGCCGAACTCGACCAGGCCTCCCCATCGGCCAGAAATGCGAGGATCTCGCCATGCTGTTCCTCGACGGGCGGGGCGAGCATGACCACGTCGGTTGCCCGACGCGGCGCGAGCACGAAACCGTCCTTGGTCGCATTGATATCCGCTATGCGATGAAGCTCGCCGCGCAACCGCCCGACTTCGACACGCAGCCTAGCACGGTGCGATTCATCGACATGTTTGGCCCCAAACGCGCGAGCAAGAAGCATGGTCCGCGACACGTCTTTCGGCCAGGTCTCCGCAAGTGCCCGAACGAGCGCGAACAACACCGGACGCGTCGTCAACGAGACAACCTCGTCACCATTGCGCACGACGTAACGGCATGCATCGACGACCAGCGCCCCCGACGTCAGAACCGCCTCTACCTCCTCCAGCAGCAGGAAGCGCTCCCCTCCCTGCCCGATCAGCCGCGCTGCCGGCGTTTTCAGAACCTGGGACACGGCCTCGACTTCGGCATTGAGGGCAGGAATACCCGCCTCGCGCGCAGCATTTTCCGCTCGGCGGAGAGCTGTACTTGCAGCACTCGTGCGAAGACGCCGAATGGCAATCCCTCCAACGACCAGCTCGTGGGCGGTCCGCAATGGCGGGGGAAGCGGTGCCGGATCGACGCTGGCGAGTAGGCGTTCGGCCTCATCGAGATGGCCGATGAGTAGCAACCGCCTTGCCTCCAGATGTCGCGCATGCGCTGCGTTCAAGCGATCATCGTGAGCTTCGAGCACTTCCCGCGCGGCGGCGAGTGTCTTGGCGGGCCAGGTCAGATCACGCGAGACAAGCGCGATTTCCGCCTCGGCCACGAGGCAGCGTGCGCGCGCGACCGGCTCCTTTGAGCCGAACGCGCGCGCAGCCGTCTTCAGCAAAACCTTTGCCCGGGCGAGATCACCAAGCTGCGCCATCGCGATGCCACGAAGGGCGAGCGCCGGCGCATCATTGCGCAACGCAACCCTCTTCAAGGCACCGAGAAGATCGCCGGTCGCAAGCAGCCTCGCCGCAGCGATGATCATCGAGTCCATCGGAATCCCGTCAAACTTGTAACTCCCACCTTCTCCCGCTCTGGCCATAGTCTGCTCACGACCACCAAGCAGCCGCAAGTGGCGGCATGCTACGCCAACGGACACCAAGAGGAGAAGCATGATGACGATGCATATTACAGGCACACGCGAAGAATGGCTTGCGGCACGGCTCGAGCTGCTAGCGGAAGAGAAGGAACTGACGCGGCGCAGCGATATGCTGGCGCTACGCCGCCAGGAGCTGCCGTGGGTCAGGATCGACAAGGACTACCGGTTCGAGACCGCCAACGGCAGCGCTTCGCTCATCGATCTCTTCAAGGGCCGTTCGCAACTGCTGATCTACCACTTCATGTTCGGCCCCGACTATACCGCCGGGTGCCCGTCCTGCTCGTCGATCGCCGATGGCTTCAACGGCGTCGTCGTTCACCTCGAAAACCATGACGTCGCCTTCACCGCCGTTTCCCGCGCGCCGCTTCCAAAGCTGCAGGCTTTCAAGGAACGGATGGGATGGACCTTCGACTGGGCATCCTCCTTCGGTAGCGATTTCAACCTCGACTTCAGCGTCTTGTTCAGCGAGCAGCAGCAGCGCGAAGGCGGGATAGAATACAACTACCGCCGTGAACCGCCAGCTCGCGTACCGCTGGAAGGCCAGACCGTGCAGGAATGGAAACTGCGCGGCAGCGAGAGCCCAGTCGCTCAGATCGCCGCAATGACCGGAACCGACGTCGCCACCTACACGCGCGACCGGCCGGGCCTCAGCGCTTTCGTGCTCGATGGCGGCGTGGTCTACCACACCTACTCCAGCTATGCACGCGGCGTGGACGGTATTTGGGGCGTGTATCAGTGGCTCGACCGCGCACCCCTGGGCCGCAACGAGCAAGGCATCTGGTGGCGGCTTCACGACGAATACGGCCGGGGATGACGGTCATGCTTTCCTTCGGCCAAACACGGCACGGCGCCTCGGTCAAGACGCCGACAGACAATGCAGCAAGCATCGGCAACTGGCTGTGCCTTGCAGCGGCGCCAATCTTCGCCATCATGGCGATTGTCACCTTGGCAGGCGGCGGAGCAGATATGATCTGCTCCGCAATGCCGGACGTTTTTCCAATGGACGGCATGACGGCGATGTATCTGCTGATGTGCGTCTTCCACCTGCCGCCATGGCTGCGCATGATCTCAGGACGACCGGTAGATTGAGGGCGGCCCTGATCCCTAGACCCGGCGCTGTCGCTATCCACTGAAATTCCGCGCCGGGACCGCACTTTGCCGCCCTTGGGGACCAGCCTGCGGAAGGCAATGGCGGATTGCGCCTAGGTGGACTTGCATTGTGCCCAGCTCGCTCCACCTTAAGCCCGATTGAGCCCACCAAGACAGGCAATCGGGAGAAGGTCAGTGCCAGACGGTTTCACGATCTCAGCCGCCGCATCGGGTCAATTTTCGATCGGCAACATCACCATCAATCGTCTCGGCTTCGGCGCCATGCGTGTCACGGGGCCCGGCATATGGGGACCGCCTGCGAACAAGGCCGAAGCACTTGCAACCTTGCGCCGGTTACCGGAGATCGCCGTCAATTTCATAGATACAGCCGATTCCTACGGCCCCGACGTGTCCGAGGAGCTCATCAGCGAAGCGCTGCATCCTTACAAGGGGCTGTTGATTGCGACCAAGGCCGGTCTGACCCGCGAAGGACCGGACATCTGGACGCCGAACGGGCGGCCGGACTATCTTCTCGAGCGAGCGAAAGGCAGCCTCAAGAAACTTCGCATCGACCGGATCGATCTGTGGCAGTTGCACCGCATAGACACGAAAGTTCCTCGCGACGAGCAGTTCGGCGCGGTAAAGACGCTTCTGGACCAGGGCCTCATTGCTCATGCGGGCCTAAGCGAAGTTTCAGTCGAAGACATTAAGGCGGCTCGAATGGTATTTCCTGTCGCGACAGTTCAGAACCGCTATAACCTCGTCGACCGTGGCAGCGAGAACGTGCTCGATTACTGCGAGCGCGAGGGCATCGGCTTCATTCCGTGGTATCCGCTGGCAGCGGGTGCGCTTGCCCGGCCAGGCTCCATCCTCGACAGGCTGGCCAAGAAATATGAGGCGACGCCGAGCCAGATTGCGCTGGCCTGGGTGCTTAAGCGCAGCCCCGTGATGTTGCCGATCCCCGGAACCTCCAAGGTGAAGCATCTTGAGGAGAATGTCGCTGCGGCGAGCATCGCTCTGGATGACGAGGATTTCGCTGCTTTGGATACCGCGGCTCGCCAATCGGGATCCTAGATCGAACGTAGCCCAAGCCAAATTCTTGCTCCGGTCGATCGTCTGAGCTCTGACGGCCGGATTTTCCTGTGGGATGTCGCTACGGTCGTACTGCCACAGACGTTTTTGTCATCAAGACGTTTTGTCCGCATGGCACCGCTCTATCTCTCGTCAGAGAATTGTATCCACCGATCATCATGTGACCGAGCGGAGACCGCACTTGGCAATCGAAACAGAATTGAAGCTAGAGCTGAGCGCTGACGCGGTTGACACACTCCTGGGATCCGGCTTGCTGGGCAACCCCGTCTCGGCGGATCCCCTGACGTCCATCTATTTTGACACGCCCGACCACGAGGTATGGGAGGGCGGCTATTCTCTGCGAATCCGTACGGTTGGCGCAGCGCACGTCCAAACCGTAAAGGCGATGGGCCCGAACAGTGCCATCTTTGCGCGCTCCGAATGGGAAGCGGCGGTGACAGGCGACACGCCTGTGATTGATTACACGACGCCGCTGCGGGCGGAGCTCGATATCGAAGACAGCGCTCTCATCCAACAGTTTTCCACCCCGGTGGAACGGCACCGGTGGAACGTCGACGAGGACGGGAGCAAGATTGAAGTTGCCCTGGACATGGGCTTGATCGTCGCCGGCGATCGCCAGATGCAGGTACGGGAGTTGGAGCTGGAGCTGAAGGACGGTAAGCCAAGCGCGTTGTTCATCCTTGCTCGCAAGATCGAAGCGCTTGTCCCTGTCCGCTTTGGTGTCGCTTCAAAGGCGGAGAGAGGATACCGCCTGCTCGGCGAGCAGGCATCGGTTTTCAAGGCTGAACCCGTGCATCTCGATCGCGACCTGCGGGTCGGGGCTTCGTTCCAGGTCATTGCTCAAGCATGTTTTCGGCATTTCCGGCTGAACGAATCCATCCTCCTGGATAATGCAAATCCGCTGGCACTCCATCAGGCTCGCGTGGCGCTGCGGCGACTGCGCTCTGCCTTCTCGCTCTACAAGCAGATCCTGGTCGATGCGGAATCCCAGCGGCTCAAGGACGAGTTGAAGTGGCTGACTGGCGTTCTCGGAGCGGCGCGCAATATTGATGTGATGATTGCCAGGGTCGGAAGCGGCGACATCAAAGGCCGCCTGCTCGAAGCGCGCGACAGCGCCTATAAAGAGGTGCTTAACGCGCTCTACGGCTCCCGCGCCAAGGCCCTTATGCTTGACCTGAACGAATGGCTCCACTGCGGGGAGTATCTGACGCTGCCGGAAACGGCGGAGATCCGTAACGGACCGGTGGTCGATTTCGCAATCGAGGTTCTCGATCGTCAACGCAAGAGGCTGAAAAAGCGGGGTAAATCTCTGGCGGAAGCCGACGACGCGCATCGGCACGAAGCGCGCAAGGTGGCGAAGAAGCTTAGATATGCAAGCGAATTCCTGGGCTCGTTGTTCACCAGCAGGCAGGCAGAGCGACGATACGGCAAGTTCATCAAGACGATGGAACAACTGCAGGACGAACTCGGCCTTCTGAACGACATGGCAACCGCGCCGGCAGTCGTTCGCTCCCTGGAGCTGGAGTCACATTCCGACGCCGACTCCCTGATCGTCCATGGCAACAGCGAGAAACTGGTCAGCGCCGCCCAATCATCCCTGGATGAATTGATGGAGCGAAAAAGGTTCTGGCGGGGATGAAGCGGACAAGCCCGACGCCATGCGGAGGACTTCTGACCGGACGCGATCGCTGAAGCCGAATGCCGGACGATGCCAAATGACAAACGGGGATTTTCGGGTTTCATATATGAGAACCAGAATATAATCACTTTGCGAGACACAGGACTTGGTGCAACCTGCGTTATCAGTTCAGGTCAGTGAATCGGGGCGATTGTAACCTGAACACGAGAGGGGACAGGTTGACCATGAGGAGCAGGATTTCGCTGATCGCATGCACCGTTTCCGCTTTGGCGTTCGTGGCGCCTCTGCACGCCGCGGATCTGTTGCCCGCCACGGCACCGCAGCCTCAGACTGCGCAACCGAATGGCTGGACGTTTTCTTTCGCGCCCTACTTCTGGTTTGCGGGCCTCGAGGCAAGACCCAGGTGTTCGGCCTGCCGACCGTCGACATAAGTCAGGATTTCGGCGACATCCTGAAGGATCTGGACTTTGCCTTCATGGCAGCCGGTGAAGCCCGCTATGACCGGTTCAGCATCTTCACCGACATAATCTATGCTCGCATAACGACGGACGCTGCAACGCCGCGCGGCGTCATTGCCGACGAGGTCGATGTCAAGTCGGTCACGTTCAGCTCACTGCTGGGCGTCGGATACACCGTCTACGAAGATCCGAAGGCTCGCTTGGATGTGATTGCCGGCGCCAGATACTGGCATGCCGAAACGACGATCGGGCTGAGCGGCGGCCTTATCGGCAACGTGTCGCGGACCGACTCTGCGAACTGGGTGGACGGGGTTGCGGGCGTCAAGGGCAACTACTCGCTGACCGACAAAGTCTATCTCACCGGCTGGGGCATGATCGGTGCCGGTGGCGCCGACCTGGATTGGGACGTGCTGGCAGGCGTTGGCTATCAGTTCAATGACACGATCTCCGCAGTTGCGGGTTACCGCGCCCTCGGTGTCGACTACAGCAACGATGGCTTCACCTACGACGTGATCGAGCACGGCCCGATTTTCGGAGCGGTCATCCGCTTCTGATCGACGTTCTGTCGTACGCCACCCCGGAGGCAACTTGGCTCCGCAGCAGTGCCCGCCAGCATCACACAGAACGGGTCAGTCCGCCGTCAACGCGAATGTTCTGTCCTGTCATGTAGGCTGCACCTGCCGACGCAAGGAACGAAACAGTCGCGGCAATCTCTTCGCTCGTGCCGTAGCGCTTCATCGGAACGCTATCGCGGCGCTCTTCGGTGGCCGGTAGGCTATCGATCCAGCCGGGAAGAATGTTGTTCATGCGGATGTTTTCAGCCGCATATGTCTCCGCGAATATCTTTGTGAATGACGCCAACCCGGCGCGGAACACCGCCGACGTCGGGAACATTGGACTCGGCTCGAAAGCCCATGCCGTGGAAATGTTGACGATGGATCCGGCCCTCTGCTTCTGCATGTGCGGCGTCACCAGGCGCGTCGGGCGGATGACGTTCAGGAGGTAGACCTCCATGCCGCGGTGCCAGTCCTCGTCTGATATGTCGAGGATGGGCGCGCGAGGGCCGTGGCCGGCGCTATTTACGAGCACATCAATGCGTCCCCATGCCGAGACTGCAAGCTCAACGAGCTTGCCGAGATCGTCGGGCGATTGGTTCGAGCCGGTCACACCGACACCCCCGAGTGTCTTGGCAAGCTCCTCCCCCTTGCCCGACGATGACAGGATTGCCACCTTGAACCCATCCGCTGCAAGACGCTTCGCTGCGGCGGCGCCCATTCCGCTGCCGCCGGCCGTAATCACCGCTACCTTTTCTACTGACATTATACTTTCTCCTATTTTCAAAGGGATCCGCACTATTGCCGTCTGCAGTCGCATGTGAAGCGTGATATCACTACGACATCAGCAATGCGAACGAGTTCCATTCTCAGCAAGCAGTAGAAAATCTATCGAATGGCAGAAGGTATCAGGCGTCTTCCCTCTCTTAATGGCCTTCGCGTGTTCGAGGTCGTCACGCGGCACTTGAACTTCCGCCTGGCAGCGGAGGAAATCGGGGTGACTCAGGGGGCTGTAGCCCAACAGATACGGGGGTTGGAAGCAGAGCTGGGCTTGAAGCTGTTTGACAGGCTTCCGCGAACGCTGGCGTTGACGGAGGCGGGCCAGAGCTATGTGACGAATATCCGCCGCGCATTCGAACTGATCTTTGAAGCAACCGAAACGCTGAAGCCGGAACCGCTCCGTCTGACGATCAGCGTTACGCCGACATTCGCCTCGAAGTGGCTGATCCCGCGCCTGCCCGATTTTACGGCAACCCATCCGAACATCGATCTGCGCATTCTGGCGAGTGACCGCATTGCCAATTTCCAAACCGACGCAGTGGATCTCGCCGTCCGCCATGGTCGCCCTCCCTTTGGACCGAACCTGAACGCAGAACTTTTATTCGACCACGTCATTATTGCCGTCGGCAGCCCCCTGCTGGTGGAGAAGCTCGGCCGCCCCTCTCAAGATGGCAATTTCGCACGCTACCCGCTTCTTCACGACGGCCACGATTTTTGGCCACAATTTCTCGAGTTGGCATTTCCCGCCACTCCGCTGACGGGCGCCAAGAACATTCGGTTCAATCAAACGTCGCTGGCGATTGAGGCCGCGATTGCCGGTCAGGGCCTTGCTCTGACGAGCACGTTCTTCGTGGAGGATGATTTAGCAGCCGGTCGCCTTGTCCGCGTGCTACGAACGGAACTTACTGTTGGCACCGATTTTTACGTGGTCTCGCCACGCAGGCCTCGTCATCCCGCATCCGTGGCTGCGGTCAGGAGCTGGCTTGCTCATCAGACATCTGCCAACCGTCCAGGTTAGGTTTAGGCCCGCAATCGAAGCTCATCGAAGGCCTTCCCAAAGACCCCGACGGCACAGGGAGCGGCATCATCATCGAGTTCCGGCCTGAGCCGGGAAAGGACCAGATTGTGGTGGAACATACCAGCAAAACATCGGAATCGACGGAACGGACTGGCACTGCTCCCATTTCTATAGTAGCTCCTCAGCTTGCTGTCAGAATTGCACGCTACGATGCGGGAGAACAACCATCGGAAAGTCCAGATGACGCGGAAAAGTAAAGGCGCATTGCAATTGGCTCTTCTGGCCGTGCTGCTGGCGGGATGTACCAAGGTCGAGCCCTTGGAAACCGCCGCCGTCACACAGGCGATCCCGACACCCGCGAAGACGGATCAGGCGGTTATTGCTGATACAGTCAGCCGCGGCCCCGTCGGAGTGAAGCCCCTTGCCTGGGCCAACCCATCGACCGGAAGTGCCGGCGTGATTGAAGAAATCGGCGTTGATCCTCAAAGTTCATGCCGCGCCTTTGTAACGACCCAGCGCACGCTCGAGGGAGAAACCCGCTTCAAGGGCCTTGCCTGCCCGTCCGGCGACTCTGACTGGAAACTCGGACCCGCGCAATAAGCACGATACCCGCCTCTCCGGCCGAGCAGCCGATTGGAGCTGCTTTAACCGTTCTAGGCTTCGATGGAGCAGTCGGCTCGCCACAAGCCGCCGTGCCCCCGCGGAGCCAACGTGACGGTACCCATCCCGGGAACGCCCGAGATCACCTGGCCACCCATTTTTACCGAAGCAGTGCCGGAGCCGGCATAGATCGCGGAAATGTCATGGTGTTCGAACGGCGGCAGATCATATTCAAAAGGAACATTGTGCCAACGGCTTACCAGCCGCGTGTCACCAGAAAAAGCCTCCGCGACCACGGGCGGCGACAGGCCGTGTTGCAGCCGGCGAATATGCTCCGTCGTATCCGCATTCCCGCCCAGGGAGGACTTTTCTGTCTAGCTGGCCCTATACGGAAACACATAACATTTCCCGCATGCTTCGAAAATGTCCATTTAAGATTGAATTTGGCGTCGACCGAAACTCTACGCAACTATGTGGCGGCGCAGGAAGCTTGTCGGCTCTACGCCATACTCAGCTTCGGCCACCCGCAATCATCGGGAACCGCACGTTTCGCCGGACATGCCGATCCTTGCGGCGTCGCGGGGACGGCCTGTCCCCGCGGAGCCACTGTTGAAGGGCAATCGGATCGCCCTCCATTTTCGCCCATCAGCCCCCATCAAGGTGGTCCTGTGTGCGAAAGAGCTTGGACGCGGCCCGGGCCGCGTCCAAGCAAGATTTAACGATCAAAGGAGATCGAAACGATCAGCGTTCATCACCTTGGTCCAGGCTGCCACGAAGTCCTTGACGAACTTCTTCTTGGCATCGGACTGGCCATAGACTTCCGCAAGGGCACGAAGCTGCGAGTGCGAACCGAAGATCAGGTCGACGCGGGTGCCGGTCCACTTGAGTTCGTTTGTCTTGCGGTCTCGTCCTTCGTAAACGCCTTCCTTGCCGGCAACCGGAGACCACTGGGTGCCCATGTCGAGCAGGTTGACGAAGAAGTCGTTCGTCAGCGCTTCGGGACGAGACGTGAAGACGCCGTGCTCGGGCTGGCCGGCCTTCAGCACGCGCAGTCCGCCGACGAGAACCGTCATTTCCGGTGCGGTCAGTGTCAACAGCTGGGCGCGATCGACGAGAGCTTCTTCCGGCTTCATGAACTGGCGACCGCCGACATAGTTGCGGAAACCGTCGGCGCGCGGCTTAAGCGCAGCGAACGAGGCCACATCCGTCTGTTCCTGCGAGGCATCCGTGCGGCCAGGCGTAAACGGAACGGTGACGTCATGGCCACCTGCCTTTGCCGCCTTCTCAACACCGGCGGCACCGGCGAGAATGATCAGGTCGGCGAGCGAGATCTTCTTGCCACCCGTCTGAGCAGCATTGAAGTCCCTCTGGATACCTTCGAGAACGCTAAGCACCTTGGCAAGTTGGGCCGGCTGGTTCGCTTCCCAGTCCTTCTGAGGCGCAAGCCGGATGCGTGCGCCATTGGCGCCGCCGCGCTTGTCGGAGCCGCGGAAGGTCGAGGCCGATGCCCAGGCGGTCGAGACCAGTTCCTGCACGGACAGGCCGGTCGAGAGAACCTTCTCCTTCAGTTCGGCGATGTCCGCGTCGTCAACCAGCTTGTGATCAACGGCCGGGATCACATCCTGCCAGATCAGGTCTTCCGCCGGGACTTCCGGGCCGAGGTAGCGCACCTTCGGGCCCATGTCGCGGTGGGTCAACTTGAACCAGGCGCGAGCGAAAGCATCCGCAAACTGATCCGGATTTTCGAGGAAGCGGCGAGAGATCTTCTCATATGCCGGATCGAAACGGAGCGACAGATCGGTGGTCAGCATCGTCGGGAGATGCTTTTTCGACGTGTCGAAGGCATCCGGGATGGAGGCTTCGGCATTCTTGGCCTTCCACTGCTTCGCACCGGCCGGGCTTTGGGTCAGTTCCCATTCGTAACCGAACAGGTTCTCGAAGAAGAAGTTGCTCCACTTTGTCGGCGTTTGCGTCCAGGTCACTTCCAAGCCGGCGGTGATGGCGTCCTTGCCCACGCCTGTCCCGAAGGAACTCTTCCAGCCAAGGCCCTGGTCCTCGATCGCGCCGCCTTCGGGATCGGCACCGACCAGCGACGGATCGCCAGCACCATGCGTCTTGCCGAAGGTATGACCGCCGGCGATCAGCGCCACCGTCTCTTCGTCGTTCATAGCCATGCGGGCAAAGGTCTCGCGGATGTCGCGGGCAGCCGCGACCGGATCGGGATTGCCGTTCGGACCTTCGGGATTGACGTAGATCAGGCCCATCTGCACGGCGCCTAGCGGCTCTGCCAATTCGCGTTCACCGCTATAGCGTTCATCGGCCAACCAGGTGGCCTCAGGACCCCAGAAGAGTTCCTCCGGCTCCCATACGTCGGCGCGGCCGCCGGCAAAACCAAAGGTCTTAAAGCCCATGGACTCGAGCGCGACGTTGCCCGTCAGGATCAACAGGTCGGCCCAGGAAATCTTGTTGCCGTATTTCTGCTTGATCGGCCACAGAAGACGGCGGGCCTTGTCGAGGTTGGCATTATCGGGCCAGCTGTTGAGCGGCGCAAACCGCTGCTGACCGGCACCGGCACCGCCGCGGCCGTCCGTAATGCGATAGGTGCCGGCGCTGTGCCAGGCCATGCGGATGAAGAGACCGCCGTAGTGACCGAAGTCGGCCGGCCACCAGTCCTGCGAATCGGTCATCAGCGCATGAAGGTCCTTCTTCAGCGCATCGAGGTCGAGCGTCTTGAATTCCTCGGCATAGTCGAACGCCTTGCCCATCGGATCGGAAAGACCGGAATGCTGGTGAAGAATCTGAACGTCCAGCCGGTCCGGCCACCAATCGCGGTTGGATCGACCACGGGGCGTGCTGCCGTGCGCGACAGGACATTTGCCTGCGCTGTCGGGTTTCTGGTCCATATCGTTCTCCTTGATTGCTTTGAATTTTCTGCCGTCCAAAGGGATATCTGCCAACCATCAGGTTCAGCTGCGCCGTCTGGAAACGGTTTTCGGCACTCAAGCCGAGGGTACCGGTCGACGCGTATCCTCCCTTTACCCCTTCATATCGGAACCAGGCTATAATGCTAAGTTGGATTTACTGATCATTACGATAACAAAAAGCTATGACACTTGGGCTACGTCCCCTGCAAAAACCTGCCGAAGGCCCGACAGCGTTTATGCAAACGTCGATACCGCTTAGGTTCTGGCTGCAAGCTATCGGCAAACCGGTCGAGTGGTCGATGTAGGGCGACCGCGACTGTCAGAAGACGAAGCACCGCCCCCGCTCCTAATTTTCCCAATGAAATCCCGAGCACGAATCTTCCTTGGCACTCCTGGCGCACGCTCATTTGACGGATATCCTACAAGTAGATATGTATCTCGCCATCAGACGTTTCCGCAGTGAGATCGACATGCCCCTCAAGATCATGAAGCCTTTGACGAGAGCCCCCTTGCTGCATGTTTCCGTGCAGGAGAGCCTGCGCGCCTTCATCAGCGACAATGACCTGAAACCGGGAACCCTTCTGCCGGCCGAGAGCGAGCTTGCGACCCAGCTTGGCGTCAGCCGCAACTCCCTGCGTGAGGGTATCAAGGCACTTGAATCTCTCGGCGTGCTGGAATCGCGGCGCGGCGTCGGGATATTCGTCAAAACGTTCTCGTTTGAGCCGTTGCTCGACAATCTTGCCTATGGTCTTGGAGGCGCTCTTCGCCAGATCGAGGAAGTCATCGAGATCCGCCGAACCCTCGAGGTCGGCCTGATTGGAAAGACGATTGAGACAATCGGCACGGACGACATTGCTGAGCTGCGCGCTACTGTCAATCGGATGAAGGCGCATGCCGAACGCGGGGAATCGTTTGCCGAGGACGATCAGCTTTTTCATCGCCTGCTCTTCCGCTGCCAGGAGAACGAGACGCTGAGCCGGCTGATCGACGTGTTCTGGCTCGCTTTCCATAAGGCCTCGGATTTCGTCAATCTCGTCAATGTCGATCCGATGGCCACCTGGCGGCATCACGTCGCCATTGTCGATGCTGTTGAAGCCCGGGAGCTGGACGAGGCCCGCCGGCGCCTCGACCACCATTACGAGGGTATCACCCAGGTTATCGCAACCAGCAAGACAAGTTCAAATGTGGGAGGCACGCAGTGAAACATTTGCCGCGACTTTCGGCGATCGCGATCGCCGATGATGGCAACAGCCGTGGCGTCGGGCGTCACCCGCCCGGCCTGGCAGCGGCTGTTCCCATGCGCCACACTCCTCGTCGCGGTGCCTGCCATCAACCTCATCGGCGACGGTCTTGGGGCCGTTTTTGACCCCCGCGCTGACCTAAACTGATCCCGCGAAAGAAAGAGACAATGACAGAATTCAAGGGTGTAATTCCCCCAGTCGTGACGCCTCTCAATGCGGATTTCACGGTCGATTATCCCTCCTATACGCGGGTTCTGGAGCATCTTATCGAGGGCGGATGCCACGGCGTTTTCGTGCTTGGTTCGACCAGCGAGGTGATCTTTCACGACGACAAGATGCGCCGCGAGATCATCGAGCACTCAGCAAAGGTGGTGAACGGGCGCGTGCCGCTGATCGTCGGCGTCATCGATCCGACCACGGATCGCGTCATTCATCATGCAGACTTCGCCAAGCGGGCGGGCGCCGATGCCGTGGTCGCCACCGCGCCGTTCTATACCGTCACCAGCCAATCGGAGATCCTGGACCACTTCCGCTTTATCCGTGACGCCGTCGATATCCCGCTCGTCGCCTACGACATTCCTGTCTGTGTGCACGTCAAGCTGCAACGCCAGACGACGGTGACATTGGCAAGAGAAGGCACGATTATCGGCCTCAAGGATTCCAGCGGCGACGACGGCAATTTCCGTTATGTGCTGCTCGATCTTGCCGACCAGCCGGACGTGTTCCTGATGACCGGGTCGGAGATTGCCGTCGACAGTGCCTTGCTGATGGGCGCCCACGGCGTTGTTCCGGGCATCGCAAACGTCGATCCGCATGGTTACGTACGCCTGTGGGATGCGGCCCAGCGTGGCGACTGGGTCGCCGCACGCAAGGAGCAGGAGCGGCTCTGCCGTCTCTTCGAAATCGTCTGGGTTGCCCAGGGCCGCGTCAGCGGCGGCGCCTCCGGCATCGGTGGCTTCAAGACCGCAATGAAGAGCCTTGGCATCATCGATACCGCCCTCATGCCGCGCCCGCGCGCCGCGCTCAATCAAATGGAAACAGCAAGGATCAACGAGATCCTGCGTGCAACCGGTCTCCTCGGTGGATGGCCACCATGCAGTCTGCCGAACTGATTCTCGCCATTCAGAGCCTCGAAACGATCTTCCGCATTCGCCTCCTCACCCGCAACATCGGATCGGCAGCGGCCGGCAGTAGCCGGTAGCGTCGAAAGGATGGTCAGGCGTCTCAATCCACCTGCAAGCGGAGTTTTGGCGACAGATCTTTTGCAACGTCGCCACGCAGATGAGATTGTAATGCGATCTTAGGACGTGCCGAAAAATGCCAGACGGCGGCGTTGGTGCTGAACCGCAGCGGGGCACGTCAGCCTAATTAAACGAGGGCACGTCACTCGTCTACGATCTGCCAGCCAGTCCGTAGGCCGGGATCGACCTGCGAGGATTATAGACCGTAGTAATTCGCATCAAATGTAAGCTTTGAATTAACCGTAGAGTTATGCAACTTCAGATTTTAACCTATCGTTTGCAGTTGAAGCATAGTGTTTATGAAACAGAACTGGGGGCGGGGCGCCATGAATACAGTCAGTTTAAACAGTCAGACTCTGTCGGCAGAGACTTTCACCAGACGTATTATTTTCCCCATGGCCAGCATCGTGGTCGTCGCAATCGCGGTCGTGCTGGGTTTCGTGCTTGTATCCGCAAGCGGTCAGAACAAACTTGAGGTCGAAGCCTCGACCAAACTCGCAACCACCGCCCTTCAGGTTAAGGCGAGGGAAGTTGCCCGCAACCTCCGTGACTACGCAGTTTGGGAAGATGTATACAAGAACCTCCACGACACCGTGAACGCCGAATGGGCCGCAACCGACGGAAACGTTGGGGCGAACATTTACGAAGGTCTAGGCTACGAGATGGCCTTTGCTATCAATCCAAGCGGCAAGACCGTATACGCGGTGGTCCACGGAACGCCCCAAAACGTCGATGCGCTTCAAGTGATGCCGCATGGCTTGAAAGATCTCCTACATGTCGCCTCGATACAGACTGATCCGGTCACAAGCATCATCAAGTCCGGGGAAGACGTGTTCATTGTCGCCGCCACCGGAATTCTTCCCCCTTCCATCGAAAGATCGACGGTTCGGCCTGCGGATTTGTCGATGCTGGTGTTTGCCAAGAAACTAGATCAGAAGTTCCTTGACCGCATCGGCCGCGACTATCTTCTAGATGGGCTGGCGATCTCGCCCACCAATCCCACCGACGCAGAGGCTTCGATCCCCTTGCTGACGCAGGACCGGGTTTACCTGGGCTCGATTACCTGGTTTCCAGCCAAGCCTGGTTACCAGTTGCTCCGCTTCCTCCTGCCGCCGTTGGCAGTCGCGCTTGTTATCCTCGCCGCTTTTTCCATACTGGTGGTCCGCAATGCCCGCCGGTCCACTCGCGCTCTGGAGGAGTCGGCCAGGACAGTCGAAGCTTATGCACAGACGCTCAAGGAGAGTGAATCTCGCTTTAAGGATGTCGCGGAGGCATCCTCGGACTGGATCTGGGAGAGCGACAATGTTCTGCGGCTGGTATACTTCTCGACCCGCTTCACGGAAGTGACGGGAGTTGCGGCGGCGAGCGTCTTGGGCAAGACGCTTGAACAGTTTTTTTCCAGCGACGCCGATACCGACGGTTGGCGCCGGCTGATCGAGGAAACCAACGAGCGGACGTCATTCCGGGATCTGAGATGCTGTTATCGCGATGCAGGCGGCCAAACGCGCATCTGCCGGCTCGCAGGACGTCCCATTACAGGTGCGAGCGGTGAATTCCTCGGTTTCCGTGGCACGGCAACCGACATCACCGAGGAGGTCAAGGCACAGGAGCGCGCAACGCACTTGGCACACCATGATGCTCTGACCGGCCTGCCGAACCGCGTACTTTTCCGCGAACGGCTCAACATTGCCTTGGCGGCGAATGCCGCCGAGACATCGCGCGTTTCCATCATCTGTCTCGACCTCGATCACTTCAAAGAGATCAATGATACACTTGGGCACGGTGCCGGCGACATCCTTCTCCAACAACTGTCGAGCAGGCTTTTGGGCTGTGTCCGTGCAAGCGACACCGTCGCCCGGCTCGGCGGCGACGAATTCGCGATCATCCAGGTCGGTGTGAACCAGCCTCTTGAATCCGAACAACTCAGCAGACGGCTTATCGAGGTTGTGAGAGCTCCATTCCAACTCGACGGCCAGGACCTTCATATCGGTGTCAGCGTTGGCATCGCGGTTGCGGATACTCGTGACAACGATCCCGAGCGGCTCCTGAAGAATGCCGACATCGCGCTCTACAGGGCAAAGCAAGCCGGCCGCGCGACCTATAGGGTTTTCGAAGCGCAAATGGACGTGGAGCTTCAAGCCCGCAAGGCGTTGGAATATGACCTGCGCCAGGCAGTCCTCAAGAACGAGCTTGAAGTTCACTACCAGCCACTCATCGATCTTGAGGCGCGTGCAGTGGCAGCGGTCGAGGCGCTAGTGCGGTGGCGCCACCCCACACGGGGTCTTGTCTCACCAGCGGAATTCATTCCACTCGCAGAGGAGACGGGCCTGATCGTCGCTATTGGCGAATGGGTTCTTGAAACAGCTTGTCTGCAGGCGCTCGAGTGGCCGCAGCTCCGGGTCGCCGTCAACCTCTCGCCTATCCAATTTCGAGGCCGTGACCTTGTCGACAGCGTAAAGGGTGTTCTTGTTCGAACGGGCCTTGATCCAGCACGTCTGGAACTGGAAATTACCGAGAGTGTCCTTATCAACGATGCCACAGCCGCGCTCGAGATATTGAACGGTCTGAAGAGCCTCGGTGTCAGGATTGCGATGGACGACTTCGGCACCGGGTATTCATCCTTGGGTTATCTCAACTCGTTTCCGTTCGACAAAATCAAAATCGACAGATCCTTCATCGGAGATATGAGCAGCAAGGATAAGTCCGGCGCGATTGTGAAGTCGGTCATCAGTCTCGGTCAGAGCTTGAACATGGTGACGACCGCCGAGGGAGTGGAGACGATCGAGCAGGCCAGCTTCCTCACCAAGGAAGGATGCGACCAACTCCAGGGATTTTATTTCAGTAAGCCCATCACAGCAACGGAACTCACCGCGTTCATCGATCGCTGGGAAGCGTCGGACATACTATCAATTGTAGCAGCCTAGCCGCAAACAGAAATCAAACAGGAAAATTGAAATGACTGCGCAACCCGCGTCTGCCGTCCTAGACGAGCCGGATTTGTCCCCGCGCCAGCTTCAGGCACGGATACAAAGTTCCATTCCATCGCTGGAGAAGGCTCGCCACACAGGTACTCCACTCGCGAGCTATCCTGACGTGAACACTATTATTGCTCACCTGCAGCCAACAGAACCGGTTTTTTGCATTTCGCCCGCGAAGTTGCGGGAGTCTGCGCAGAGCTTTCAGTCGTTTCCCGGCCGAGCGCTCTATGCGGTCAAGTGCAATCCTCACCCATTCGTGCTCGAGACCCTCTATCGCTCCGGCATTACGGATTTTGACGTCGCGTCGCTGGATGAGATCCGACTGATCGACGGCATGTTTGGGAAGGCTGCCGGCCAGTTTTTCAACAACCCGGCGAAAACACGGCCCGCCATACGTGCTGCAAGCGAACATCATGGCATTCGCTTCTATACCGCCGACTGTATGGAAGAGATTGAAAAGATCGTCGACGAAGCTGGCTCCAGGGACGACCTGGTGATCGCCGTCCGCCTGGCTACCCGTCCCGCTGACGCAAGGTATGTTCTCGCCACCAAGTTCGGTGCCCAGCCCAGCGACGCAGCCGAAATGTTGAAGGCCATTCACGCGCGAGGCATCAGGGCCGGGATCTCGTTCCATGTCGGCTCGCAATGTCTGGCACCCGGCGCGTTTGCCGCAGCCGTCGAACTCGCTGGAAAGATCGCGACCAAGGCGGGCGTTCCCTTGAGTGTGCTGAACGTCGGGGGCGGTTTTCCAGCACCTTATCCCGGCGACAAGATCGAGGGGCGAGAGCACTATTTCGGGAACATCGTCCGAGCGGTGCGAATGATCGAGCTGCCGCGCGGCTGCATCGTGCTTTGCGAGCCCGGCCGAAGCCTCGTGGCAACGGCGGGGACGGCAATCGTTCAGGTGGTGATGCGCCGAGGATCGAACATTTTCATCAATGATGGCGTTTTTGGTACGTTGCAGGAGCTCGGTCACCCCAAGGAGCACCGCCCGACCCGGCTTATCAGGAACGGCACACGCTGGGCGGCCCCCAATGTCGATTTCAAGATTTATGGGCCCACCTGCGATTCGAACGATGTGCTGGGAGCACCGTTCAATCTGCCTGAAGACGTTCGCGAGGGCGACTGGATCGAAATCGGCATGATGGGTGCGTACAGCCTGTCGATGCGCACGCAGTTCAACGGCTTCTATGCCGACACCGTCGTGGCACTGGGTGAATAAAGGCAAAGCGCGATGTCTTTATTCAGCTCCAGCCGTTTGGTCGCCTCGCTGGTCGGAGCTGTGGGAGTCATCCTCTGGGCCACCGAGACGACACTCGTTACCTTCACCACGGCCATTCCGCCTCTTCAGACGGTGGCGACCGCATTTCTCTTCGCCGCCGCCATGTCGCCTTTCGTGTGGCTTGTCACAGGCAGCCACCCGCTTGCCGCATTTCGCCAACCACCCCGCGTCTGGCTGCTGGTGGTGATTTCGCTGGTGGGCTACCATGCCTGCATTTACTACGCTACGCAGAAGGCGCCCGCGGCGGCCGCGGCCCTTCTTCAGGGAACGACACCGCTTATGATCGTGCTCGGGTCTGCTTTCCTCCCGGGAGAGAGGCTCCGATGGTGGCACATTGTCGGCGCGCTGATGGGGTTGGCGGGCGTCATCAGTCTGGTAGATGCCGGCAGCAGCGAAGCGTCCTTTTCGGCGGGAGCGACCTTCTATCTCTCGCTGATCGGCGTTGCGGCGGCGCTCTGGGGGATTTATTCTGTTCTGACGAGAACACTGCCGGAAGTTCCTTCCTCGGCTCTCGGAATGTTTTACGCAGCGTCCGCCATCGTCTCATACGTCGCCCACCTGTCGTTTGAAGAGTGGGTTAGGCCCACGACGGCTGAATGGCTGGCAATGGCTGCGCTTGGCTGCTTGCCTATGGGGCTCGCCATCTATTTCTGGGACCATGGGCTTAAGAAAGGGGACATTCAGGCGCTCGGGGCCTTCTCTTATGTCGAGCCGTTTGTCGGAGCCCTTTTCGTCGCGTCATTCACAACGGCCGCGTTCGACCTATCCCTCTTATGGGCCGGAGTGCTAATCATCGGTGGCGCCGTTATCGCCAGCACCAGCCTCTGGGCGCGAAAGGAGATCAACACAGCCGGACGTGAGAGGGAGCAGGATCATAGTGATGCAGAATCACTGAGCGAAGCTTCGATCAGCCCCCTGATCAGCCCGTCGTGATCACAAAGCTTGCGGGCCTCGTGCTCCTATAATTCGCCTGTCAGAAACTGAACCCGGCCATGGCCGAACACGCCGTCGCAATTCTCAATGGAGATGCGCGCGATACCGCTGCGCTCTTCCCAATGGACGGCTTCTATTTCGACGATGCCCTTCTGGTCCCCTGGGTCGCCACACGCTCCGGCACATGCTTGTCTTATGATTTTCGCGCTTCTTCGTGAGATAAAGAAGTGCCGGAGAGGACAGCCATCTCTTTCCGTTGCCTGTCGGTAACGAGCGCGGTTTTCAGGTCCGCGTAACGAATACCCTTCAGCGCCAGCGCTTCCTCGGTCTCTCGTCTGAGACGCTGGATTTCACGGAACATCGCAGGAGAGGAGACCTTGAAATAATCGCGTGTCACTTCTAGGAACACATTGCCACGCGCGTTGAACGTGTGAATCGGCCGAACTTCCACCACTTTCCCCTCGCCTACGCTCCGGTCGATTTTAAGTTTCGTCGGCCTTGTCCTGCTTCGCGATGAGGGCAGCCAAGTCTTCCTTCAGACGTACCGGCACGTCCATACGCTCGTGAAGAATGCTCATGACACCAAGATCGCCGTTGTCCAACACGCGAAAGAAGATGCAGTGCCGCTCGTACCGGCTGAAATACGCCTCGCGTTTGACATCAACAGGAACCGCAAGCTTTTGCGGCAACTTCCGCCATATCATTCGATTGTCGCATAGGCGCCGCAAATGGGCATGCAAGCCTGTGACGTAGGTCACGGCCTGCTCTTCGCCCCAATCCTTGACGGTATCTTCCCAGATCTTGTCTTGAGCGGCATCCGCTCGCGGATAAAACCGATAGGCCACCATGGTTAGCGGCGTTGGTTGCGGCGAATGACATCCTCGGCCGTGACGGTGACGAATTCACTGTCATCGGCCCGCATGGCAGGGGCCAATTCCTTCTGCAAGGTCTCCCACGCTTCCTCGCGCGTCTGCAGGTCACGGCGGATCAGGGCACGAATATACTCGCTGGCATTCTCGTAGAGACCGCCCTCGCCGATCTGCTGCTGAAGGTGAGCTTCCAATTGGCCGCTCACGCGCACATGAATGTTTCCTGATGCCATAGGCATATCCTCTCGTTCTCCTTTTATTGTGGGATTTGTAACATATATTGTCAATATTGTTCACAGAAAGCCCGCCGGAGGACGTGGCCGGATTGAGAGAAGGCTAAACCTTCTATGAGCGCCCCGCCAAGCGGGCGCTTCGAACCGGCAAGCGGTTCGTCTGGACACCCGTTCGGGTGTCGCGACGAGGCTGTGGAGCCACGTTTCCGTGGTAGAGCGGCGGTTCCGCCGCTCTCTTCCCCTTCCGATCGCGGTTCGCCCTCCTGGGTTTGCGCGCGTTGATGACGGAAGCGTCCAAAGTAGTCTTGATGTGCGCCGCGTAGAATTTCTCGATCATTTCGACACTCGTGCGGCAATTTCTGGCAATCGCATAAACATCAGCACGTTCCATGAGCCGAAGGCATATATAGGTGTGACGTAAGCTGTAGGCTGTCCGAGGTTTGCCATCGCGGTCCAGCTTGAGATGTTGCGCATCAAGAAGATTGCTGAACATCTCGAGATAATTGCCGGGGAAGAGCAGATCAGTCGGTGCCGGAAGCTCTCCGTTTTCCGATTTGCCATTTCCGCGCACAGGCTTCAATCGATCGCGCAGGCGCTCATAAGGCTTCACCGCGCCGGGCATGGATTTGCACCAGCCGATGCCGCGCTTTCCGCGCACTTCGATTTCAAGGATGCGCTCGCGGCTGTCGGGATCCACGACAATGGTCACGTCACGATGCTGGAGCTGCTCGGCCTCGTCGGGCCGAAGGCCGGTATTGCCCATGAACGGCACGAAGTCGTGCAACTGTTCGGCTTCCCAACGGAAGTGCTTGTTCTTCGGCTCCTTGGCGTTCTGGCGGGCTGCCTCATAAAGCTGTTTGTATTCGGCAGGGCTGAACCACGACCGGTGCACACCTTCCCCTGCGTCTTGTAGGGCGGCGACGGGTCGGGAAGATGGCTGAGCCATTTATGGCGGATGACGGTTTTCAGGACCTGGCGCAGCGTGCCCACTTCATCATGAAGGGTGCTGCGCGCCGGAGGCTTGCCGGTCGTGGACGAGCCTATGCGGTGCACGCGGTCGTCCTGAACTGTTCCGACATTAATCTCCGACAAGCCCATCTTGCCAAAGAACGGGATCAGGTGGAGCCGCAGGCGGATGCTGTGCCCTTCAACCCACTTGGGGCTGCGCTCACCTTCGGTGATGACGGCATATTCCTGCTCGAACTTCGTGGCGGCCTCGGGGCCTCGGCAAGGGTCTTTTCGGTTTTCATCAACCCGGCGGCGAGCTTGCCGCGAAGCCCAAGATCCCAGTCTTCCGCGAATGCCTTCGCCTGCGCCAGCCCGGTTTCCTTGGTGCTGGTGCGGTACTGGCGGCCCTTTAGGGAGGTGGAGCAATGCCAGGTGAGGCCCCCGCGCCGGTAGACATTGACCTTCCCTCCAAGGATTTCGGGATTTCGTGGCTCGTCACACCGGCCCCCTGCTTGCTGTCCTGCTGTCCGTGTTCGATGTAGGGAGAGGGAATCACGACCTCAAGGGACCAGTTGGACCAGTCAAATCGGCCTCGGGTTTTGTGCTAGGTTTGTGCTAGGGCATTTTGGGCAAAAAAATAGCTCCGGGGGAACCCGGAGCTATTTGATATCATTCGAATCTTTTGGTTGCGGGGGCAGGATTTGAACCTGCGGCCTTCAGGTTATGAGCCTGACGAGCTACCGGGCTGCTCCACCCCGCGCCATCCGGGTGACGATT
>NZ_JACIFT010000023.1:0-102188 GCF_014197575.1 Rhizobium sp. BK538
TCCTTCGGCACCAGGCTGTCGAGCGTCACCATCTCAAGAGCCGTCTGGGTGGGGGCAGGTTTCTTCAACATGTCCCACAGAATCATAAAACCCCCGGCTACGCCAGGGGTTTGTCAGCAGTCTGAGGGCCGCCTTTTGGCGGCCATTTCTTTTTTGCCTAGGCGTCTTAGCTCAATCGTCCCGCGGCATGAGCAAGCATCGTGTAGACCTTGCCCGTGTCGGAGGTCAGATAGGACTGCGTGATCGTCTTGTCGCGGTCGCCGCGAGAGACATCGGCAAGCAGCTTTTCGAAATCGGCGATGTAGCGATCGACAGCGGTGCGGAACTCCGGCTCGCGATCGTACTTGCGCTTGATCTCGTCGAAGGTCTGCTGGCCCTTGAGCGTGTAGAGGCGGCGCGTAAATACGTCCCGCTCGCCGCGCTGATAGCGACGCCACAGGTCGACCGACGCATCGTGATCGATCGCGCGAGCGATATCCACCGAAAGCGAGTTTAAGGACTCGACTACATGGCGCGGGTTGCGGCTATCGGCGGTGCGGGCCGGTGCTGCCGCGGCAGCCTCAGCGCGGGGTGCCGGTTGCCGGGCCGGAGCTTCTTCGGCAGCCTCTTCGCGCGATGCGCCGCGCAGGAGGTCGCTGATCCAGCCGCCGGTTGCCGGCGAGGCTGGAGCCGGGGCGGCAACGGGCGCCCGCTGCGGCGTCGCGGCCGCGGGTGTCGGAGGCGTTAGCGAGCCGCGCAGGCCGAAGTTTTCGATCGGCGTGGGCGTTACGGCCGGTGCCGAGGCGGGTGCTGCCGGAGGGGTGGGCTGGGGTACCTGCTGGGTAGTGGCCGGCTGGGCCGGACGTGGCGCGGGTTGAGGCTGAGGAATGGCCCGCGGCGCAGGCTCGGAGATTTCGAGCTGCTGTGTCGAACGGCCAACGATGTGCGAGATATCCTGCAGGGCCTTGATCTGCTCGGCGACGGCGCGACGCATGGCAGCGGCGCTCTCCTTGGCTTCCTCGGGAAGGTCGAATGCACCGCGCTTCAGCTCGCTGCGGGTCATATCGAGTTCCTTGCGGATGTCGCCGGCCGAGCGGCGGATCTCCTCGGTCGCACCGGAGAAGCGCGATACCGCCTCCTCGACTGCCTCGCGAAGCGACTCGCGCATGGTCTGGGCGGCGCCGTCGGATGCGCGACCTGCCTCGCCCAGCATACGCTCCACGTCCGACAGAGACGCTGTCAGGCCACCGCGCAAGCGGTTGGAGAGCTCGCCGGATCGACGCTCCGCATTGCCGAATGCACCGTCGATTGTCGCGTTGGCCTCTTCTCCGGCCTTGACGAGCGCGGCGCGCATGGTCGCGGCCGCTTCCTCTGCACGCTTTTCGGTTTCGGAAAGAACCCGGCCGATGTCGGAGAACGAGGACTGCACGCTTTCGCGCAGCGTACCGCTGACCTGGTTGGAGCGCTGCTCGGCGCGGTCGAAGGCGGATTCGACCATGCCTCCCAGCGAACGCATGGTCTTTTCAATCTCCTCCGAGCGCTGGACGAGGCCAACGGAAAGGTTCTGCAGTGCGGTTTCGCGATCCTCAAGCGTCGAGACAAGGTTCGATTGAGCCGCTGCGAGCAGACCGGATGCCTGGCTGAGCACCTTTGAATGCTCGTCGAACCGCCCGATGATGCCGCCGACCTGGGCGAGCGTCTGGCCGGAAATATCGGACAGGCGATCGACCTTGCCTTCGAGCAGGCGGGTCGAGGCGGAAACCATTTCGGCGGCCTTGGATGCGGACTCGGTGAAGCGCGACGTCGTATCGCCGAGGCGACCATCGACCGCCGCCAGATCTTCGGCCGCACGGCTCATCATCTGGCCCATAGCGGAGCTGTTGTCCGACAGGCGTTCGATCAGCTTGTTGACGTTGGCAAGCAGGCTGTTCTCCATCGCGTCGACGGCCGACGATGCGCTCTCTGTGCGTGCGGCGATCGCGCTGATCAGAGCCTCGTTCTCACTGCGCAGGCGTTCGGTGCTGCGCTCGGTCGCCGCCGTGATGCGCGCGGCGGCGTCCTTGCCAGCCTCGGCATAACGGTCGATCAGCGGCCGTGCCGTTTCGTCGAGAATGCGCGACAGCTCTGTCGAGCGGCCGGCAAGCATCGAATTGAGTTCGCGGGTCCGGTCGTCGAGCGTCGTGCGGATTGCACTGCCGCGCGCTTCGAGCGCTTTTTCGACATCGGTCAGCGTCGAGTCGATTTCGCGTGTGCGGTCCTCGATGCTTGAACGGATGGCATTGCCGCGAGCTTCCAGAGCACGTTCGACCTCTGCCATGGTCGAGGTGATTTCCTGGCTTGCATCGGAAATCGTCGTGCGGATGCCTGCGCCATGACTTTCGAAGGTCGCCTGGGCGTCGCCGAGGGCGCGGGAAATGGCGCCAACCTGACCGCTGACCAGGGTTTCCGCCTCCGCGACCTTGTTGATAATTGCGTTGCCTGCCTCCGAGAAGGTTTGAGCGACGGCCGCTGCCTGGCCGGCGAGGCGGTTCTGTGCCTCGGAAACGCGACCGACGATCTGTTCGGACCGCTCTTCGATTGCACGGCTGAACTCGTTGCTCTTGGCCTCAAGGCCTTCGGCAAACTGCTGTCCGGTACGCCCGAGGTTTTCGGCGGCGCGGGTCGCTTCGTCGTCCATGCCCTGCGTTGTCTCGGCGACGGCGCTGCGCAGCGAAGCGGCGAGGCCGGCAGCCTTGCCTTCAATCGTGCGATTGACGGCATCGAGACCAACGGTCAGAGCGCGGTCCATCGTCGACAGGCGCTCCTCGATGCGGGCGCTGCCACGCTCCATTGCCTCGCCGATACTCGCTGTGCGGGTGTCAATGCCCGAAGTCAGATTGGCCGTGCGGCCATCGATCGTCTCCGCAAACTTTGCGGCGCTGTCGTCGAGCGCTGCCGCGATGCGGCCCGTAGCCTCTTCGCCGAGCGTCCCAAGGCGCGAAATACCGTCGGACAAAGTGTTGGAGAGGCGGCCGCCAGCGGCGTCGACCTGCTCGGCTACGCCGCCGACGCCGTCACGAATGCGGTTTTCGAGGGCGGCAAGGCCGGCCTCGACACGCGACCCGGTTTCCGCAAAGCGACCGGTCATGCCTTCGATTGACTGGTCGAGCTGTGAGGAGAAGGTTTCTGCCGAGCGTGAGATCTCGCCTGCAGCCTCCTTGAAGCGGCCGGCAATATGGCCGGTGCTGTCACGTAGGCGGTCTTCGAGAGCGCGGCCGCTGTTGTCGATCGTCTGGCGAAGCGAGACCTCGTGGTCTTCCAGCGACATTTCCAACATGCCGACGCTGGTGGCGATCGACGCTCCGATTGTTGTCGCCTGGTCGGAAAGCGTGTCACTGATACGGGCGTGAGCGTCGCTGAGCGCGAGATTGATCGCCTGTTCGCGATCGGTCAGCGTCGAACGGATGCGTTCGTGAGCCGCGTCCAGACCACTTTCGATGCGTGTGGCCGCATTGCCGGTCAGCGCTTCGAAGCGATCGTGTGCCGCGGCAAGGCCGCCTTCGATGCGGGATGCTGCATCGCCGTGCAATGTCTCCAGTCGCTGATGCGCGTTGCTCAGGTTGGATTCGATGCGGGCAGCGGCGTTGCCGGTCAGCTGCTCGATGCGGTCTCCACCGCTCGAGAGCGTGCCAGCAAGCGTCGATGCGTGGTCACTCAGCGAACGCTCGAGGCGTTCCTGGCTCTCTGTGTAGGCGCTGCGAATTGCGTCCGACTTGTCGACGAGGGCCCCGGCAACGCGCGATTCGGCTCCGGCCACCGTGTCGAGCAACGCGTTGGTGCGCGCTTCCAGCGCGTCGTCAAAGCGGCTCTGGCTTTCGCTGAAGGAGATAGCAAGCGCCATCGCCTTCTCGTCGAGAGTGTCCGAAAGACGGTCCTGAACCGTGGCAATCGAATTCGCGATGGTATCGACGCGGCGGGCAAGCGCATCTTCGATGCGGCTATGGCCTTCGTTCAGGGATACGGCGAGCGCCATGACGCGGTCGTCGAGCGCCTCGGTGATCCGGTCATGTCCGCCGGCAAGCGAGTTGCTGATCGTTTCTGCGTGGTGGCCGAGCGTGTCTTCGAGACGGGCCTGGCTGTCGTTGAGGGAAATGGCAAGTGCCATGGCCCGATCGTCGAGAGCCTCTGTCAGCTTCTCGTGGCCGCCGGCGATCTGGTTCGCGATCGTCTCGGCATGATGGCCAAGGGTATCGGCAAGCCGCGTTTGGCCTTCATTGAGCGAAATGGCGAGCGCTACCGTCTTGTCGTCAAGCACTTCGCTGAGCTTTTCGTGGCTGCCGGCGAGCTGGTTTGCGACTGCGTCGACATGAAGGCCAAGGGTATCGGCAAGGCGGATCTGCCCCTCATTGAGGGAAATGGCGAGTGCCATTGCCTTGTCATCAAGAGTGTCGGCAAGCTTCTCGTGGCCGCTGGCGATCGAGGCGGCAATCGCTTCGGCACGCTTGGCAATCGTATCCTCGAAGCGGTTCTGGCTCTCATCGAGCGAAATGGCCAGCGTCATCGCCTTGTCGTCGAGCGTGTCGGCAAGCCGCTCATGGCTGCCGGAGACGGCGCTGATGATTGCTTCCGAGCGGCTTGCAAGCGTGCTCTCGAAACGGTCCTGGTTGTCGGCGAGGGCAGCAGTCAGCGCACCGCCGCGATCGGCCATCACGCCGTCGATCCGCTCATGCGCGGAGTCGAGCGCCTGCGTGATGTCGGCTGCTCGCCTGGAGATCATCGTATTCAGTTCGTCGGCACGGCCAAAGGCCGAGGTGATCTGCTCGGTTCCCGCGGAGACCGCAGAGCTTAGATCGGAGGTCGTAGACAGCAACGTGTCGCGGAACTCCGTCGCGCGTGCGGCGAGATTGTTGTGGAGTTCCGACGTGCCCGAGGCGAGCGCCAGCGAGATCTCGGAAGTGGCATGGCTGAGCGCCGACGTCATACCCGTCGTTTGCGTATGGATGGCCTCGGTGACTTCGGAAACCTTGCCCGCCAGCGAGCTTTCCATAACTTCCTGGCTGGTGGCGAGGGCGGTGGCCAGTGCGAAGGACTGGTCGGTGAGCGACGCGCCAAGGCGCTCGATGCTCGAACTCAGGATGCCGTTCAGCGAGTCTGAACCGCCCGTCATCGTGTCGTTGATACGGTTGAGGCTCTCCATGAGCTTGGTGTCGAGCGAGCCGGCGCGCTTGTCGAAGGCATTGGCGAATTCCGCGACGCGCTCATCGAACGAGGTCGAGAGCTGCGCGACGGTTGCCTGCAGCCTCTCGTCAAAAAAGCCGGAGCGCAGATCGAGGTCCATGATGGTGTCGTCGACGCTCGACTGCAGGCTCTGGCGGAAGCTAGAGCCCTTCTCGTCGAGCGCGCTGTTGAGCTTGGAGAGAACGTCGTCCAGCGTGGTACTGATCGTGCGTTCGCCGCCGGTCAGGCTCTCGTTGATCTCGCGGGTGCGGGCGATCAGGATCTCGTTCAGCTGGCGGGCGCGGTCGTTCAGCGCGGCGTTGAGCTTCTCGGCGTTGCTGTCCATCGTCGACGCACGCGTCTCGAACTGCCGAAGGATCTGATCTCCGTGTTCGCTGAGGCTCGACGTGAGTGAATCCAGCCGCGTATCGAATTCGTTGGTGAGCGCGAATCCTGAGGACGTCAGCGTTTGCAGCAGCGAATCCGTCTTTGCAGCAAGAAGCGTGCTGAGCGACTGGATCGCCGACTCCGACTTTTCGGTGATGGTGGCCGCGCGCGTGTCGATCATCGAGGCGAAAGCTTCGCCCGAGGTTGCCAGGCGTACAGCGATTTCTTCCGTCGCTAGCGACAAGTCTTCCTTGAGCTGGTCGTGCACGCCGGCGATCGACGTGCGGATACGCTCGGCGTGATTGACGATCGCTTCTCGCTCCGAGCCAAGCTCGTGCACGAGGCCGCGCACGCGCAATTCATTGTCTGCGTAGCTGCGCTCGAGCGCGTTGACCTCGGAGTGGACCAGGGTCTCAAGCTCCGAAGCGCGCGCGATCGTACGCTCGATGCCTTCGTTCATCGCAGAGACTTCGCGGCGAACGGCCTGGCCGACGGTCATGATGCGTTCGGAAGCGACAGTCTCCGGTTCAGAGAGGCGAAGTGCCACCTCGGCCATGGAGCGTGCTGCGTTGCGCATGTCCTGGGCACGGGCCATCATGACGGCGAAGGCATAAAACAGCAGCACCGGCACGATGATGCCGATGAAGCCGGCGATGACGCCCGGAAGCGCCAGAAGATCGGCCAGGGAGCGGATCTGCCAGATCTGGGGCGAATAGAGCAGGGCCATCAGGCCAAGCCCTGCGACGATCCAGAGAAGCGACACGATGGTTGCGTTGCGGATAGCTGATCGGCTGGATCCGTTCTCCAACGACTTCAGCAGCGAAGCTGGAGATATGCGGTTGGCGTCATTGGCGGCGAAGGACGGCGCACGGGACGGCTGCTCGGGCTGGCGAGGCGTGTTGGCAGGGCGCGCGCGCTTGGTTTCCTTGGAGGTTTGTTCACTGCGGGCACTTGGTGTTTCGGACAATTTGGCCTCCGGGGCGTCGGTCTTGCCGTTGCGAGACAGCGTATCGTCTTCTCCGAAGTCGATCTGGAGCGCTTCGTCCAATGCCTTGAACGCCTTGTCCTCGATCGACTCGTTGTACTTGTTGTTCGCCATTTACGTTACGCCTCGTTACATCCCAGCCGGTTCAACAACGCATCCGGGCTTCCCGCCGAGCCCGAACAAAACCTTAGCCTCTGAGCTCGCCCGCCCACATTGCCGAGGACGGATAAGCATATCATTTCAGAGTGGATAGCTGCTTTTTCATACAGACGGTATCAAAACATTACCATTATCCACTTGACGAGCAAAGGCAGGTGCCACAGAGCTCGCCCAGTAGTATCGTAGTGACACATCCGGGACTGCTAGACAATTAACGCAACCGGTCAAATCCCCTAGCATTAAGGGCTTGTTAACATCATTTAATAAATGTGTGGCTTTAAAAACCAAAGAGTTAGGGGTGTTTAACAGACGTTAACCATAACCCGAGAAATCCGCCCTGAATGTGCCGGAATTTAACGCGATGCCCACCCGGCGCCCGCACGATCATAGAACGGCGGGATAGATGACGGGAGAATTGGCACATGGCAGCAGTCAGTATTGCGTTTGCGGCACCCGACAATTGCAAGGGTCCACGCCCTTCGCAGGAGCGTCCGGTAGATCTGGTGCATCTGGCAAACCAGACAATGGGCGACAAGAGCCTGGAAATAGAAGTTCTGCAGATGTTTGCACGGCAGGCACGAGCTTGCCTGCAGGAGATATCATCCGGTAACGCGAAAATCGTTGAGGCCGCAGCGCACCGCCTTAAGGGTGCCGCCGGCGCCGTGGGCGCGTTCCGCGTTCATGCAGCTGCGGAGGCGCTCGAGGGCAATTGCGGCGATGCGGCCACGATGGCGGCGGTCGGTATCGCGGTGATCGAAGCCGAGAACTTCATCCTCAAGCTTTGCCGCTGAGCCGTAGGGTCAGATACGAGACCCGCTGATCCATTTCGGGGCAGCGGGTCTTTTTGTGACTGTCGGCATGGCGCATTTTGACAAGCGCGTTGCTTCCCAATCTGGAATGAAAGGTATCGGGCGGTCGATGTTGACTGCCTCGACGATTTGTTGGAAGAAAAATCCAGACCCTCCCATTGACGACTACCGGAAATCATTATGCCCAAACTGACCATTGTCGCCTTCGACGGCACGCGCTTCGATCTTGATGTCGATCAGGGATCGACCGTTATGGAAAATGCCGTGCGCAATTCGGTGCCGGGCATCGAGGCCGAATGCGGCGGCGCCTGTGCCTGCGCGACCTGTCATGTCTACGTCGACGACGAGTGGACGGATCGCGTCGGTCCGCCTGAGGCCATGGAAGAAGATATGCTCGATTTCGCGTTTGACGTGCGTCCGACGTCGCGGCTCTCCTGTCAGATCAGAATGAAGGCAGCCCTGGATGGGCTCATCGTCCACGTGCCCGAGCGGCAGGCCTGATCCACTGCACTTCCCAAAAAAAGCCTCGCTGGCCGTTAGACGAGCGAGGCGAGGTAGGCGCATTACCTACGGACGAGGGAGGATCATCCGCGGCTTCGCAACGCGCCAGGAGAACCCAGGAGCGAAAGTTCGGGCTTACGGACCTGAACTTTCGAATGTTTGAATATTACCGCGTTGTAGTTGATTTAGCTAGACCGAGAAATAACCACTAAAACACTGGGGCGACTGCAGTTTCACACAAGTTTTGTTACGCGGATAAACTTCTGTGATCGTTTTTGACCTAAGAATCAGCTATCTTACGCCGCCGGATTTCTTTAGCCGGTGGTCGAGCAACCTCATCATGCGATTCTGGAAATTGGCGGCTTCGACTCGGTCGAATCGGGCCTGCAGCCGATCGTGTTCCTCGATGCCACGCGTCGATACCTCGGTAACGAGCTCCTGCATGCGTTCGCAATTGGGTTGTGGAGGCAGGGCGAGAATCTGCTTTTCCATGACGCGCGCCTGGTTTCGCGCGATCTCGGCATGGCGTTCTTCGTGGCGCTTGATGTCGCTCGAGAGTGCATCCCAGATCATCGAGAGCTGTTTGCTAGCACCTTTACGGTTGGTCCAGCGCGGCAGGATGATCTGCGTATGGACCGTCACCTTGGCATTGCCAACCTTGCACTTGCCCCCTGCCTGGACATAGGTGGCATCGCCGCCGAAGCGGATTTTGGTCGCGCCGGGATGGCGGGCCGACGACCCGCTAGCCGTCGGTCCATTGGAGCTCAGCTGTTGATCCAGCTGATCTGCGGTTTTGCCGCCGATCGCGAAGTAGGAGTAGCTCTTGGTCGCGATGACGGCGGCAGAGGCCGGCGCGCACACCAAGACGGTCATGGAAAAGCCGAGCAGGAGGGGCATATAACGCGGTACGGAAAGCATTCTACAGATACTCAGGTTGAAGTTTGCCGGAGCTTGGGGCATAGGCACCGCTAGCGCAATATCGTTGACGCTTTTTCAATCGATAGGATGAATGCCATTGGCACAGCTTCGGAGCAGTTTCTGGCGCGTCGGGCATGGTCGTGAGATCGAGCTGGGCGCACGTTCCGTGATCATGGCAATCGTCAACGTGACGCCGGACTCCTTCTCGGACGGCGGGCGATACGAGACGGTTGATGCCGCCGTTGCGCATGCGCTCCAGGCCGCTGAGGAGGGAGCCGAGATTATCGATATCGGCGGCGAATCGACACGTCCCGGCGCCGATGTCGTCACTCCCCTGGAGGAGCAGGCACGGGTGTTGCCGGTGATCGAGGCGCTGCGCGGCAAGACAGATGCATTGATCTCGATCGACACCTATCGGGCCGAGACGGCCCGGCTTGCTGTCAGCGCGGGAGCGCATGTTATAAACGACGTGTTCGGGCTGCAGAAGGAACCGGAGATCGGAAAGATCGCTGCCGATACCGGTGCAGGCCTGTGCCTGATGCACACCGGTCGAGAAAGGGAGAAGCTTCCCGATGTGATCGCCGACCAGTTTCTCTTCCTTGAGCGCTCGCTCGAAATCGCAGCGGCCGCAGGTGTTGCGAAGGATCGCATCGTGTTGGATCCGGGCTTCGGCTTTGCGAAGGATACTGACGAGAACATCGAGCTGATGGCGCGTTTCGGCGAACTTCACCGCCTTGGACTACCGCTGCTTGCCGGGACATCACGCAAGCGTTTTGTCGGCGCCATCACGGGCAGAGAGGCCGCCGATCGGGACGGGGGAACGGCAGCGACGACCGTGCTGCTGCGTCTCTCCGGAGCGGTCATTTTTCGTGTACACGATGTCGCAATCAACAGGGACGCTCTGGCCATCGCTGATGCTATGCTCGCGGCGCGCTATAGCTTGGAGCAAGGACACTCGGCATGAGCACCACTTACACAATCACGCTTCAGAACTGCGCCTTCTTTGCCCGCCACGGCGTTCATGACGAAGAGGAGTTCCTCGGCCAGCGTTTCTTTGTGGATGCCGAACTCGACGTCGTCGCCGGCGATGCCCTGGAAAGCGATTCCATCAATGACACGGTCAACTACGGCATTGCCTTCACCGTGATCGAGGAGATCGTCACGGGCAAGCGTCGCTACCTGATCGAGGCGCTTGCACTTGATATCGCAAAAGGACTTTGTTCGAAGTTTCCGCAGATCAAGCGTGCAAAAATCACGGTCCGCAAGCCGAACGCGCCGGTGCCGGGCGTTCTGGATTTCGTCCAGGTGAGCGTCGAACACTTTGCCTGAGTCCCTTTTCAAGACCGCAACGCTTGGCCTTGGCGGCAATCTCGGCGAGCCTGTCCATGCCATGGCCGTCGCACTGAGAGCGCTTGACCAGCGATCCGATTGCCGGGTGGTAGCCGTGTCGCGGCTCTACCGTACGCCGCCTTGGGGCAAGACCGATCAGTCCTATTTTTTCAACGCTTGCGCCGCCGTCGAGACGACGCTTGGCCCGGAGGCGCTTCTCGATGTCTGTCTGGACATCGAACGGGGGATGAAACGAGAGCGCATCGAGCGGTGGGGGCCGCGCACGCTGGACATCGATATTCTGACCTATGCCGACGCGGTGCAGTCCGCGCCGCGGCTGGAACTTCCTCACCCGCGGATGACGGATCGCGGTTTCGTGCTGATGCCGCTGGCCGACTTCGCGCCGGATCTGCTGGTCGAGGGCGCAACCATTCGCGACTGGCTTGCCAAGGCTGATGTACAGGGGATCGACCTGGCCGAGGCAAGCACTGACTGGTGGCGTACGGCTTAAAAAAGCAAAAGCGGCGGGAAATCCGCCGCTTGCGGAAATCAGTATTGAGAACTATTCGACAGAGCCGACGGTGATTTCGTCGACTTGGCGCGTGAGCGTCAGGCCAATAACAGGGATCATCTGGCTTTCGACCTTGACCGAAACGGTAACGTTCATGGTCTTGTCGTCTCGTACACGAGCGATCATGGCGCCGTTCAGCTTGGAGCGATTGAGCCCGACGACCACGGTATCCTGCGTCACGGCACCCGATACGACGTCGAGTCCCTTACCATCGGCGCCATCAAGGAACTTGCCCTTGTAGGAGTTGCCCGACTGGGTGATGAGGGCGGTCATCGGCTGCTTGAAGACGCCGACCCTGCAGCTTCCGTCGAGCTTGATGCCCGCACCGCCCGCGCTCACCGGTTCGCCTACGAGATTGCAGGTGAATTTCGTGCCTTTATACTTGCCGGCAACGATCTCGCCGGGGCCTCGCCAGGTGCCGGCGACAGACTCGAAGAAGGCTTTGTCACGTGTTGCCGCTGTTGCGGACGGAGCCATGTCAGCAACCGGTGACAGCGCCACCGCAGCGAGCCCGAAAAGAACAAGAAACTTGCGCGAATACATGGATTTTCCCTAGCGACACCATCGCTTAACTGCTGCTAAGTTTTGCCGAATAATGGTTAATGGTTGGTTTCCTCCTAGCCAAAAAGCGCTGAATGGCAGGGTGTTTCTCAGTTGGCGGTGGGCGAGACCGGCGCGCTAGCGCGTTGAATTCATGGGAAGTATTTCCACATGTCGGTTGGCGCATCGTAAGCGCGACAAAACTGTCAATTCTCAGGAATTCCTATCACGCGATGTCATGGACGGCGCAAGATCCCCAATGAAGTCGCCGATTCCCGGACGTTTGAGGGCATGGAAGGAAAGGGGGCGGCAGAGATCCATGGCAGCGATTCCTATGCGGGCGGTCATCAGGCCGTTGATGACGCCTTCGCCGAGGCGCGCCGACAGCTTCGACGCCAGTCCATGGCCAAGCACTTGCTGCACGAGGCTATCGCCAACCGCGATCGAGCCGGTCACGGCAAGATGCGCCAGAACGTCTCGCATGAGCCTGACCATGCCGAGCGTACCCGGCCGACCGCCGTAGAGTTCCGCCATCGCGCGAACGAGTCGGGCAGCTTCATAAAGTACGTAGAGCAGGTCGACGATGGCGCGCGGACTGACAGCGGTGACGATGGATACCCGTTTCGATGCATTGACGATAAGGGCCCGCGCCTGCCGATCGAGCGGTGCCAGAAGCTCCCGTTCCGCGAGCGCGATGAGATGCGGCGCGTCGACGATATCGCCCTCTGTCGCTTTCAGCGTGGCGCGGCCCTTGGCCGTCTCGGGCTTGCCGGAGAGCAGGGTTTCCAGCCGCTTGACCAGCGCGCGCGCCTTCGCCGGCTTAGTCTCCACCATGGCGGCCTCGGCTTCCGTCTTAATCGCCTGCACGGCAGTCAGGCGCATTATCCCGGCTGTCTCACGGATAACGATGGCGATCACCGCCAGAATGCCGATTGCGAGGGCTGCAAGGGCGGCATAGCCCAGCCAATCCGCGCGGCCGAAGAGATTGCGGATAAGGCTGTCGGTCCAAAGGCCGAAGGCAAGCGAAAAGAGAACGCCGAACGCGGCTGCCGCGATTTTCGCAAACGAGGTGCCGCGCTTGCGCGGGACCGCGACCGGAATTGGAGGGACATCCTTGTCGGGATTGAGGAAAGGATCGTCCTCGTCAGCGGTCAACACGACATCGTCCGTGAAGCTACCCGGTCTTCGTTGGCCACGGTTGGTTTCGGTCGTCGGCCGCGCCAGTGCGTCCTCCTCATAGGAAAAGGCGGCCGGCGCGCGGTGTACTGGATGTTCGGATGGTGGCTTGATCATGCGAGGCGATCTCCGAACAGAAACTGCATGGCACGGTCGAGGCGAATATGCGGGACCGAAAGCTTGATGCCGCCGCCTGTCTCTTCAAGATGTGGCGGGCGAAAGCGTACGACACTGACATCGGGCAGGGCGAGGTTACGGTCTCCGGATTCTATGCGCTCGAACAGGCTCTCCGGATCTTCCGGCAGGTCGCCGGGAAATATCGCCGTCTTCTTGAGGCCGTCAAAGCATTCTCCGCCGATGGCCTCACCCTTCATCGGTATACCGACAATAACCGGGAGCTCATGGCCGTCGTGTTTCACGGTCGCTTCGCGCGTGGCGCGGACCGAGGCAAGTGCCATGACGTCAATGCCTGCGCCTGCCATACCAATGCGATGCACGGCACGATCGACCAGGCGGCGGGTAAGTGCGTCGAGCCGGTCATGGCTTTCATGGTGCAGGTGGTCGGCCTTCGTTGCGGCGACGAGTACGCGATCGATACGGCGGCCAAGCAATGACGACAGCCAGGAATTCGTGCCCGGACGAAAGCACGCCAAAACGTCCGTCAGGGCTCGCTCGAGGTCCTGTACTGCCTCTGGGCCACGGTTGATGGCCTGCAGCGCATCGACGAGCACAATCTGTCGGTCGAGGCGGGCGAAATGCTCGCGAAAGAAAGGCTTCACCACGACCGATTTATAGGCCTCGTAGCGCCGCTCCATCATCGCCCAAAGCGATCCTTTTTGCGGTTTGGCCTCCGGCGGAGGCGTGAGCGGCGCAAAGGTAAGGGCGGGCGAGCCATCAAGATCGCCGGGCAGCAGAAAGCGGCCAGGCGGAAGTGTGGAGAGCGAGCGTTCGTCGGCTTTGCAGGCCTTGAGGTAATCGGCAAAAGAAGTCGCGAGGTCGCGGGCGCGCATTTCGTCTGCCGGAGCGTTAACGTCCGTGGCGTGGGTGAGGGCTAGCCAATTGCGCGAGAGTTCTGCACGAATGCCCGTCCCCGCCAAGGCGATCGTCTCCTCGCAGAACGTGCGGTAGTTCTTTCCGAGCAAAGGCAGGTCAAGCAGCCATTCGCCGGGATAATCGACGATATCGATCGACAGCCGACCCGGCGAGAAGAGACGGTTCCAGCCGCTGGCACTTTGATATTCGAGCGTGATGCGCAGTTCGGATATCGCCCGGGTTGAATCGGGCCATACCCGATCCTTCACGAGAGAGCCGATATGATCTTCGTATTGGAAGCGCGGCACGGCATCATCCGGTTGCGGCTCAAGCCGCACCGCCGAGACACGACCGGACTGCACAGGCTCGAAGAGCGGCAGGCGGCCGCCGTGCAGAAGATTGTGGACCAGAGAGGAAATGAAGACGGTCTTGCCGGAACGCGAGAGGCCGGTGACGCCAAGGCGCACGGTGGGATTGATAAGGCCCGATGCCCGGTCCGCAAGATTGTCCAGGGCAATGCGTGCGTCGTCGGAAAAAGAGGTCAGGCTGGGTGGCAAGGCGGAATTCCGGTTCTAATCGTGACAAGCCATATAGGAACGGCAAGCCGACGCGAAAAGACGTTCCGCGAAAAGACCTTAGTCGATCACCAAATCAACGAGGCGCCAGCCTGCCAACCTGCCGTCATAGTCCAAAACCGCAAGACCGGCTGTCGGAAAGCCGGTCGGCAGTGCCTGACAAAGCGCCTCGTGGCCGATCAGCGCTTCCAGCGTTTGCTCCATGGTCGGGTTGTGGCCGACGAGCATCACCGAGCCGACCGCTTCTTGCGCATCGATGATCTCGAGATAGATGTCCGGTGAGGCATTATAGAGTTCGTCGACGAATCGGAGGTCGAGCGTCGAGCCCATCGCCCGGTGCACTGCATCGGCCGTGTCCCGGCAACGCACCGCTGTCGAACTCAGAAGCAGATCCGGCCTATAACCCTTGTCGGCCGCCTTGTCGGAGACGATCTCGGCGTCCGCATAGCCTTTCTCGCTCAGCGGGCGGTCGAAATCACGTTGTCCGGGCGCGGCCCAGGCAGCTTCGGCGTGTCGCAGCAGATAAATCCGGGAAGGCGGAGGTGTGATTGCGGCCATAGAAAACCCATGTCGAAGGGACTTTTTCAGTAGCGGGTGAGCGGCCCGCGCGTCAACCGTGGCGGCAGGTGTTGCCGCCAAATCCGAGGTAGGAAAGTGCGCGGTTACCAGGAGGGGAATATGCGCCCGGCGGAATAATGGTGAGAAAATAGTCTGTTAGCTAAAAAATATGACAGATTTAAAAAACTGTTTACCTAGCGTATTTGGCTTGAATCATCGGTAGTGCTCGCGATATACACCCGCCAGATGAGATGTTCTTCAGGAGAATCGCGTTGAGTGAGAAGATCGATCTTAGCAACTATGTACCCTCGGAAGAGGAAGAGTTCATGAACGGCAATCAGCGGGCTTACTTTAGAGCCAAGCTGGTCGCCTGGAAGAATGATATTCTCAGAGAGGCGCGCGAAACCCTCGACCACCTGGCGGAGGAAAGCGCAAACCATCCGGATCTTGCCGACAGGGCATCGTCCGAAACCGACCGGGCTATCGAACTGCGTGCCCGCGACCGCCAAAGAAAGCTGATTTCCAAGATCGACGCAGCACTGCAACGTATCGAAGACGGCACCTACGGCTATTGCGAGGAGACCGGCGAGCCAATCGGCCTCAAGCGGCTTGATGCTCGACCGATCGCAACGCTCTCGATCGAGGCCCAAGAACGGCACGAGCGCCGAGAAAAGGTCTACCGGGACGAATGAGTCCCGACATGCTGACAACGAAAAGGGCACCGTGGAAGCCGCGGTGCCCTTTTGCTTTGTTCAGTCGGTCCACTATTTATCGCGATTAACACTCATCTCCCCGAAGATGCGCGCGACCTCGTTTTGAAGGGCGGCGTCGGCGCCGGTAAGCGGCGCCATCTCAGGGTCCCGGCGCGGCAGGTTCCCGGGCGGCGGAGCGGGTCTTGCAGCAGGCGCCTGTGGCGCCGGCACGATGCGCTCGGCGGCAAGTGTACTCGTCATTTCTTCCTCGAGAATGCGCTGGAAGTCGCTCGGCTGCGCAGCAGGCGTCAGCGTGCCAACTTCGACGAATGCCGACGAGGGTTGTACGGGCGCGGGCGTGCTCCGGACGGAGGGCGGGGTGGCCTGCGGTTCGATGCGCTGTTGCGGCAACACGCGCTGGCGGGCGGAATCGAGGATGTCTGCGGCAACCGAGGCCTCGATCGGCGCACGCGTCTGACGCGGTTCCGGTCGGGGCTCGAAGGACGGCGCCGGGCGCGGCGCACGTTCACGTTCGGCGATAACAGGCGGAGTCGAGGGCGGCGTGGCGACAATAGCCGGCTCGGGGCGGGCTTCGATCGGCGCGCGTTCGGGCACGTAGGGTTCGACCGGCGTGTGGATGTGGGCCGGCGGCGCGTGCTGGGGTTCAGCCGGTGCGATGCGAACAGGCGCTGGCGCTTCGGGCGTCGCTTCGAGCTGCGGCGGTATCACGGGGACAGGAACTGGAGCCGGAGCCGAAGCTGATTGATCCGCCGTCTCAGGCGATACAAGCTTGTCGACAGGTTCGCCAATCCGGCTCTCGATGACGATATCGGTCGGTCCGCCGATCATGATAAGGTGTTCGACGTCGTCTCTGCGAACGAGGACGAGGCGTCTGCGTGCATCGACAGCGGCCGCATCAAGAACCTGCAGCCGCGGCTGGCGATTGCGGCCGCCGCGCACAAAGGGCGAAGGCGCGCGGCTGCGCATGATCCAGAGCACGACAATCAGCAGCAATAGAGCTATGCCGACGCCACCGGCGGCAAGAAGGAAGCGGCTCCCATAGGCTCCCATGAGATCATCGAACATCTTGGCTTACTCCCTTCGCGGTTTTGAACCACATGGCGACTTTACCACTTCGTAGACAAGTCCCGATGGCCTTGTCCAGTCATGCCAACCCGAAGTGGAATTCGAACATGCTTTCTTAACAACGCATTTTAATGGCGAAATTGGCGCTCTTCGTTGTGAATTCAATCAGTCTTCACAGAGACCGGTGTTTTTGCAGAGACTGCAAATTGGTAAGAAGGAAAAGGCGCCTGATTCCTGCTTTGTCTCCCTATTGCGAGTGAAGCCCGGCAGGCCATGCGAGGGAATAGATGACGAGACCGCGTCAGGCCGACGATTACAGCGAACCGCTCTTGGACCGCGGGGGCCGCACAGGCACGGCTTTGCGGATCATTCTGCTTGCGCTTGTGCTGATCGGCGCAGCCGCTGCGTTCGTTGTTTTCAAAAGTTCCCTCGACAACGAAATGGTGCTCGGCGTTCTCGGCGTGCTTGCCATGGTCGGGATCTTCTTCCTCGTGTCCTCGGTGATCGGTTTTATCGAAGTCATGCCGCAGCGGCAGTCCGACAGCCTGGCGCGCGCATTCTTGAACAGCCACCCCGACGGGTCGCTCATCACTGATGAGAAGGGTCGCATCGTTTATGCGAATGCGGCCTACGGCGAACTGACCAGTGCCCGCAAGTCGACTGAGGTTCAGACACTTGAAGCGCTCCTGTCGCGTCATCGAGAGTCGAACGAGGCGCTCTATCGTCTCTCCAACGGCCTGCGTGAGGGTCGGGAGGGCAGCGAGGAATTCCGCCTGTTGCGATCGCTTGGCCCCTCGACGAACGGCGCCGGGGCGCATTGGTATCGCCTGAAAGCGCGGGCTCTCCACAGCGAGGAGATTGGACGCAAGCCGCTCCACATCTGGCAGATCAGCGACATCACCTCGGAGCGCGATGATCAGGAGCGGTTCTTCAAGGAATTGCAGAATGCGATCGACTATCTCGACCACGCGCCGGCCGGGTTCTTTTCCGCCGGGCGCAAAGGTGAGATTTTCTATCTCAACGCAACGCTGGCGGAATGGCTCGGCATCGATCTCACCAAATTCGTCCCCGGTTCGGTAACGATCGGCGACTTCGTTGCGGGTGAGGGACTTGCGCTCATACAATCAGTGCAGGCCGATCCAGGCCTAAAGAAGACCGTGACACTGGATCTCGACCTGAAGAAGATGAACGGTCAGAGCCTGCCGGCACAGATCGTCCACAGCGTGACGTCGATGCGCGATGGCGCGCCCGGAGAAAGCCGGTCGATCGTGCTTACGCGTCAGAAGAGCGGCGAGAGCGATCAATCCGCCTCGGCGGCCGCGATGCGGTTCACCCGTTTCTTCAACAACACGCCGATGGCGATCGCCTCGGTGGACGGCGAAGGCCGCATCCTGCGGACGAATGCACCGTTCCTGAAGCTGTTTTCCGGGATGGTTTCCCGTGATGACGTAGAGAACGGCGCTTTGCTCGAAGTCATTGTTCAGGACAGCGACAAGTCGAAGCTGCAGCAGGCGCTTGTGGCGGCAAAGGACCGGCAGGGCGACATCCCTCCGATCGACTCTCGCACGCCAACGGACGAAGCCCGCCATTTCCGCTTCTACGTCAATGCGGTGATCGACCAGAGCGACGAGGCACCGGAAGAGGCTGCGATCGTCTATGCCGTGGAGGTGACGGAGCAGAAGGCGCTCGAAGCGCAGATGGCACAGACTCAGAAAATGAACGCGGTTGGCACGCTGGCCGGCGGCATTGCGCACGACTTCAACAACGTTCTGACGGCCATTCTGCTCTCTTCCGATCATCTGCTGCTGCAGGCGAGACCCGCCGACCCTGGCTTTGCAGACCTGATGGAAATCAAGCGCAATGCCAATCGTGCCGCAGTGCTCGTTCGGCAACTGCTGGCGTTCTCGCGCAAGCAGACGATGCGGCCGACGGTGCTTAATCTGACCGATGTGGTGGGCGACCTCAGGATGCTGGTCGACCGGCTGCTATCCGGTACGAATGTGAAGCTTGACGTCGAGTATGGCCGCGATCTCTGGCCTGTTAAGACTGACCTGTCGCAGTTCGAGCAGGTGCTCATCAACCTCTGCGTCAACGCGCGCGATGCCATGCCGCAGGGCGGCAAGCTGACGCTTCGCACGAAGAACGTGACGGCGGAAGAGATCGCAGCATTCAATTACTCCTATATGCCGCACGAGGACATGGTCCTCATCGAGGTCTCGGACAACGGGACCGGCATTGCGCCTGAGATCATGGACAAGATCTTCGAGCCCTTCTTCACGACGAAGGAGGTCGGCAAGGGAACGGGTCTTGGTCTCGCGATGGTTTACGGCATCGTCAAGCAGTCGGGTGGCTATATTCAGCCGGAGTCGGAAGTCGGCAAAGGTACGACTTTCCGCGTCTTCCTGCCGCGCCACATTGTCGAGCCAGCCGTTGCGGCGGAAGGTGATGCCGTCACGCCTGCGATCGGCGCGCCCGGCGAACAGGTACCGGCACCGGCGCAGCAAGCCGAGGATCTGACCGGATCTGCCGTCATTTTGCTGGTCGAGGATGAGGAAGCAGTGCGTCGCGGCGGCAAGCGCATGCTCGAGACCCGCGGCTACACGGTTTACGAGGCCGGATCTGGCGTCGAGGCGCTCGATATCATGGACGAGCTCGAAGGCAAGGTCGACATCGTCGTCTCGGATGTGGTGATGCCGGAGATGGATGGTCCATCGCTGCTGCGCGAACTGCGCAAGAATTATCCTGACCTGAAGTTCATCTTCGTTTCGGGCTATGCCGAGGATGCATTCGCACGCAACCTGCCGCCGGATTCCAAGTTCGGCTTCCTGCCGAAGCCGTTCTCCCTGAAGCAGCTTGCCGTCGTCGTGAAGGAGACGCTCGACAGCTAGTCGGTACCTAGAGTTTTAGCCTTTTTTGAACCCATCCTCAGCGATCGTTTGTTATGAAATCGCAACCTGGAGGAGAAAATGCGCTGGAAGCTCTTTGCCATCCTGGTGGCCGTGTCGTATGTCTGGGCGATCCTGACAGGCTTTAATGGTGTGCCGCGATCGCAATTCAGGATGGTCGGCGATGCATGCATCGGTCTTTTCGCCACAATAGGCGTTCTGCTTTACGCTTTTGAACGCCAGTTGCTCAGCGAGCAATTTTGGTCGTGATTTTCACGATTGTACTTGGTTTGGATTTGCTTGTGGCTGGCAGTTTTCCTTGTCCGCTTCGCAATCTTTTACGGCGCGAATACCGACCTGCTGTCCGCGAAAAAAATGGTTGTTCTATTGTTCGGTTATTCGGCGCTTTTGTGGAGCTTCGATTCGACTCCTTTCAGTGGCTGGCTCTTGCCCGTCATGCGAAGGGCGAAATGCTCAAATGACGATTGCGGAGTCGGCCGTTAGGGAGGCGCTGGAACGCCCCCTCAAACGATCATCCCGCCAGCGCGACGGCAATTTCTGCCGCCAATCTCGCATTATTTTCGACCAAGGCAATATTGGTCTTCAGGCTCTGGCCGTCGGTCAGGTCAAAGATCGTGCTGAGCAGGTAAGGGGTCACTTCCTTGCCGCTGATCTCGTCGCGCTCGGCGCTGTCGAGGGCGCGCTCGATGTAGATTTCCATTTCCTCCCGCGGGATCTCGTCTGCCTCCGGCACAGGGTTCGCGATCAGCATGCCGCCATCGATGCCGAGCTGCTCGCGCACCGTCTGGAAGTTGGCGATTGCGGCTGGGCTGTTGAGCGTCAGCGGACTGCGCAATCCCGACGCCCGCGACCAGAAGGCGGGGAATTCCTCGCTCTCGTAGGTCACAACGGGCACGCCCGCGGTTTCCAGCACCTCCAGAGTCTTCGGAATATCCAGGATTGCCTTGGCGCCGGCGCAAACGACGATGACACCGGTGCGGCTGAGTTCCTCGAGGTCAGCGGAGATATCGAAGCTTTCTTCGGCGCCTCGGTGGACTCCGCCGATGCCACCGGTGGCGAAGACCTTGATGCCGGCACGCTCGGCGGCGATCATCGTAGCTGCCACGGTCGTCGCACCATGACGACGCTCGGCGACCGCGAAGGCGAGATCGGCGCGCGAGACCTTCAGAACATCCTTGGCCTGCGCCAGCTGCTCCAGTTGCTCGGCTTCGAGGCCGATATGCAGCGTCCCGTGAATGACCGCGATCGTTGCCGGGACCGCGCCCTGCTCACGAATGATCGCCTCGACGCTGCGGGCCATCTCGATGTTGCCGGGGTAGGGCATGCCATGCGTGATGATGGTCGATTCGAGCGCCACAATCGGCGCGCCGCGCTGCTTGGCGCTTGCGACTTCCTTGGAATAGGCGATCGGCAGGAGGGGGGAGATCGGTTTCGTCATTGTCTCTTCCATTTCGTCGGTATTGCCTTCAATGCAAAATTCTCGCCGGCGGAACAAGGGAAAGTGTCTTCCTCACCAAATCCGGGGAGAGGTTTTCATTGACGGCGTGCGGGGACTGTACCGTAAGAGCTGCGGCAGCGGCGCCTTCCCGCACCGCATCGGCCAGGGGAATTCCGCGCATAAGCCCGGAAATAACGCCGGCCGCGAGCGAGTCGCCGGCGCCCGTGACATCTGCGACGCCTTCGAGGTTTACCGGCTGCAGGGCAACGACGCGGTGATCAGCAAAGGCAATCAGCTCGCGTTGGCCGCGCGTGACGACGCCGCCACGCAAGCCGATGTCACCCAGCAGCGACGGCCAATGCGACGGGTCATTGGGCCGTTCGCCAGTCAATGCGGTGGCTTCAGCCTCATTGAGGAAAAGATAGTCTATCCCATCGATGCACGGTTTCAGCTTGATCGCCTTGGCCGGCGAGATTGCGATCGCGCCCACCGGCTTGCCGAGAGCCTTAGCGCGCTCGACGATCGATGCCATCGTCTCCGCCGGCAGGTTGGCGTCAAAGAGGATGAAATCGGTCGCGGCAAAGGCATCGCGGACGGCACGGATCGAGAGCCGGCGCGGCATGAACATGCGGTAGAGATCCATGTCGGCAAGCGCAATCACCAGGTTTCCATCGTTCTCGATGATTGCGGTGTAACTGGGCGTCTTCCGATCCAGGAAAACGAAGGGGCGGTCATGAACGCCTGCGAAATCGGCCGCCTCGCTGACCGCCTCGCCGATCGGATCGCCGCCACGGGGCGAAATCATCGTCACGTCGAAGCCCAACCGGGCCAGGTTGCGCGCTGCATTGAAGCCACCGCCGCCTGGCTCCTCGAACCATGACCCCGGATTGCTGGCACCGGCCACCGTGTCGCCGGAAATGCGTCCGCGCCTGTCGATATGGGCTCCGCCGAGGACAAGAATCTTCTGCTTCATTTCATCGCCCTGCATCCGCCAAAAGACACGAATCGTCCCGCCGTCGCTAGCAGGTTGGCGGCGACTGCCCTATCTTTAAGCCGTTGCTTTCCATCACTAAAACAAATGTAGAACACGGGCTATTTTACCTTTTTCTTTCAACTGTTTGAACGGCGCTTGCGCAATGAGAACAAATGCGGTACAAAATCGACATCGGCGGCGACATTGCTTGAGCGGCTTCAATAACCTAAAGGTGGATCGAATGTCACAGAATACATTGCGGCTTGTAGAGGACAAATCGGTGGACAAAAGCAAGGCACTTGAAGCGGCACTCTCACAGATCGAGCGGTCGTTCGGCAAGGGCTCAATCATGAAGCTCGGCTCGAACGAGAATGTCGTCGAGATCGAAACGGTTTCGACAGGTTCTCTCGGGTTGGATATCGCGCTCGGCATCGGCGGCCTTCCCAAGGGCCGCATCATCGAGATTTACGGACCGGAAAGCTCGGGCAAGACGACGCTCGCGCTGCAGACCATTGCGGAATCGCAGAAGAAGGGCGGCATCTGCGCCTTCGTGGACGCAGAACATGCGCTCGATCCGGTCTATGCCCGCAAACTTGGCGTCGATCTGCAGAATCTCCTGATCTCGCAGCCGGATACAGGCGAGCAGGCGCTTGAGATCACCGACACGCTGGTGCGTTCCGGCGCTGTTGACGTTCTCGTCGTCGACTCCGTTGCAGCGCTGACGCCGCGTGCGGAAATCGAGGGCGAGATGGGGGACAACCTGCCGGGTCTCCAGGCGCGACTGATGAGTCAGGCGCTGCGCAAGCTGACGGCTTCGATCTCGAAGTCGAATACCATGGTGATCTTCATCAACCAAATCCGCATGAAGATCGGCGTCATGTTCGGGTCGCCGGAAACGACGACCGGCGGTAACGCGCTGAAGTTCTATGCCTCCGTTCGCCTCGATATTCGCCGCATCGGCGCGGTGAAGGAGCGCGAAGAGATCATCGGCAACCAGACGCGCGTCAAGGTCGTCAAGAACAAGATGGCGCCTCCCTTCAAGCAGGTCGAATTCGATATCATGTATGGCGAAGGCGTTTCCAAGACTGGCGAACTGGTCGACCTCGGCGTCAAAGCCGGTATCGTCGAGAAGTCGGGCGCCTGGTTCTCCTACAACAGTCAGCGCCTCGGCCAGGGCCGTGAGAACGCGAAGCTTTTCCTGCGGGACAATCCGGATCTCCTACGCGAGATCGAGACGGCACTTCGTCAGAATGCCGGTCTGATTGCGGACCGCTTCCTGCAGAATGGCGGCCCTGATGCGAACGACGGAGACGAGGCCGCAGACGGCTAATCGTCTGAAGGTTTCAAACAGTTCAAGACCGGCCGCATTCCTTGATCAGAATGTGGCCGGTTTTGTTTGTCTGCTGGACAGTGGTTAAGGCGAGCGATAAAAGCCACTGGATTTAAGTTTTGACCTGCCTTCCGGCAGCATTGAAGGGCATAGCATGAGCGGTGTGAATGATATCCGGTCGACCTTCCTCGACTACTTCAAGAAGAACGGCCACGAAATCGTTCCGTCGAGCCCGTTGGTGCCACGCAACGATCCGACACTGATGTTCACCAATGCCGGCATGGTGCAGTTCAAGAACGTTTTCACCGGCCTTGAGCAGCGGCCGTACAAGACGGCCTCGACCGCCCAGAAGTGCGTCCGTGCCGGTGGCAAGCATAACGACCTTGATAATGTCGGCTATACCGCGCGCCATCACACCTTCTTCGAGATGCTCGGTAACTTCTCCTTTGGAGACTACTTCAAGGAGCGGGCGATCGAGCTCGCCTGGAACCTGATCACCAAGGAATTTGCTATCGACGCCAAGCGGTTGTTGGTCACAGTCTACCATACGGACGACGAGGCCTTTAACCTTTGGAAGAAGATTGCAGGGCTGTCGGACGAAAAGATCATCCGCATCCCGACCAGCGACAATTTCTGGGCGATGGGCGATACCGGCCCGTGCGGCCCATGCTCGGAAATCTTCTATGACCACGGCGATCATATATGGGGCGGACCTCCCGGCTCGCCTGAGGAAGACGGCGACCGCTTCATCGAGATCTGGAATCTCGTCTTCATGCAGTACGAGCAGGTCACGAAGGAAGAGCGCATCGACCTTCCGCGGCCGTCGATCGACACGGGCATGGGTCTGGAGCGCGTCGCTGCCGTCCTGCAGGGCAAGCATGACAACTACGACATCGACCTGTTCCGCGCGCTGATCGAGGCTTCGGAAGAAGTGACAGGCGTAAAGGCAGAGGGCGAGCGTCGTGCAAGCCACCGCGTCATTGCCGACCACCTGCGTTCGTCGGCCTTCCTGATTGCCGATGGCGTGTTGCCCTCGAACGAAGGCCGCGGCTATGTGCTTCGCCGCATCATGCGCCGCGCGATGCGGCATGCCGAGCTGCTCGGTGCCAAGGAGCCGCTGATCTGGAAGCTGCTGCCGACGCTAGTCCAGGAAATGGGGCGAGCATATCCGGAACTGGTCCGCGCGGAATCGCTGATCTCCGAGACACTGAAGCTTGAGGAAACCCGTTTCCGCAAGACGCTAGAGCGTGGCCTTTCGCTGCTCTCCGACGCGACTACGACCCTCGGCAAGGGCGATATGCTCGACGGCGAGACGGCCTTCAAGCTCTATGATACCTACGGCTTCCCGCTCGACCTGACGCAGGATGCGCTTCGGGCCCGCGAAATCGGCGTCGACATATCAGGCTTCACCGACGCGATGGAGCGTCAGAAAGCCGAAGCGCGTTCGCATTGGGCCGGCTCCGGCGACAAGGCCACAGAGACGATCTGGTTCGAACTCAAAGAAAAGCACGGCGCGTCGGAATTCCTTGGCTACGACACCGAGACCGCAGAAGGTGTCGTTCAGGCCATCGTGAAGGACGGTGCTTCGGTCGCTTCTGCGTCCGCTGGCGATAAGGTTCAAATTGTCGTCAACCAGACGCCGTTCTACGGCGAGTCCGGCGGCCAGATGGGTGACACGGGCGTGATTACTTCCGATACGGCCAAGATCGAGATCACGGACACCCAGAAGAAGGGCGAGGGCCTGTTCGTCCATATCGGCACCGTTGTCGAGGGCACGGTGAGGGCGAGCGAGCCGGTTGCGTTGACGGTCGACCATGCGCGTCGCTCGCGCCTGCGGGCAAACCACTCGGCCACGCACCTTCTGCACGAGGCGCTGCGCGAAGTGTTGGGCACGCATGTCGCACAGAAGGGCTCGCTGGTCGCGCCCGAGCGTCTGCGCTTTGACGTTTCGCATCCGAAGCCGATGACGGCTGACGAATTGAAGGTCGTCGAGGACATGGCAAATGAGATCGTGTTGCAGAATTCGTCGGTCACGACCCGCCTGATGAGCGTCGACGACGCGATTGCCGAAGGCGCCATGGCATTGTTCGGCGAGAAGTACGGCGACGAAGTGCGCGTCGTCGCCATGGGCCAGGGCGTGCGTGGCGCCAAGGCGGGCAAGCCCTATTCGATCGAGCTTTGCGGCGGCACGCACGTCGGCGCGACCGGTCAAATCGGTCTGATCCGCGTTTTGGGCGAAAGCGCGGTTGGCGCCGGCGTGCGCCGTATCGAGGCGGTCACCGGCGAGTCCGCGCGCGAATACCTGGCGGAACAGGACGAGCGCGTCAAGTCGCTCGCGACGTCGCTCAAGGTGCAGCCGGCCGATGTTCTTGCTCGCGTCGAGGCGCTCATGGATGAACGCCGCAAGCTCGAGCGCGAATTGGCCGACGCCAAGCGCAAGCTTGCAATGGGCGGCGGACAGGGCGGTCCTGCCGATGCGGTCCGTGATGTCGCTGGTGTGAAGTTCCTCGGCAAGGCGATCTCGGGCGTCGATCCCAAGGATCTCAAGGGGCTTGCCGACGATGGCAAGGCGAGCCTCGGTTCCGGCGTCGTCGCACTGATCGGCGTGGGCGAGGACGGCAAAGCGAGCGCAGTCGTTGCGGTGACCCCGGACTTGACGGACCGGTTCAGTGCCGTCGATCTCGTTCGCGTCGCGTCGGCTGCTCTTGGCGGCAAGGGCGGCGGCGGTCGTCCCGATATGGCCCAGGCGGGCGGGCCAGATGGGGCAAAGGCCGACGAGGCGATCGAGGCTGTGGCGGTCGCGCTGGCAAGCTGAGCGAACTAGAGTTCGCACGAAACTCTTTGGAAGGCGGGGCTGGTCCCCGCCTTTTCGTTGTGCGCCCAGCATGAGCGCATTCTTGTGGGTGGAAGTCCCACCGTAAGCTGGTCATGGCGAGCGAAGAGAAGCGCAACTGCGGAAGGGCGACCGAACGTGGGGAGGAAGCGTGGATCGCAACTGCGGGCCGATGAACAAGAACCGGATATGAGGCGATGCCGACCAGGGCGAGCGGGCAACATACCGCGAAGCTCTTGTGACCAAGGGTCGGTGGCGTAAATCCGGCGGTCGTGCAGTGAAGGAGTGCGTTCTTACCTGTTGGGGTGATCTCGCCTTGCGCCTGAAAGGGCGACGGTGTCGAGCCGGAGCGAGAAGTCAGCAGAGGTCGTAGTAGGGAGCAGGTAGGCGCGAACGAAGGGCTGAACGAGAGAGAGTGAAGTTCCTCCAAGGATGAGCAAGGTCATGCGTCAGATGCCGGGACAGCCCGGGAGATCGGAGGGGCAAGCGGGTGAAGCCCGCCGGAGTTCCGATCTTGACGAAACCGCGCCCCCGCCGCGGATCGGGAACGACACAGGTGCTGGGCTGCTTGAGGCGGCCCTGCGGCGAGAGAACCTTCTGCAGGCGTGGAAGCAGGTGCGAGCCAACAAGTGCGCGCCAACAAGGGGCGCTGCGGGCGTGGACGGTCTGGACATTGACCAGACGGCTGCGGCGCTGCGCATCTCTTGGCCTGCCATCCGCGACAGCCTGCGGGAAGGGACGTATCGGCCACAGCCGGTGCGTCGCGTGATGATCCCGAAGCCAGGGGGCGGCGAGCGCGAGCTTGGCATCCCTACGGTGCTGGACCGCCTGATCCAACAGGCGCTCCTGCAAGTCCTTCAGCCAATCCTTGATCCGACCTTCAGCCAGCACAGCTACGGCTTCCGTCCGGGAAGGAGTGCACACGATGCCGTCCTGGCGGCGCAATCGTTCGTGCAGTCCGGACGGTGGGTCGTTGTGGACGTGGATCTGGAGAAGTTCTTCGACCGGGTTGACCATGACATCCTGATCGACCGTCTGCGCAAGAAAATCCCTGATCCTGGCGTGACCCGCTTCGTACGGGCCTATCTGAACGCCGACATTGTTGATGGGGGTGCGGTCATTGCGCGGACCAGAGGCACGCCGCAGGGCGGGCCGCTGTCGCCGCTATTGGCCAACCTGCTGCTGGATGAGGTCGACAAGGAGCTTGAACGGCGGGGCCATGCCTTCTGCCGCTATGCCGACGACTGCAACGTCTATGTGCGGTCGCAGCGGGCGGGCGAGCGGGCGATGGCTCTGCTGCGGCGGCTTTATGGTCGACTTCGCCTGATGGTGAACGAGGTCAAGAGCGCTGTTGCCAGCGTCTTCGGCCGCAAATTCCTCGGCTATGCTTTCTTCAAAGCACCAGGAGGGGTGGTCAAGCGAGGTGTTGCCGACAAGGCAATCAAGGCGTTCAAGGAGCGCATTCGCGAACTGACACCGCGGGTCGATCCCTGAAAGCAGTTCTGGCGAGAGCTGGTTGAATGGATGCGTCACCGTGTGAGGGCAATCCAGCTCAAACAATGGAGGCGTGGCACGACGATCTTCCGCGAACTGCTGGCAAAGGGGGCAAACCCTCTTGTGGCACAGCGAGTGGCAGCCAAGGCCGGTCGCTGGTGGCGCAACAGCGGCAAACTCCTCAACAGCATCCTCACCATCAAATGGGCCGACCAACTCGGAATGCCCAGACTCGTCTAACCTCAATCTCTCGAACCGCCCGGTGCGGATCCGCATGCCGGGTGGTGTGGCAGGGGCGCGATCGAATACGATCGCCCCCTATGCCGATTGCGGATTGGTCAAAGTCCGCAGGATTTGTCAAATCGCAGTATGGTTTTCTGCAGCCGATCGATTTGCACGAGGTTCAGACATGAATGGCGAAACGGCATGGGCCCTCTACGAGGACCGTCTGCGACGGGTATCGGCCTATATCCATGATCATCTCGACGAAGAGCTTGACATGGACAGGCTTGCCGAGATTGCCTGCATGTCGAGCTACCACTGGCACAGGATCTATCGCGCGGTTTACGGCGAAACACTCGCGGCGACCGTCAAGCGGCTGCGCTTGCATCGCGCCGCCGGCGACATCGTGCGCACGGGTCTTTCTGTTGGGGAAATCGCAAAGCGATCAGGCTATCCCAACCTCCAGTCCTTCAACCGTATCTTCAAATCGGTCTACGGCATGCCGCCAGCTCAATACCGGAAAGAGGGAAGCCATAAAGCCTTCGAACCCTCACCTAACGGAAAGACTGCAGCCATGTTTGATGTCACCTTACGGAAGATTGAGCTAATTCAATTGCTTGGCGTGCCGCACATCGGCTCGTACATGCAGATCGGCAAGGCGTTCGAGACCTTGTTTGGCACGCTGTATGCGCGCCGGCTTGCCAAGCCTACGATGCGCATGGTCGGTGTCTATCTCGATGATCCCGATCTCGTGCCGGCCGAAAGGCTGCGGTCCATCGCATGCGTGACGATGGAAGACGAGATCGCCGCTGCACCGCCATTCGAACATCGTACCCTCGACGGTGGGGAATATGCCGTGCTGCGTCACAGGGGGCCTTATGCCGACATGCACAAGGCCTATCAGTGGCTCTATGCGGAATGGCTGCCCGCTTCAGGCCGGCAGCTTCGCGACAGCGTGATGTTCGAGGAGTATCTCAACAACCCACGCGATGTATCGCCGACCGAACTCTTGACCGACATCCACATGCCGCTTGCCTGAGCCTCCGGTCGCTACTTTGCGGCCTTCATGGCCTCGTCATCGATGGAGACGGCCCGCTTGTAGGCCGGGCGATCGGTGACGCGGCCGAGATAGTCGACAAAGGCCTGGCGCTTCTCGATGGTGCCGAATCCCAGGCCCCAGCCAATATGTGAACCGACGTAGACGTCGGCTGCCGTGAAGCGATCTCCGGCAACGTAAGGTGTGGCACTGACGGCGCTCTCCAGCGTGTTCATCACATCGGCGAAGCTGCCATATCCCGCCATCCGGGCCTTGTCGGGCGGAGTTTCAAAGCCCAATGCCTTGTTGGTCGCTGCGGCTTCGAGCGGTCCGGCGGTAAAGAACATCCAGCGATAGTAGCTGCCGCGTTCATCCGACTTTGGAGCGAGGCCTGCTTCGGGGAAGGTGTCAGCGAGATAGGCGCAGATCGCTGCGCATTCCGTCACAACCGTTTTGCCGTGCCGGACCGCGGGAACCTTGCCCATCGGGTTGACGGCAAGGTACTCCGGCGACTTCATGGTTTCGCCAAAGGTCAGGATCTCTGTTTTGTAGGGTACGCCCGTCTCCTCCAGCATCCAGCGGGCGATGCGACCACGCGACATAGGGTTCGTATAAAATACCAGTTCGTCTGCCATGCACTCCTCCTCATTTTCTTTTTACGCTCCGGGATCTGAACGCAGTGTATTAAGGCCGGCCATCAGGAAGATAGGACAGAGAGGTCCAGCGCAAAGTCCGTAACTATTTAAAGTACCTTGCGATATTGGATGAAGCCGGATCGCTCGGCGATCCTGTCGTAGAGTTTTCGCGCCGTGGTGTTGGTTTCGTGCGTCATCCAGTAGAGCCGGCCGGCTCCGTTCTCACGGGCGAGATTGGCGACGGCATCGATGAGAGCCGCGCCCGTGCCGAGACCGCGCTGTGTGTCGTCCACATAGAGGTCCTGCAGGTAGCAGGTCCACTTCGGCAGCCAGGTCGAGCGATGGAAGATGGCGTGGACGATGCCGACGAGGCGGTCGCCTTCGTCGAAGGCGCCGAGCGCGTGCATGTCTTCGGCCGGATCCTGGAAACGACCCCAGGTCAGATCCGTCGTCTCCGGCGGAATGACGACCTCGTAGAAGCGCTGATAGCTGGCCCACAGCGGTTCCCAGGCGGCCCGGTCGGAAGGCTGCAGCGGACGGATTGTGGTGGTCATGCTTGTTGTTCCCCTACTTGTCGCTGAAACGAAAACGGCGGGGAAATCCCCGCCGCCCATTCCGCTATTGTTTCTGGCTTATGCCATCGCCTTCTGCAGGTTCTGATCGATCTTGTCGAGGAAGGCGGTGGTGGAGAGCCAGGGCTGATCGGGACCGATGAGCAGTGCCAGATCCTTGGTCATGAATCCGGCTTCGACCGTATCGACGCAAACTTTCTCCAGCGTTGCGGCGAACTTTGCGAGTTCGGCATTGTCATCGAGCTTGGCGCGGTGCGCGAGGCCGCGTGTCCAGGCGAAGATCGAGGCGATCGAGTTCGTCGAGGTTTCCTGGCCCTTCTGGTGCTGGCGGTAGTGGCGGGTAACCGTGCCGTGCGCGGCTTCGGCTTCGACCGTCTTGCCATCCGGCGTCAGCAGAACCGAGGTCATGAGGCCGAGCGAACCGAAGCCCTGGGCAACCGTGTCGGACTGGACGTCGCCATCGTAGTTCTTGCACGCCCAGACGTAACCGCCCGACCACTTCAGCGCCGAAGCGACCATGTCGTCGATCAGGCGGTGTTCGTAGGTGATGCCCAACTCCTTGAACTGATCCTTGAATTCGGTCTGATAGACTTCTTCGAAGATGTCCTTGAAGCGGCCGTCGTATGCTTTGAGAATGGTGTTCTTGGTCGACAGGTAGACCGGCCATTTGCGCATCAGGCCGTACATCATCGAGGCGCGGGCGAACTCGCGGATCGACTCGTCGAGGTTGTACATAGCCATGGCAACGCCAGCGCCGGGGGCGTCGAACACGTCCTTTTCGATGACCTGGCCGTCTTCGCCGACGAACTTGATCGTCAGCTTGCCCTTGCCGGGGAATTTGAAATCGGTGGCGCGGTATTGGTCGCCGAAGGCATGACGGCCGACGACGATCGGCTTCGTCCAGCCCGGAACCAGGCGCGGAACGTTCTGGCAGATGATCGGTTCGCGGAAGATAACGCCGCCGAGGATGTTGCGGATCGTGCCGTTCGGGCTCTTCCACATCTGCTTCAGGTTGAATTCCTTGACGCGGTCTTCATCAGGCGTGATCGTCGCGCACTTGATGCCGACGCCGTGCTTCTTGATGGCGTTGGCTGCATCGATCGTCACCTGGTCATTGGTGGCGTCGCGGTTTTCAACGGAAAGGTCGAAATAATCGATCTCAAGGTCGAGATACGGATGGATCAGCTTATCCTTGATGAGCTGCCAAATGATGCGAGTCATTTCATCGCCGTCGAGATCGGCGACGGGATTGGCGACCTTGATCTTCTTCATGTATCTGCCTCGTTAAGCTAAGAAGGGACCGGTGTCCCGGGTGGGTGATGTGAAATCCCTGGCGCTATAGCATTGTGCGCCGGGAGTGCAAAGCCGGAAGCAGGAGAGGGCGGTGTTTTTGCGGCCATTGCCAAGTGTCGGAAAATGGCTAGTCTCCGCCGCGAAACCATTGCCCGGATATTCGTCATGAAGAAGATTTCCCTTGTCCTAGCGGTCCTTCTCGGTTCGACCTCGCCAATGCTTGCTGGCGACCTTACGGCGCCGGTCAAGGAGATCATGGACGCGACGATCAAAAACTGGTCGGGCGCGGATAGCGACTGGATCGACATCTTCGATCCGAGCAAGCTTTCGCGGCTATACAGCAAGGACTTCGTGACCAAATACCAGGCAGCCATCCAGAACCCGGCTGCCGACGAGGACGGCATTTCGCCTTTCGACTACGACGTGATCATCAACGGCGAGGATGCATGTCCTCTCGCGGATCTGACTTACACGCCAAAGCAGGCCACCGACGGAGCGACGGAAGTGATTGTCACTTTCAAGAAGGCGACATGCATGGACGACGGGTCGGACAAGCAAGCCGTGACCACCGTGCGGTTCGAGATGCTCGACGAGGCCGGCAAGGCTGTGATCGACGACATCGTCACTGAGGGTGATCCTGGGCAGCCACCGAACTCGCTCAAGAACACCATGGTGCAGATCGCCAAGGGTCAGTGATGGCGGTGACGCTCGGCCGGGCACCCTTCCCGGAAACGGCCTTCGCGCCAGCTTTGGACATTGTGTGCCGACGAGCCCGAGGGATGTCCTAACGTCGCCGGGACGCTTGGCCCTTGCCGTTTCAGCCTGGCTTGGCTATTGCGCCCGTAGCAAAAGGATCCAGCGTCATGGCAGGCACGAACAGCGAGCGGCGACTTCTCACAGAAGGCCCGGTTATCATTCTCGTCGAACCGCAGATGGGAGAAAACATCGGAATGGTGGCGCGCGCCATGGCGAATTTCGGCCTGGCGGATCTCAGGCTTGTCAATCCGCGCGATGGCTGGCCGAATGACAAAGCTCAGGCTGCCGCGTCGAAGGCGGATCATGTGATCGAAGGCACCAAAGTATTCGAGACGCTGGAGCAGGCGATTGCTGACTTGAACTTCGTCTACGCGACGACGGCGCGCGAGCGGGACGGCTTCAAACCAGTTCGCTCGCCTGTTGTCGCAGCGGAGACGCTACGAGCAAAATTTCGCGCGGGCGAGGGCACCGGCATCCTGTTCGGACGTGAACGTTGGGGGCTCAATAACGAGGAGGTGGCGCTTGCCGACGAGATCGTGACTTTTCCGGTCAACCCCGCTTTCGCGTCGCTCAACATCGCTCAAGCCGTGCTGTTGATGTCCTACGAGTGGATGAAGTCGGGCATGGAGGATGTCGCGGCCGTTCCCTTCCAGGCAATGTCGCAGACGCAATCCACGAAGGAACAACTATTCGGGCTCTACGACCAGTTGGAAGAGGCACTGGAGGCGCGCAATTATTTCCATCCGCCCGCGAAAAAGCCGAAAATGGTGGACAACCTGCGCGCAGTCCTGTCCCGCCGCGCCTTCACAGAGCAGGAAATCAGCGTGTTGCGCGGTGTGATCTCCTCCCTCGACCGCTTCTCGCGGAAATATCCGCGCGGGAGCCGGCCACCCGTAGACGTCAAGGAACAATCGGAAGATGACAGCAGCGCCGAATGAGCTGAAACCGGTTCTGGTCTTCGATTCCGGCATCGGAGGGCTGACCGTGCTGCGCGAAGCGCGCGTGCTCATGCCGGAGCGCGGTTTTATCTACATCGCCGATGATGCTGGCTTTCCCTATGGCGGCTGGGAAGAGCAGGCGCTGAAGGAGCGGATCATCGGCCTGTTCGCGAGGCTGCTTGCGGATTATGCCCCTGAGGTCTGCATCATCGCCTGCAACACGGCCTTTACGCTGGTTGGCGCCGATCTTCGCGCGGCTTTTCCGCAGATGACCTTCATCGGCACGGTACCGGCGATCAAGCCGGCGGCAGAGCGGACACGCTCGGGGCTCGTCTCCGTCCTGGCGACCCCTGGTACGGTGAGGCGTGCCTATACGCGCGACCTTATCCAATCCTTCGCGCAGCAGTGTCACGTGCGCCTGGTCGGGTCCGAAAATCTGGCGCGAATGGCGGAGGCCTATATCCGCGGCGATGCGGTATCCGACGAGGCCGTGCTGTCCGAGATCGACCAATGCTTCGTGGAGAAGGACGGTCGCAAGACCGACATCGTGGTGCTTGCCTGCACGCACTATCCCTTCATGGCCAACGTCTACCGGCGGCTCGCACCCTGGCCTGTCGATTGGCTCGATCCAGCGGAGGCAATTGCGCGGCGCGCCCGCAACCTCGTGCCGCAGGTCGCCGATGGCGTGCACCCCGACAGTTTCGACTTCGCGGTCTTCACGTCAGGCAATCCCGATTTCGCGACGCGCCGGCTGATGCAGGGATTTGGCCTCAAGGCTTGACATCAGGCACACGCGCAACGCCGGTCTTGTCTTGATGCAATAGGGGCTATCGCAAAGCCAAGCGACTGCGCAGACTGTGAGATGTGATTCGTCCCGCCAGGCTCCGCATGTCCTTCCAAAAGCTCGTTATGGCTATCTTTTTCCTGCAGCCGATCGCATTCGGCAGCTGGTTGCCGCGCATCCCCGAAATCCAGGCTCGTCTGGAGCTCGGTCCGGCCGATCTTGCGCTGGCTCTGCTCGGCATGCCGGTAGGCATTCTGTCGACGTTGCCTTTTGCGGGAAGAGTGGTCTCTCGCATTGGGGGAAAGACCGCGGTCATTGCGGGTTTTTTCGTCTTCTCGGTAATTGTCTGCCTTCCGGCCTTCTCGCTCGCGCCGGTTGAATTGTTCATCGCTCTGGCCTTGCTTGGCGTTGCGATGTCGATGCTGGAGCTCGGGTTGAATGTCGAGGCAGATCGTGCCGAAAAGGATACCGGCTCGATCATCATGAACCGCTGCCATGGCTTCTGGAGCCTTGGCATCATGGCGGGCAGCCTGCTTGGTTCCGCGATGGTAGCGGTTGCCGCGCCGGCCGGATGGGCAATCCTGGCGGCGGCTTTTGTCGTGCTGCCGTTTGCTGTTGCGGCAAGTCTCCGCCTGCCGCCGGATCGCGAAGCCGGTTCGGCTCCGCCGCACGCGCCGTTCAAACCGCCGAGTGTGACACTGCTCGGGATCTGTGCCTTCGTCTTCGGCATTACCATGACCGAAGGGGCGATTGCCGACTGGTCGGCGGTCTATCTCAAGGATGTCTTCCAGACCGATGGCATGATGACCGGTATCGGCTATACGATCTTTGCCCTCATGGTGGCGGCCGGGCGCTTCAGCGGCGACCATCTGAAGCAGCGCTTTGGCGCGATTTCACTAGCCCGAGGCTGCGGCGCGGCTGCTCTTGCGGGCATGCTGATTGTCGTCTTTGCTTGGCATAGCCTGGTGACGCTGGCGGGCTTTGCGCTGGTCGGTATCGGTGTGTCGGTCGGCTTTCCGCTGGCGGTTACCGCCGCGGCGAGCCTCCGGGATCGGCCGGCGGCAGCCAATGTCGCGATCCTGTCTTTCATGGCGCTCACCGGCTTTCTGATCGGACCGCCTCTGATCGGATTCATCGCGGAGGCGTCGGGGTTGCGCGTCGGGTTGGCGGTGTTGCTGGTGCCGCTCGCGATCAGCCTGGCGTTCACGCGGATGCTGAAGGCTAGGTTCTGACGGTTTTCTCCTGTGGGTTTGTGCGGGCGTGTTGCCAAAGACACGGCCAAACCTGCTAGGACGCCGTGTTCGAATTGAAAGAGGAATGTGACATTGCAGGTTGGTATCGATATGGGAACGGCGTCGGGAGGCAATCCGGCCACGCTCGATATCGAGGAGCTTCTGGCTACCCGTCTTCTGGTGCAGGGCAATTCCGGCTCCGGCAAGTCGCATCTGCTTCGCCGCCTTCTGGAGCAATCTGCGCAGTGGGTGCAGCAGGTCATCATCGATCCTGAAGGCGATTTCGTCACTCTGTCTGACAAGTTCGGCCACGTCGTGGTCGACGGCGAGCGGACGGAGGCCGAATTGGCCGGCATTGCCAATCGTATCCGCCAGCATCGCGTCTCCTGCGTTCTGACGCTTGAGGGGCTGGATATCGAGCAGCAGATGCGGGCGGCAGCCGCTTTCCTCAATGGCATGTTCGATGCCGACCGCGAATACTGGTATCCAGTTCTTGTCGTGGTCGACGAGGCGCAGATGTTTGCGCCTTCGGTCGGCGGCGATGTTTCCGAAGATGCGCGCAAGATGTCGCTCGGCGCCATGACGAACCTGATGTGTCGCGGTCGCAAGCGCGGTCTTGCCGGAGTGATCGCAACGCAGCGTCTGGCAAAGCTTGCGAAGAACGTTGCCGCGGAAGCCTCGAACTTCCTGATGGGCCGCACCTTTCTCGACATCGACATGGCGCGTGCGGCCGATCTCCTCGGCATGGACCGTCGTCAGGCGGAAATGTTCCGCGATCTGAAGCGTGGTAATTTCGTTGCGCTCGGGCCTGCCTTGTCGCGTCGCCCGTTGCCGATCGAGATCGGCAACGTCGAGACTTCGGCACGCTCGTCGAGCCCGAAGCTCATGCCGCTGCCGGATGCGCCTCAGGACGTCGAGGATCTGATCTTCACGCCGGATCCGGAAGAGTTTCAGAGGCCAATCGTTCGTCGCGCTCCGGCAGCGCCACGGCCAACCACAGATATTCTCGCCGAATTGTCGCGTTCGGCTCCTGCCGCCTCGGCTCCTCCCTCAGAGACTCGCGCAGCTCAGCCCGAGCTATCGACGGAGGAGCGCGAGGAGCGGCTGACGGCTGTGCTCCACGAGATCCTGGACGACCCGGGGTCCGGCTTTCGAACGGATTCGGTGTTGTATCAGGACTTCCTCGTGCGGCTTCGTATGCGCCGGGTTCCGGGTTCTCCGATGTCTCTTCCTGAGTTCCGGCGCCGCGTCGCGATTTCGCGCTCCGGGGTGGACGCTGCAACAGCCGAAACGGAAGCCTGGGCGACAGCGCTGTCGCTTTCGGCCAGTGTCACCGACGATCTGCAGGGCGTCTTTCTGATGATAGCAAAGGCTGCCGTCTGCGGTGAGCCATGCCCGTCGGACGCCCGGATTGCGCGAGCCTACGGCACCCATTCGGCACGGCGGGCAAGGCGCCTGCTCGGGTACTTCGAGGAGCAGGGCACCATAGTGGTGCACGCGGATTTCTCGGGCAAGCGGATTGTCGCCTTTCCCGACATGGACTGCCAAACGGCGCCTGGCGATGCAAATGCGACCGACGCCGATGACGTCCGCCCCGCGGCGGAATAGCAACGCTGCTCAAGGTGAGACGTTCCGCCTGCCAGAAAGCAAGCTACCGGGTATGGATTGTGATTGACATTCCAGCGACTTCGCCCTAAACACCGCGCCAGCACCGGGCAGAGATGTCCGGTGTTTCATTTGACATGTCCCGTGGATTTGTCCCGTTCGCGTAATGGGATGATCCTGTCGGATCCTCGAAAGAAGATCAAAGGAGGGCGTGTTTCCTTCACGCGGCTTGGTAACAGACCGTCCTAACTATCTGAAAGGAAATACGATGAGCAAGCGCGAATCGTCTAAGTACAAGATTGACCGCCGTATGGGCGAAAACATCTGGGGCCGTCCGAAGTCCCCGGTGAACCGCCGCGAATACGGCCCGGGCCAGCATGGTCAGCGCCGCAAGGGCAAGCTTTCGGACTTCGGTGTGCAGCTGCGCGCCAAGCAGAAGCTCAAGGGCTACTACGGTGACCTGCGCGAAAAGCAGTTCCGTGCAATCTTCGCTGAAGCCGCCCGCCGCAAGGGTGACACCTCGGAAAACCTGATCGGTCTTCTGGAGTCCCGTCTGGACGCGATCGTTTATCGCGCCAAGTTCGTTCCGACCGTTTTCGCTGCCCGCCAGTTCGTGAACCACGGCCACGTGACCGTGAACGGCGTCCGCGTCAACATCGGTTCCTACCGTTGCAAGGCTGGCGACGTCATCGAAGTTCGTCAGAAGTCGAAGCAGCTCGTTTCCGTTCTGGAATCGGTTGCTCTGGCTGAACGCGACGTTCCGGACTACATCGAAGCCGACCATAACAAGATGGTTGCTACCTTCGCTCGCGTTCCCTCGCTCTCCGACGTCCCGTATCCGGTCGTCATGGAGCCGCATCTGGTGGTCGAATTCTATTCGCGTTAACGCATAACCCCGACAATCGAGTTTCGATTGTCGGAAAGGCTTATGCGTCTCTTTAAGGGCTACTGCGTTCTTTGCGCGTCTTCGACGCGTGGCGCAGTAGGATGCGAGGCGTTTTCGCATACGGAAAAGCCGCCTCTTGGGGCGGCTTTTTTGTTATCTGGGGAGATACGATGACGGACTTGCAGGCAGTTCTCGACAGCATCCACAAGGAGCTGGCACCCCGTATCGGCGAAGGCAAGGTTGCGGACTACATTCCGGAACTCGCCAAGGTCGACGCGAATCAGTTTGGCTTGAGCGTGGTGACCATAGACGGCAAGGTCTACAGCGTCGGCCATGCGGATGTCCCGTTCTCCATCCAGAGCATCTCAAAGGTCTTCATGCTGACGCTTGCGCTTGGCAAGGTCGGCGAGGGACTGTGGAAGCGCGTCGGCCGCGAACCTTCGGGCTCGGCTTTCAACTCGATCGTCCAGCTCGAGCACGAGCAGGGTATTCCGCGCAATCCCTTCATCAACGCGGGCGCAATCGCCGTGACCGATGTCGTCATGGCCGGCCATGCGCCGCGCGAGGCGATCGGTGAGTTGCTGCGCTTCGTTCGCTATCTCGCGGATGATGAGTCGGTGACGATTGACGACCGTGTCGCAAAGTCCGAGACGCAGACGGGATACCGCAATTTTGCACTCGCCAACTTCATGCGGGCCTATCGCAATCTCGACCATCCAGTCGATCACGTACTCGGCGTCTATTTCCATCAATGCGCCCTGTCGATGACCTGCGAACAACTGGCGAAGGCGGGGCTGTTCCTCGCTGCACGTGGCAGCAATCCGATGACCGGCCACTCGGTCGTGTCACCGAAGCGGGCCCGGCGCATCAATGCGCTGATGCTGACGTGCGGTCATTATGACGGCTCCGGCGACTTCGCCTACCATGTCGGCCTTCCCGGCAAGAGCGGTGTTGGCGGAGGCATCTTTGCGGTGGCGCCCGGCATTGCCTCGATTGCGGTCTGGTCTCCGGGTCTCAACGAGGTCGGCAACTCGCAGCTCGGCGCTGTCGCGCTCGAAATGCTGGCTGCCCGGACTGGATGGTCGGTTTTCGGCGATTGATGCTGGGTTGTCGTGGCGCTTTCTGCTAAGGCGGAGGCAGACTCTGATTGGACGAGAGAATGAACATCGCAGCCAACATCGCCGATGAGTTGGAAACGCCGACCGCGGACGACGCCGTCGCACACGCGCTCTTTGCCGATGCGCCGAACTCGGTGTCGTTCAACAAGCTGCGCAAGCGGCTGCTGCGCAACGTCAGGCAGGCATTCGACGATTTTGCGATGCTGAAGGGCCAGAAGCGTTGGCTGATCGGCCTCTCTGGCGGCAAGGATTCTTATGGGCTGCTGGCTCTTCTGCTCGACCTGCAGTGGCGCGGCCTGCTTCCGGTGGAACTGGTCGCCTGCAATCTCGACCAGGGGCAGCCGAACTTTCCCAAGCATATCCTGCCTGACTATCTCACGAAGATCGGTGTCAAACACCGCATCGAGTATCGCGATACCTATTCGATCGTGAAGGAAAAGGTTCCGGAGGGCGCGACCTATTGTTCGCTCTGTTCGCGTCTACGGCGGGGCAATCTCTACCGGATCGCCAAGGAGGAGGGCTGTGACGCATTGGTGCTCGGCCACCACCGCGAGGATATTCTCGAGACCTTCTTCATGAACTTCTTCCATGGCGGGCGGCTCGCGTCGATGCCGGCCAAGCTGCTAAATGACGAGGGCAACCTCATGGTTTTGCGCCCTCTCGCCTACTGCGCCGAAGACGACATGGCAAAGTTTGCGGCGGCCATGCAGTTCCCGATCATTCCTTGTGATCTCTGCGGCTCCCAGGACGGGCTGCAGCGCAATGCGATGAAGGAGATGCTCGCCGATTTCGAGCGGCGCATGCCGGGCCGCAAGGATACGATGCTGCGGGCGCTTGCGCATGTGAACCCGTCGCATCTGCTTGATCCCAAGCTTTTCGATTTCGCCGGCCTGATGGCCGGAGAGACCGCGCCGAAGAGCGAATAGTCGGCGCTCACGCCAAAGAAGGAAAGTCCATGAGTTCCACGATAGATGTAGCGACGCTTGCCGATCTTCTGAGGCGGGCGGCGAAGGCAGAGATATTGCCGCGTTTCCGTCGACTTGGGAGCGATGACGTGCGCGCCAAGAGCGAGGCGACCGATCTGGTGACGGAGGCCGACCTGCAGGCCGAGCGGATGATCAAGGCGGAAGCAGCCACGCTCTGGCCAGATGCCCTGTTCGTCGGCGAGGAGTCGGTCGCCGCAGATCCGGCGCTGCTCGGCAAGCTCGAGGGTGCGGATCTTGCTATCGTTGTGGATCCCGTTGATGGGACGTTCAATTTCGCATCGGGCATTCCAGCCTTCGGCGTCATGGCGTCCGTGGTGTCCAAGGGCGAAACGGTTGCCGGCATCATCTACGACCCGATGGGCGACGATTGGGTGATCGGAGAGAAGGGCAGTGGCGCATGGCTTCGGCGTCCTGACGGTGAGGCGGAACGGCTTTCGGTTGCCGCAGCTGTCGCGCTGGAAGAGATGGTCGGTATGGCATCGACCGGATTCCTGCCGAAACCGAAGCGTGGCGAGATCCTTGCCAACCTCGCCAAGGTTCGGTTTCTTGCCAACTATCGCTGCGCGGCCCACGAATACCGCGCCTTTGCGAGCGGTCATGTGCACTATCTCATGTATAACAAGCTGATGCCCTGGGATCATCTTGCAGGCACGCTTCTCAGCATCGAGGCCGGTGCTTATGCAGCGCGTTTTGACGGCTCGCCCTACCTGCCGCATCACACCAGCGGTGGTTTGCTGATTGCGCCTGACAAGGAGAGCTGGGATATCCTCCGGCGCGAGGTTTTCACGGTCTAGCGCCAAGCGAGCGAACCTCGCGACTCCCTTGGAGAAGACGTGAAATACGTCTTGTGCAGAAGTGGCAGCTAGTCTGCGCGTTTGGACCGACGGTGCGCCGCATCATATCGGCTGCCGTCGCTCCATTCGGTTTCCTTATGAGAAGCTGACCCGCTAGTAGCTTGCACACAAACATACAAGACAAGAGTGTGCGCCAGGCCTAGAGGTTCTTTCGTCTTTCGAGAACCACGTGGAGAGGGACGATGGATACCGCTCAGGCGCTGGCCTTCCTGCTGTTTGCATTCATCGCGGCGGTCACGCCGGGGCCAAGCAACACCATGATCCTGTCCACCGGTGCGACCGTCGGCACTTTGAGAGGCATTGGCTGTCCGCTCGGTGCGTCACTGGGCATGGGAGTGATGATCGTTTTAAGTACCTTCGGTGTCGGAGAAATTGTCGCCGCTGTACCAGCTATCGTAACGGCGATGAAAGTGGCCGGTTCTCTGTTCCTGCTGTGGCTTGCCTGGAAGATCGTCAATGCCGGCACTTTTGAGGCGGATAGCCTGACACAGGCGGCGGGATTTCTGCAGGCTTTTCTGTTCCAGTGGTTGAACCCAAAAGGGTGGCTGGTCGCCCTGAGCGCGGGCAGCACCTATCTTGTGTCCCCGCAGCATGCGCAAACCAGCGGCGCCCTATGGATGGGGACGCTGTTTGCTGCTGCGGCTTTTCCGGCCGGGCTGCTATGGCTTGTCTTGGGCGCACTCATGGCCCAACTTCTCCGGGCACAACGTTCGGCCAAGCTTTTCAATATCGCCATGGCATCGGCGCTGGCCGTATCGGTTGTTCTGGTGTGGCGCTAACTCCCTGAGGCAGTGGCGCCCGCAACGGCATGTTGCGGGCGATACGCTATGCGTTCAAACGGGAGAGACAGGCCGGTCGGCTTCTAGAAGTGGCCGGCGCCGGAATCGAGCTGCGGGCTGTCGCCAGGATGCGTGAAGAGCTTGCCGCCTTCCGCCCAGAGCGTTGCCGCGATGCTGATCGCACCGAACACTGCGAAGCCGCCGAAGAGTGGCTGGACCGTGCCGTTGAACAGCTGGCCGACGGTGCCGCCGAGGATCGCGCCGAAGGTCGTCGACACGAAGCCGGTGATGGCGGTTGCCGTGCCGGCCAGGTTGCCCATCGGTTCCAGGCTGATCGCCGTGAAGTTGGTGGCTATGACCGCAAACATCATCAGCAGGATCGTGAAGAGCGCATAGGCGAAGGCGAAATCGGGGCGACCGCCGAGTGCTTTGACATAGCCGATCGCTGAAACGATCGTGAACAGGATCATGGCGACGTGCGAGATGCGGCGCATGCCGAACTTGCGGACGAAGAAGCCGTTGGCGAAGTTTGCCACCGCGATACCTCCCGCCGTCGCCGCAAAGGCGATCGGCAACCAGTCGCCGAGACCATAGACCTCGCCGAAGACTTGCTGGACCGAGATCACATAGGCGCTGATGACGCCTGTGAACATGGTCAGGCCGATCATGTAGCCGCAGGTGATCTTGTTGGTCAGGACGGTCTTGAAGCCGTCGACGACGGAGCCGACCGACAGGGGGATACGTTCTTCCTTCGGGAGAGATTCCTTGAGACGCAGCAGTGCCCATAAAAACAGGATGGCGCCAACGAGGCCGAGCAGGATGAATATCCAGTGCCAGTTGGCATAGGTGATAATCAACTGACCGACGGAAGGTGCCACGATCGGAACGATCATGAAGACGATCATAACGTAGGACATCACGCGCGCCATTTCGCGGCCACCGAAGCAGTCACGGACGATCGCCATCGTGGTGATGCGGACGGCTGCGCCGCCGAGGCCCTGAACGAAACGCATGATCAACAGCATTTCGAAGCTGCCTGTGGCAGCAGCGGCGAACATGGCGAGCACGTAGACCGCCAAGCCTCCAAGCAGGATGTTCCGGCGGCCGAACGTATCCGACAAGCTGCCGAAGATGATCTGCGAAACGCCGAAGCCGAGGAAGAAGACGCCGATCACGAGCTGCGCGTCGTTGGCGTTGATAACGCCGAATGAATGGCCGATCGCGGGCAGGGACGGCAACATGCTATCGATCGCCATGGCGACGCTGGCGGTCATGATGGCGATGGTGATGACAAATTCGACGAAGCCCATGCCTATTCGGCCGGAGCCCTGATTTTCAACATGTGGTTTATGCAGTGGCGTCATAATGGAAATCCTGAAATACGAGGCGGGTGACCCGATCAGACCGCGGGATTATGCGGCTGGAAGAGACGCCCCTTTTCTGCGATCAAAACGAAGATCAGGCCGATGATCGAGACGGTGAAATAGCCCGCGACCATCGGCAGAGCGGTACCGTTGAAAGCTTGGCCGATGCCGGCGCCGATCAGTGCGCCCCCGACGGTGCTCATGAAGCCGAGGACGGACGAAGCCGTTCCCGCAACATGGCCGAGCGGTTCCATGGCAAGCGAATTGAAGTTGGAGCCAATCCAGCCGAACTGGAACATCGCCAGGCCGAAGAAGCCGATGAAGAGCGGGAAGGGCATCGGGTGCGGACCCAGCAGAAGGGCCAGAAGCCAGATGGTATTAATCGTGATAAAGCCGGCCAATGCACCATGGGAAAGCCGCCGCATGCCGAACTTCCCGACAAGCCGCGAGTTCAGGAATGACGAGAGCGACATGAAGACGGCGACGCCGGCAAAAGCGAAGGGGAAGTAGACGCCTAGCCCGTAGATGCCGACGTAAATCTGCTGCGCGGAATTGATGAAGCCGAACAGTGAGCCGAAGATGAAGGTGCTGGCGATCGTGTAGCAGAGCGCGATCCGGTTCGTCAGCACGAGCTTGAAACCACCGATCACTGAACGGGCGGTGAAGGGGCGAACGTTCAAGGGATGCAGGGTTTCTGGAAGGCGAAGATAGGCCCAGCCCGAAATCAGTGCAGCCATGACGGCGATGAATACGAAGATCAGATGCCAGCTGCCGAAGAACATGATGATCTGGCCGCTGCCCGGCGCGATGACGGGGACGATCATGAAGACCATCATGATCAGCGACATGACCTCCGCCATCTGCCGGCCGCCGTAGATATCACGAACGATGGAGATCGTGATGACGCGGGTGGCCGCCGAACCAATGCCCTGAACGAAACGAAGCGCAAGCAGCCCCGCAAAGGACGGTACCAGCGCGATCCCGAGCGCGGAACAGATATAGATGACGAGGCCGATCAGGAGCGGCAGGCGACGGCCGAAGCGGTCTGAGAGGGGGCCGTAGAAGAGTTGCGCCGAGCCGAAACCAAGCAGATAGGCAGAAACGACGAATTGACGGTGATTTTCGCTTTCGACGCCGAGGCTTGCGCCGATCTGCTGAAGCGCCGGAAGCATGATGTCGATCGCAAGCGAATTGACCGCCATCAGGAAGGCGGCGAGTGCAATGAACTCCCCTTTGCCCATGGGCAATTGGCCCGCGTGCGCGGCTTGTGATGAATCTGTCACAATGGAATTCCCATAAACGGGCCAAGGCGCTGTTCAGCACAGCGCCTCGGACTCAAAATACAAGATTTGGAAACCGGGCGGACGCCCGGTGACCGGACAGGTCAGGCGGCGCCGCGAACGGTGACGCCGTGTTCCTGCAGGTGCTGCTGCAACTCACCGGCCTGGAACATTTCCCGGACGATGTCGCAGCCGCCGATGAACTCGCCCTTGACGTAGAGCTGCGGGATCGTCGGCCAGTTTGAATAATCCTTGATGCCCTGGCGGATTTCGGAGTCAGCGAGCACGTTGATGCCCTTGTAGTCGACGCCGATGTAATCGAGAATCTGCACGACCTGGCCGGAGAATCCACACTGCGGAAACTGCGGCGTTCCCTTCATGAAGAGGACGACGTCGTTGCTCTTGATTTCGTTGTCGATGAATTCGTTGATACCGCTCATAGGGACCTAATCCTTTCCACAGGCGAGTTAAAGGCCCGCCGTTTCAATCGTTAAGCTTAGATAGCATGTGATCGCCGGAATTCCAGCAGGCGCCGGCAAAAAAAGAGCACCCTATCGGTTTGCAGACGGCGGATTGTTGCGCTTGCGTTACGCCCTCCACTGAAGCGTTACGACGAGGTACGAGTGGCGCGCATTTCGCACGGGAAATTACCCGGATTTCGCCACAATTCTCGCCGATTGCGGCGCAGCAATTATCTGCCGTGCCCGCGGCAAAGAAAGAGAATAATGACAGTGATTTCGAAAAGGGTCGTTCTCCATTTTCCGGGGTTCGAGCCACTTGACGGGCGTGCTCACATCGCTCGCTACCAACGCTCAGCAAAGCAAAGTGCGGCTGTTTGGGATTTCTCAGTGCTGACAGGTGAACCGGAATACGGACCCGATTCAACGAGCTTCAAGGTGAGGGCGAGCGCGGATGGCTGGGAAACCAACAGCCATATCCATGTCTTCGACCACGACGCTCTCGTGGAAAAGCTTAGAGCTGGCAGCCGGGCGACACAGATCCTCTCAGGTTTTCGGAGCGCTTTGCAGGTCATCGCCTTTGGGGGGATGGCGGGTTATTTCAGGCATGCCTGGCGATTCGGATTGTTCTTCATCTTTCCGTTTCTGATGATGATTCTGGGCTTTGCGCTCAGTGCGACGATCGCTGTTATACCGATCGGTACGGAGTTGCCCGCCCTTCATCTTCTGTGGAGCGTGGCACTAGCGTTATGTTTCTTCATCTTTGCGTTTCTGCCTTTTGCCGAACGTTTCTACACATTGCATCTTTTCGCGGACTGGCGCATGGCGGTGGCTCTTGCTTGGATGAGCGATCCAGAATTCAATCAATGGCTCGATCACTGCGCCACTGCCGCCCGGGCAGCCTTGTCGGAGACTGCGGACGAATACGTCATCTCATCTCACAGCATGGGCTCCAGCGTTGCTGCGCATGTGATCGGCACACTTCTCGAGCGATATCCGGATATTTTCGCCGGCAAGAGGGTGATCTTTGCGACGCTCGGGTCAGCAATCCTTCAGTGTGCTTTGTTGCGTCCCGCGCAATTGCTGCGGTCACGGGTGGGCCTGATTGCGCGATGCGACAACGTTTACTGGCTCGATGTCCAGTGCCTGACCGACGCAATCCATTTCTATAAGGTGCCGGTGGTGGCGGTTTGCGGGCATGGCTATCTACGGCCTGCCAGGATGGTTTTCATCCGCGTCAAGCAGATGCTAACCGTTGAACACTACAGGAGGATTAAGAAGGACCTTCTGCGCGTGCATCGGCAGTACGTCCTGGGGCCGGACTTGCGGGCTCCCTTCGACTTCACGCTGCTGACCGCCGGTCCACGGTCGGGCTCGGTCTTTGCAGAAGGTGGCTACAGCAAAACGCCCGGCTTGTGACCGGGCATTTTGCATTCGATATCAATCAGGTGCCGATGTCTGCAGCGCCAGGGCATGCAATATGCCGCCCATGTTACCCTTGAGAGCCTCGTAGACCATCTGGTGCTGCTGCACGCGGCTCTTGCCGCGAAAGGCTTCAGCGACCACCTCAGCCGCATAATGGTCGCCGTCGCCGGCGAGATCGCGGATGGTTACCTTGGCGCCGGGGATGCCGGCCTTGATCATGTCTTCGATATCACCGGGTTTCATAGGCATGATCGTTACTCCTTGCGCATTATTCCGTGGCAGCGAGCGTGCCATGGCCTTCCATGTAATCAGGGAACCATGATTCATGGGCGTCGCGCAATTGCTGAATTGGCAGCGATAGCAGATCGTCGACGACAAGGCTGTCACCCTCGACCGTGCCGAGACGGCGGAAGGGTATGCCCGCACCTTCGGCATTGGCGCAGACGAAGTTTGCTACATCCGCTGGCACCGTCAGAACATAGCGGGCCTGATCTTCGCCGAACAGCAGCGCATGCGGCGCGCCCCTGCATTCACCGAGGCTGATCTTGAGGCCCTTGCTGGACGCCATCGCCATTTCGGCGAGAGCGAGTACGAGGCCGCCCGAAGAGATATCGTGGCAGGCCGTTGCCTGGCCGTTGCGGATCACCGAGCGCACGAAGTCGCCGTTGCGGCGCTCTGCCAAGAGGTCGACTTCCGGAGCGGGGCCTTCAGTGCTGCCAATAACATCACGCAGGTAGACCGAGGAACCGAGATGGCTGCCGTCCGTACCAATCATGATCACCTTGTCGCCATTCGAAGCGCTGCCGATACGAGTCATCTTCTTCCAGTCGGGCAGGAGGCCAACGCCGGCGATCGTCGGTGTCGGCAGGATCGCAACACCATTGGTTTCATTGTAGAGCGAGACATTGCCCGATACGATGGGGAAATCGAGAACCCGGCAGGCTTCTCCGATGCCCTTCACGGCCTGGACGAACTGGCCCATGATCTCGGGCTTCTCGGGATTGCCGAAGTTCAGGTTGTCGGTGGCTGCCAGGGGCTCTGCGCCGGTTGCCGTGATATTGCGCCAACATTCCGCGACCGCCTGCTTGCCGCCTTCGAACGGGTCTGCCTCGACATAGCGTGGCGTGACGTCAGAGGAAAAAGCGAGAGCCTTGGTCGCATGGTTTTCGACACGAACGACGCCAGCATCACCGCCCGGAAGCTGGAGCGAGTTGCCCTGGATCAGCGTATCGTACTGCTCGTAAACCCAGCGGCGGCTTGATTGATTGGGAGAGCCAACGAGTTGCAGCAGCGCCTGACCGTAGTCAGCCGGTGCGGCAACGAGGTTGGCAGGCAATGGCGCGCGCTTGTCGGACTCGCGCCACGGACGGTCATATTCGGGCGCTTGGTCACCGAGATCCTTGATAGGCAGGTTGGCGACTTCTTCGCCTTGGTGGACGACGCGAAAGCGCAGGTCGTCGGTGGTCTTGCCGACGATCGCGAAATCGAGGCCCCACTTAACGAAGATCGCCTTTGCGACGGCTTCCTTTTCCGGCTCCAGGACCATGAGCATGCGCTCCTGGCTCTCGGACAGCATCATCTCATAGGCCGTCATCTGCTCTTCACGCACGGGCACGGTGTCGAGATCGAGCAGGATGCCGAGATCGCCCTTGGCGCCCATCTCGACGGCCGAGCAGGTGAGGCCGGCAGCCCCCATGTCCTGAATGGCGATGACGGCCCCGGTTTGCATCAGCTCAAGGCAGGCTTCCAGCAGGCACTTTTCGGTAAAGGGGTCGCCGACCTGTACGGTCGGGCGCTTTTCCTCGATGGATTCGTCGAATTCAGCCGACGCCATGGTCGCACCGCCAACGCCATCACGGCCGGTCTTGGCGCCGAGATAGACGACCGGGAGACCGACGCCCTTGGCTTCTGACAGGAAGATCGCGTTGGACTTGGCGAGACCCGCGGCAAAGGCGTTGACCAGAATGTTGCCGTTGTAGCGGGCGTCGAATTCGACTTCGCCGCCGACGGTCGGTACGCCGAAGGAGTTGCCATAGCCGCCAACGCCGGACACAACGCCGGAGACGAGGTGGCGGGTCTTCGGATGGTCCGGCTCGCCGAAACGCAGCGCATTCATCGCTGCGATCGGGCGGGCGCCCATGGTGAAGACGTCGCGCAGAATGCCGCCGACACCCGTCGCCGCGCCCTGATACGGCTCGATGTAGGAGGGGTGGTTGTGGCTCTCCATCTTGAAGACGACGCAGTCACCGTCGTCGATGTCGACGACACCGGCGTTTTCGCCGGGTCCCTGGATGACACGCGGGCCTTTGGTCGGCAACGTGCGCAACCACTTCTTGGAGGATTTGTACGAGCAGTGCTCGTTCCACATGGCCGAGAAGATGCCGAGCTCCGTGAAGGTCGGTTCGCGGCCGATCAGGTCCAATATCCGCTGATATTCGTCTGGCTTCAGGCCATGGGCGGCGATCAGTTCGGGGGTGATCGGGCGGGTATTGGAAATGGTCATGAGCTCTCGGAAGTCCCTGCCGTTGCGCGATTGCGGTGTCTTTAGCCTAACTGAATGAAACGCGCGACAGGAAAATGGCAGCTGTTAACAGACGGCGGGTATACAGGGAGCCAACTGCGCCGCTTAAAACTTGTAACCGACCTGATGCAGGCGCGCGTCATGCCGTTGCTCGGACCGTCGCAGAGATTGGTATGGGACGAATGGGCGTACCATCGATGATCGTTGGGTAAAGCGACTTTTGCCGACCGGCGCTGTTTTGTCGCCGGTCAGCGGCCCCGTCGCCGCAATCTCAAATCTCGCCGTCGTAGCCAGCGCCTCCGCTTTCCAGCAGGCGTCGCAGCGTCATCAATCCCGCAACCATATCCTCCCGGTTGCGCGGCGAGGAGAAGCCTATCCGTACGCGATGATAGACTTTCTCTGCTCGAGCTGCCTTGAACTCATCCTCGTCGTCGATCAGGACACCATCCCTGTAGGCGGCGTTCTTGAAGGTTCCAGAGAGCCAAGGATCGGGCAGCTTCAGCCAGAGGAATGGCACATGCGGATGCGATACGAAGTCGTATCCCTGCAACTGTTCCCGCGCGAGCCGTTCACGTAACGTCAGTTCCGCCGCACTGGCCTTGCGGATTTCGTGTGCCTGGCCGCTCATTACGAGACGGGCGCAAGCCTCGGCCAGAATGAAAGGCAGTCCGCCGGTGATCATCTTGTGCGTCACCTTGATCCGCTGCGCAAAATGCGGCGGGCAGGCGACCCAGCCGCCGCGCACTCCGGCAGCCACCGACTTCGAAAGGCCGCTGATCAGGAACGTGCGATCGGGCGCGAGCGATGCGAGCAGGGGATTTTCGTCTCCGGTCATTCCGCCGTAGAGATCGTCCTCAATCAGCCAGACGCCATGCCGACGCGCAATTTCCGCGATGCTTGCCCGGCGGTCGCGGGGCATCGTGGCCAGCGTGGGATTGTGTGCGGTGGGCATCAGGAACGCAAGTTTCGGATGCTGCTGAAGGCAGAGGCGCTCGAAGTCACCGGGGATCACACCATTCTCGTCGGACTCGACAGTAAGGGTGCGGCGACCGAGAATGCGCGCGCTGCGACTGACCTGCGTGTAGCTCAGGTCTTCGAATACGATCTTGTCACCAGGCGATGACACGGCCGAGATGACCGCAACAGCCGCCGCATGCGCCCCAAGGGTAGGGACGATGTTTTCTGTTTCAGGCGTCCAATCGTTTCTGGCGAGCCAACGCCGGCCAGCCTCGTACCAATTTTGCGGGAAGACACGGGAATAGGACGAGATTTCGGAAAGCTTTTCCACGCCAATGGCGGCGAGCACGCTGCCGATGATCTTACCCTGACCGAGATCCGGAGCCGCCGTGGTGTCAAAGCGTATCTTGCCGGCCGGCGCATCGATAGCACGCGTGCCGCCGAGCGCGATGGTTAACGGATCCGGCTGATTGCCGGGTGCGGTCTCGGCGCGATCCAGCACGTAGGTTCCGCGGCCGACTTCACCGGCGACGAGGCCGCGCTCGTGCACCAGCGCGTATGCGCGGCCGATTGTCCCGATTGTTACGCCAATGTCGTAGGCGAGGTTTCGTTGCGGCGGCAATTTGCTGCCTGCAGGCAATGTGCCGCTGGCGATGGCTGATTCAATGCTGTCCGCAATCCGGAGGTAGACCGGGCCGGAACCACGCGAAACGTCTGGGAGCCAAGTTGGCATGATGACAATTCTCTATATTGTCACCCTTCATTCGTCAAGATTATCTGAATGACAGATACAATTCCGTTTGGAGAAAGATATGTCTGCCGTTCCAGAGAGCGAGTCCCCGATTGCACCTTTGTCTTCTCAGGTGCAATCGATGCAATACCGTGTTCGGCAAGACTTAGGCGGCGTATCGCGCGCTCAAGCCTTACTGCAGTCCGTATGGCATCGGCTATCGTCGTGGCATCAGAAGCGCGAGAGCCGCAGGGTGTTGCGCGATTTGACAGACGCCGAGCTAATAGACATCGGCGTTACGCGTGCGGATGCACGCAGGGAAGCCAGTAAGTCATTCTTCTGGGATTGATCAGCTGCAAGCTTTGCCGCCGGATGCCCAACGGGTGACGTCCTTGACGATCCGCGGTCCCGTGGCGCTTTGCATCATCGGACCAAAGGCATCGAGCTTGGAGGGGGTGCCTTCAGCCTGAACGACGAGCAATGGACGGCTCTCAGGGCTTCCCTTGTGCACGACGAGAATGCGTGGACGGCCGGAGAAGGAATTCAGTTCCGGCGCCAGCCTGTAGGCTGCGAAGGCGGCATCGCCCGATTTGAACCAGCAGGCATTTGCGCCAAGAGCAACGCGCTCCATGGTGGAAAGCGCGCTGCGATCAGGCGCCTTCGCCGGCGTGTTTGATTGGCAGGAGGCGATCAGCGCCGCCGTTGCGGCAATCGCGAGAACACGTGTCGTCGTAAGGCGAGGGCGCATCAATCTTGCTCCAATGGACCGGATGAATGGCCTCTTACGTGCCGAAGGTTAAGCAGCGATTACCTCGAGGGCAGAAGCGAACAGACCGCGGCCGTCGGAACCGCCGTGTGCTGCTTCGATGAGGTTTTCGGGGTGCGGCATCATGCCGAGGACGTTGCCCTTGTCGTTCAGGACGCCAGCAATATCGTTGATCGAGCCGTTCGGATTGGTGCCCTCCGCGTAACGGAAGACCACCTGACCATTGCCCTCGATCTTCGCCAGGGTTTCGGCGTCGGCGAAATAGTTGCCATCGTGATGCGCAACGGGGGAGCGGATGACCTGGCCCTTGGAGTAGGCACGGGTGAAATCGGTGTCGGCATTGACGACTTCGAGCTTGATCTCGCGGCAGACGAACTTGAGCGAGGCATTGCGCATCAGTGCGCCGGGCAGCAGACCTGCCTCGAGGAGGATCTGGAAGCCGTTGCATACGCCCAGAACCTTGACGCCCTTGTTCGCCTTTTCGATGATTGCCTGCATCACAGGCATGCGCGCGGCGATGGCACCACAACGAAGGTAGTCGCCATAGGAAAAGCCACCAGGGATGACGATGAGGTCGACGTCCGGAATGTCCGTTTCCGTTTGCCAGATCGTCACCGGTGCGCGACCGGAGATTTTCGTCAGTGCAGCGATCATGTCGCGATCGCGATTGAGGCCCGGAAGTTGAACGACGGCTGATTTCATGAGTGCGACTAAAACCTTGTTTGTGCTTCTGCAAGTTCTCTAAGTACGAGACGCTTTTCAATGCGTTCCAGCCGGCCTTCGTGCCGGCCAAGGACACCGTAAATACTATGTATTTCCTGCTGCATCGAGCTCATTGTGTCGCGCATGCAATGCATTTCGCTCCGGATGTCGTCAAGCGACGCATCCAGTGTGTCGATGTGCTCGTGCATTTTCGTCAACAACTCAAGCATGAGCTCTTGCGTCAATTCAGCCATCGAGTGCGCTCCACGACCAGATTAGTCGACGGAAATATTATAGTTCTCGATCACCGTATTTGCGAGGAGTTTCTCGCACATTGCCTTAAGGTCGCTCTCCGCTTTAGCCTTGTCGGCGCCTTCGAGTTCGACGTCGAAAACCTTGCCCTGACGGACATGGCCGACACCATCGAATCCGAGCGCGCCGAGGGCGCCCTCGATGGCCTTGCCCTGCGGATCGAGAACGCCGTTCTTCAGCGTGACGGTTACACGAGCCTTGATCACTTTATCTTCCCTGTCTTGCTTGGCCTGAAAGTCTTACTTCACGAGCACCGGACCGGTGCCGCGCACGGGTTCGTTCTCGTTGATGATACCGAGGCGGCGCGCAACTTCCGAATAGGCTTCGAGAAGTCCACCCATGTCACGACGGAAGCGGTCCTTATCCATCTTCTCGCGGGTATCGATATCCCACAGACGGCAGGAGTCCGGCGAAATCTCATCGGCGAGGATGATGCGCATCATGTCGCCTTCATACAGGCGGCCGCATTCGATCTTGAAATCGACAAGCTGGATACCGACGCCGAGGAAAAGGCCGGTCATGAAGTCGTTGACGCGAATGGCGAGCGCCATGATGTCATCGAGCTCGGCGGGATTTGCCCAGCCGAATGCGGTGATGTGCTCTTCCGAGACCATCGGATCATCGAGCGCGTCGGACTTGTAATAGAACTCGATGATCGAGCGCGGCAGCACAACGCCTTCCTCGATGCCCAGGCGCTTGGACAGAGAGCCGGCGGCAACGTTGCGTACAACGATCTCGAGCGGGATCATTTCCACTTCGCGGATCAACTGCTCGCGCATGTTGAGGCGGCGAATAAAATGTGTCGGAATGCCGATCTTGTTCAGATGGCTGAAGATATATTCCGAAATGCGGTTGTTCAGAACGCCCTTGCCATCGATGACTTCGTGCTTTTTCTTGTTGAAGGCGGTGGCATCGTCTTTGAAGAACTGGATCAGCGTGCCCGGTTCCGGGCCCTCATACAGAATCTTTGCCTTGCCCTCGTAAATACGGCGGCGACGGTTCATTGCAATTGTTCTCTATCGTTGGCGCTCTTGGGATAGCGCGAGTGGATCGATCTCGTGGCGTCCCCTTAAAGGAAAAGCGAGGGTTTCACAATCCGCCTGTCACTCCTTCCCCGGAATCCGGGATTGCCGGAGTGCCGCTAAGAGAATCGAAGACTTTCTGCAAAGCAGTCTACAGGTTTTTTGCGATCAACGGAATGTGAGGCGTCCCTGTCGGGGCCGTCATGCAGGCCTTTATCTCTGGCCGGAGCCGTTGACCGACTTACGCAGATCCTGCTGGAGGCCGCGGGCAGGGCCTTCCACGCCCCGCCAAGACGCGGTGCGTACAAAAGGCGCTATCTGCAGCGCGGGCATCGGACGGGCCAGCGCGTAGCCCTGAAGCATATCGCAACCGAGGTCACAAAGGATACGGACGTGGTCCATCGTCTCGACCCCCTCCGCCGTGACCAGAATGTTCAGCGAACGGCCGATATCGATGATCGAGCGGACCAGTTTCCGCTGCTCTGCCGAATGGGGCAGCAAGCGGATTAGTTCGCGGTCGATCTTCAAGGTTTTCGGACTCAGCTTCAAAAGGCTGACAATGGACGCATGGCCCGTGCCGAAGTCATCGATTTCTATGTCGATGCCAAGGCGGCGCAGGTGCCGGAGATTGGCGATCACGGCGTCATCGCAATCGTCCAGCGAGATCGATTCAAGCAACTCGAACGAAATCGTGCGTGGTTCGATCTTCAAGCCGCGAAGCTTCTTCGCCAGGTTTGGATCTCCGAGGCGACGCGACGATACGTTGACCGCAATTTTCGGGATGAGGAGCCCCTCATCCTCCCATCGCTTCCGGTCAGCCAGCGCTTGCTCGAGGATGAGGCCGTCGATCGTGGAGACGACATCCAGATCCTCGGCGATCGCCAGGAAACGATCGGGCGCCAGTAAACCGTGCTCCCGGTGCTGCCAGCGAGCCAGCGTCTCGACTCCGGCAACATCGAGCGTTCGGGCATGGAACTGCAACTGGTAGAACGGAACAAACTCCCCCCGTTCCAGCCCCAGTAGGATTTCGTCCGCCAAATGCTTGCTGGCGATGATGCGGCGTCGCTCATCGGTCGAGAAGAATTCGTGCCGGTTGCGTCCGCCGCTTTTTGCGCGGTAGAGCGCTATATCCGCATTGAGCAGAAGTTGCTTGGCATCGAGCGCCGGACTGCTTTCTGTGGCAATGCCGATGCTGGCCCCGAAACGGCAATCATGGCCCTCGTAGCGAATGGGCCTGCAGAGCTTGCGGATGATGCGCTCCGCCAGATTGGAGATCTTCTTCGGCGTGACATCAAGTGTACAGAGGACCACGAATTCGTCGCCACCAATACGGGCGACAAAATCGGTCGAACGGACACTTTCCTTCAGCACTTGCGCTGCATGCTTCAGCATCGCGTCACCGGCGCGGTGGCCGAGAGTGTCATTGATTTGCTTGAAGCGATCGAGATCGATGTGGAGGATCGCGAGCGCCAGGCCGTTCCGGCGACATTGGGCGGAACATTCGTCCAGCATACGGTCCAGGTATCGGCGATTGGGCAAGCCAGTGAGATAATCGTGCAACGCCAGGTGCTCGATGTTCTCCTTGGCGCTTTCGAGCTCCCTGTTTCGGGCTTCCGCGAGATCCTTGGCGCGCTGCAGTTCGTTGTTGAGCCTAACTTCGGCCGTAACATCCCAATTCGCGCCAATCAGCTTGCGACGCCCGTCGCTGTCAAGAAAGAAGGCCGCTTTTGCGCGAATGACGCGCTCGATGCCGTCCTGCCTGATGATGCGGAATTCGTGCTGGAAATCGGTGTTATTGGTGACGCACTCATCGATCGTTGCCAGTACGCGGTCCCTGTCGTCGGGATGCAGCGAGGCCTCCCAGGCGTTGCCGGTGTTGGCCGGCGACGTGTCGGTAATGCCGTAGATCGCCAGAAGGCGGTCGTCCCAATCGACCGTTCCATTCTCGATGTCAGCCTCGAAGACCCCAATATCGGAGATATCAAGGGCAAGATCGAGGCGCCGCGACACGTGCGCAAGCCGCTCCTCCGCCCCCTTACGCGCGGTGATGTCTGTATCGGTGCCGACGAGCCGGGCAGGGATACCGTTTTCGTCCCATTCAACACAGGCGCCCCGGCACTCAATCCAGATCCAGTGGCCATCCCTGTGGCGCTCGCGATACTCGAAGATCTGATAGTCGGGATCGCCGGCATTTTGCCGATCGACGGCCTTTACGACAAAGTCCCGGTCGTCGGGGTGGATGAGTTCGATCCACGTGTCGTAGTCGCCGTCTGCATCCTCGTCGGGCGCCATGCCGCGCATGATCTTCCAGGTATCGGAATAATAGCGTTTGCCAAGACGAAGATTGTGATCCCAGACGCCGAGACCCGATCCGACAAGCGCGTAATTCCAGCGGCTCTCGCGTTCCAGGAATTCAGCACCGTTCAGTGGCGCCGTGTCGCCGTCAAACGCTGCGGCTTCGACCTTGGTCTTCGATTTAACCCGTTTATCGGGAGTCGCTTGCTTCAATCTGCATACTCGCTCTTTTAGCGTGTATATATTTTGCATTCATTGAATTAAATAGCCCTTAATGTCATAAAAATAATATTCTATTAAAAACAAACACGTAGTGTCTATCGGCTTTTGTGTGCCGCTCTATATGCGTGTAACTTTTCCGTAACGTGCATACACTTGGCTGACTGCGCCCTATATCGCGTTGATTGGGGAGGGACCAACATGTCTCCAGAATGGCCAATGTTCATACTGCAATGCATAGTACTTGTGGGCTTAGCGGGCGTTCTCTTTATTCGCGGCGAGGGCGACTGACGGATAGTCGCAAACAGTCAGCGGATCTCCAGGGAGTGGTGGTCGAATGGTCTTGACCCTTTTTCTCCGGTTTCTGCCTATTCGCGGCACGGGCGGTCGAACCGGCATCCTGGTCAGCGGCGATGCTGCGAGGTTGCTGGTGGCGGGGGTCTAGCGCCTCTAGGACGGCTTTAGGCGGCTCAGGAACTGGGCAAACACCATTGTTCCTTCCGGCCATGGTCCGTGGCCGGACTCGCTGTTGATGTGCCCGGCCTCACCGGCGTCGATGAGGAGCGATCCCCAGCTGGCAGCGATGTCGTCGGCATGCTCATAGCTGCCGAAAGGATCATTGCGGCTCGCGATCGTGATCGTCGGGAAAGGCAATGGATCTCGTGGATACGGGCCGAATGTCATCAGGTGCTTTGGCCGTATCGCGGGATTGGCGACATCGGGCGGTGCAACGAAGAATGCCCCTGCCACCTTGTTGCGGAAATGGGGAATGGCGTGGATGGCGGACGGAATGCCAAGCGAATGCGCGACCAGTATGACTGGTCGCGTCGCAGCGTTCACCTCTTCGGAGATGCGCTTTACCCAATCGTCGCGGACCGGCTTCGACCATTCGGCCTGTTCGACACGGCGAGCGGTGCTGAGCTTGGCCTCCCAGCGGCTTTGCCAATGGTTGGGACCGGAATTCGTATAACCGGGGATGATGAGGATTTCGGCGTCTGAAGCTTTCATGATGGCGCGGATGTGAGAAAGCCTGGCGGCGATGTCAAGGGAGGGGTGGGACAAGGCCGCGAAATTTGTTATGTTTTTCCGCAGTGCCGGTTGCGTCTCGTATCGGCGTTGTCGCCGATCCTTTCGTTGCCGGCTATCTTGGCTGAGGAGGAGAAAGCCATGACGGCATTCCATGTTATGTCGGGTGCAAGCGATGTCTATACACGCCCGGTCGTCAACAAGATCAGCGTTGCGGATGTCCTCGATGCGCTACGGCGCGGGCTCGACGATTTTCGAGAAAAACCATCCCACTATGTATTTCTATGCTTGATGTATCCGATTGCCGGCATTTTTCTTGCAGTCGCAACATCAAGTGCCAACCTCCTGCCGATGATTTTCCCGCTGATATCAGGTTTCGCGCTGATCGGCCCCATCGCAGCGATCGGGCTCTACGAAATCAGCCGCAGGCGTGAAGCCGGTATGGACACCTCGTGGAGACACGCTCTTGAGGTAACGAGATCGCCGGCGTTCCCGTCGATCATTGCCGGCGGATTGCTGCTGTTCGGCTTCTTCGTCGTCTGGCTCGTTGCTGCGCAGACGCTTTATTCCAACGTCTTTGGGGATGTTTTCCCGCGGTCGATCTCAGTGTTCCTCTCGGAGATCTTCGGCACGCCTGAGGGGATACAGCTGATCATATGGGGGCATCTGCTTGGCCTAGGCTTTGCCATCATCGTTCTGGCCACGACCGTCGTGACCTTTCCCTTGCTGCTGGATCGGGACGTTGGGCTCGTCTGCGCGATGGAGACATCGGTCAGGGCGACTGTCGCCAACCCGGTGCCGGTCTTCTGCTGGGGGCTGATCATCGCCGTTGCTCTCATGGTTGGCACGATCCCACTGTTCGTCGGGCTTGCCCTGGTCATGCCGGTGCTCGGTCATGCCAGCTGGCACCTCTATAGGAAGCTCGTGGCACCACCGGTTGTCTGACGGCTGCAGACTGGAACTACACCACCTCCCTTGGAGTTTCGCTGAGGGGATACCCCAGGGAGGTCACATATGGCTGCGCCGCAACATCTGTTTACCCGCTTTGCCAGCAAGACGTCTGAATGGGCAGGGAAGCCAGCGACTTTCGTCCTCGCTGTCGCGCTCGTCGCCATATGGGCAGCGACGGGGCCACTTTTCGATTTCTCAGAGACTTGGCAGTTGGTCATCAATACCGGAACGACCATTATTACGTTCCTGATGGTGTTCGTGTTGCAGAATGCGCAGACGAGGGATGCTCGCGCTGTCCAGGCCAAGCTCGACGAGATTATTCTGACGAGCCACGCCGAGAACAAGTTCATCGGGATCGAGCACCTCGATGACGAAGACCTGAAGCACTTGGACCGCCTTGTCGCCAAGGCCGCAAAGGGAGTGCGCGAGGGGCGGACAAAAGGAACGCCGAAAGCGACAAATTCCACTGATGAGACGAACGAAAAGAGGACATCGGCGAAGCCCCGGAAGCCGAAACGGAAAACGGCGCCCTCGAAGGCGCCGTCCCGGTAGTCCAACTTAGGCAGCGCCGAAAACGCGCCGGAAGATCGTATCTACGTGTTTGGTATGGTATCCGAGATCGAACTTCTCGCGGATTTCTTCTTCGGATAACGCGGCACGGACCTCTGCGTCGGCGAGCAATTCCTCGAGGAAGTCCTTGCCCTGTTCCCAAACCTTCATCGCGTTACGCTGAACGAGCCGATAGGCATCCTCACGCGAAACACCAGCCTGCGTCAGCGCCAGAAGTACACGCTGCGAATGCACGAGGCCACGGAATTTATCGAGATTCTTCATCATGTTGTCGGGATAGACCACAAGCTTCTCAATGACGCCGGCCAAACGGTTGAGGGCGAAGTCGAGCGTGATCGTCGTGTCGGGACCGATGGCGCGCTCGACGCTGGAATGGCTGATGTCGCGCTCGTGCCACAGGGCGACGTTCTCCATGGCCGGAACGACCGACATGCGCACCAGGCGCGCTAGGCCGGTGAGGTTCTCGGTCAGAACCGGATTGCGCTTGTGCGGCATGGCAGAAGAACCCTTCTGGCCAGGCGAGAAGTATTCCTCGGCTTCCAGCACTTCAGTCCGCTGCATGTGGCGGATCTCGATCGCGACGTTTTCGATGGAGGAGCCGATGACGCCGAGGATCGCGAAGAACATCGCATGGCGGTCGCGCGGAATGACCTGGGTCGAAACGGCCTCCGGGATCAGGCCGAGCTTGGCGCAGACGTGTTCCTCGACGCGTGGGTCGATATTGGCAAAGGTGCCGACGGCGCCCGAAACCGCACCTGTGGCGATTTCGGCACGCGCAGCCACGAGACGCGCACGGTTGCGGCTCATCTCGGCATAGAAGCGCGCCAGCGTTAGTCCCATCGTCGTCGGCTCGGCGTGAATGCCGTGGCTACGGCCGATGCGGATGGTGTCCTTGTGTTCGAACGCGCGTGCCTTGAGTGCCGCAAGCAGGCGGTCCATATCGGCAAGCAGAATGTCGGCTGCACGGACGAGCTGGATGTTCAGCGTGGTGTCGAGAACGTCCGAAGAGGTCATCCCCTGGTGGACGAAACGGGCGTCCGGGCCGACGATTTCTGAAAGATGTGTCAGGAAGGCGATGACATCGTGCTTGGTGACGGCCTCGATTTCATCGATCCGCGCAACGTCGAACGTCGCAGCGCCGCCTCGCTCCCAAATTGTCTTTGCAGCGGATTTCGGGATGACGCCCAGTTCGGCGAGCGCATCGCAGGCGTGAGCCTCGATTTCGAACCAGATGCGGAATTTGGTTTCGGGCGACCAGATGGCGACCATCTCTGGTCGGGAGTAGCGCGGGATCATGGCTTCCTGCTTTCGTTCATAAAAAGAATGCTGGCGCCCCTGTAGCAAAGACAGGCGGCAATCTCAACGCATGCGTTTGGCAAGCGCAATACTCGTGCCGAAAAGGCAGAGAAGCCCGAGCGGAAGAAACAGGCGAATTCCCAGCACGGCAAACTGATAGACCGCGCTGGCTCCGGTAAAGACGAATTGGAACACCCATGTGCGGGATCCAAAAGAGGCGTGCCACGCGGAGTAGAAGACCCGGTAGTCCATGGCGAAGAGAAAGGCCGTCATCAAGATGGTCCCGGCGGCAAGTGCAACGAAGAATGCTGCAAAGCGTGTTTTCAAGGATCGTCGATGCGCAAGGAAGCGGCCCAAGGGCAACATGAACAGCCAGGCCAGTAAACCGCCCGCAAAATAGAGCATTGCGAGATCGCGGACATGTGCCGTCTCCATCCCATTTCTGAGATAGAGCGCGGCCATTGCGGATGCCAGCATCTGGGTGCCCCAGAGAATGGCGCCCACGAAAAGATCGGGGAGGGGCGGGCGAGCCGCCCGAAGCCGCTCGGAAATCAAGGGCGGCCTGCTTTTATCACGACTTGGATTGACCTTCGGCGGCATTTCGTAGAGCGCTGATTGCTGTCTTGTAGGCTTCGAGCGAACCGCCTTTGAAAATCGCCGAACCGGCCACGAGAACATCGCCGCCAGCCTTGCCGATGATCGGCGCGGTTTCGACCGTCACTCCACCGTCAACTTCAAGGTCGATCGGTCTGTCACCGATCAGTGACCGCGCTGTGGCGATCTTGTCGGCCATCGCCGGGATAAATTTCTGCCCGCCGAAGCCGGGGTTCACCGACATGATGAGGATCAGGTCGATGTCGTCGAGCACGTTCTCGATCGCCGAAAGCGGCGTTGCTGGATTAATGGTAACGCCGACCTTCTTGCCCAGCCCGCGTACCGTCTGAAGCGAGCGGTGGAGATGCGGCCCGGCTTCAGCATGGACGGTAATGCGATCGCAGCCGGCTTTCGCGAAGGCCTCAAGGTACGGGTCGACCGGCGCAATCATCAGATGGCAATCGAACACTGCATCCGTATAGGAACGCAGCGACTTGATAACGTCAGGGCCGAAGGAAATGTTCGGCACGAAGTGACCGTCCATGACGTCGAGGTGAATCCAATCGGCTCCGGCGGCCGTTACGTCGCGCACTTCCTGGCCGAGTTTAGCAAAATCGGCAGCAAGGACGGATGGCGCGATGCGAATGGGCGTAGTCATTGAAGTCTCTCCGTAGAACGCATGCCGCAGCGTCAGATCTATTCGATCGGAGTGCTTGGCGGCACGAACGAACCGGCATGCCACTGCAGCATGCGGTAGGGATTGTCGGCCAGTTCATGGCCGGCGTTGAAAGCAATTTTTCCGATGACCGTCTCAAAGGAGGTGCCGCCGATGTGCTGCGCGATGGGCCTGTCGTCCGCGCCGGCATCCTGGGCTGCCTTCGTGGCGATTTCCACCGCCGCATAGGCAGGTAGCACATAGCCCTCCGGCTCGACGCCACTCGCGCGGAACGCGTCGACCACCGGCTTCGCCTCCGGGCGCGCGGCATAATCAGGCAGAACAACGGCGAGAACGCCATCCGCGAGTGCAAGCGGCTGGTCAGCAGCGCGCATGGCGTCGCCACCAAGAATATCGAGGTGAGCTTTTTCCGCTGCGGCATCGCGTGCGATGACGGCAGCGTCGCTACGATCTCCGCCGACAAAGACTTTTGTTGCCCCGGCTTTCTTCAGTCGTCGCACGAGAGCGACCTGCTGCTCCTGGCCCGGTCGATAGGTGTCGGTGAAGACGGGCTTGAGGCCTTTTTCCTCGAGTGCGTTACGGATTGCTTCCGTAAGCTCCCGACCATGGATAGTGCCATCCTCGATCAGTGCGATCGGCGAGGCTGCCCACTCGCTCACGATTGCCTCGATGATCTTTTCCGCTTCGGCGCCATCGGCTGGCGCCATCCGGTAGAAGGGCCAGCCATTCTTCAGGGCATCTTCCATGAGAATGCGTGAACGCACGGAGACGGTGATCGCCGGGATATTTGCGTCCCTGAGCTTAGGCAGCGCGCCTTCGAGCGTTTCGCTGCAGAGAAAACCGACGGCCACCTGGACCTTGGCATTAATCAGTGCGTCGGCGATTGCCGCGCCGCTGTTTGCCTCGCAAGTCTCTCCGACCGTGACAACCGTGTTACCGTCCTGCTGGACCTTGGCCGTCGCGCCGGCAATGACCTGCGCGCCGATTGGCGCGAGGTTGCCACTCTGTGGCGCTACGACACCGACTATCAGGCCCGCGGCATGGCATTCTGCGGCCGCAAGGAGCAGCATCGGCAGAAGTGCTAGGCCACGCAAAGTATTCATAAAAGCTGCAGGTCCCTGTCGTTTGTCCTGCTCTTTTATCCGTCCGACATCGATCGTCAAAGAAAAACGCACAATCGGGAAGCTTTTCGCCTGGCTTTTGTAGAAAAGGTAACCGATCACCTTCATATTACAGGAAACAGCAAGCCGGTGACGCCGGATGGAGAATGCCTTTGTTGAATAAACAACCGATCGATCCGCGCCTCTACCGAGATGCGATGAGCCGCTTTGGAGGCCATGTGCAGCTCGTGACGACGGCAATCGGCGAGGAGCGCCGCGGCGTGACGATCACTGCCGCTTGCTCAGTATCTGACGACCCTGCAACCGTTCTTGTGTGCCTGAACAATAGCAATCCGAAGAACGACATCTTCTTCCGGAGCGGCATCTTCGCCCTGAACACGTTGGGCGCGCACCATCAGGCGCTGGCCGATGCCTTTTCCGGCCGCACCCAGCTCAGCAACGACGAACGTTTCGCGACGGGCCGGTTCGACAAGCTCGTCACCGGTGCACCCATTCTTCACGACGCCCTTGCCTCCTTCGATTGCCGCGTGAGTGAAATCAAGGAAATGTCGACGCACCATATCATTTTCGGTGAGGTCGTGGCGGTCCGCTACAACGAGGCCAAGCCCGCGCTTCTCTATATGAACCGCGACTATCACACGTTATAACTTCCTGAAAAAAGGGAGAAGACATGCCGGATCAAGCGCATCTGCCGCTGCCGTCGTCGATCGACGAGACGATCGCGATGCTGGGCGATCAGGACTATCTGGCTGGGCGGGCACTTGGCACGGTGCTTTTTCTCGCCCTGAAGATGAGGCGTCCTCTCTTCCTGGAGGGTGAGGCCGGTGTCGGGAAGACGGAGATCGCCAAGGTCCTATCAAAAGCCCTGGGGCGGCCGTTGATCCGCCTGCAATGCTACGAAGGCTTGGACATCGCCTCGGCCGTCTACGAATGGAATTACCCGGCGCAGATGCTGGAAATCCGCCTTGCCGAGGCGTCCGGGCTTACCGACCGGGACAGGATCGAGTCGGACATCTTCTCCGAACGCTACCTGATCCGCCGGCCGGTGCTTCAGGCTCTATCGAGCCCGGATGGCCGGTCACCAGTCTTCCTTATCGACGAGCTAGACCGTACCGACGAGGCATTCGAGGCCTTCCTTTTGGAGGTTCTTTCCGACTTTCAGGTAACGATTCCCGAGATCGGCACGATCCGGGCCGCCGAGCCGCCGATCGTCATCATCACCACGAACCGGACGCGCGAGGTCCACGACGCGCTAAAGCGGCGCTGCCTCTACCACTGGGTCGATTATCCCGATGCCGCGCAGGAGCTGGAAATCATTCGACGCAAGGTGCCGGGCTGCAATGCAGCCCTGTCCACACAGATCGTCGCCTATGTGCAGAAGCTTCGTGCACTGGATCTTTTCAAGAACCCGGGCGTTGCCGAGACGATCGATTGGGCGACAGCGCTGACGGAACTCGACCGGCTGGCGCTCGATCCGGATACGATCTCCGACACGATCGGAACACTGCTGAAATACCAGGACGACATTGCACGCATTCAAAGCAGCGACGGCGCAAAGGTGCTGGAAGATGTCAAGAGCGAGCTGCAGGCGGCGGGATAGCGCATGGATCCGAGAAGCGGACAGGATGGGATCTCCGTTCCACCGCCTCCAGTCGGCGACGGTCGATTTGCAGACAATATCGTCTTCTTTGCCAGAGCATTGCGGAAGGCCGGCATGAAGATCGGGCCGGCGGCGATCGTCGACGCGATCGAGGCGGTCGAGGCAATCGGCATGGGGTCGCGGGAGGAATTTCACGCCGCACTCTCGTCCGTCTTCGTCAAGCGGCATGAAGACAAGGCGGTGTTCGACGAGGCGTTTCGGCTTTTCTGGCAGTCGCGAGATCTCGTCGCAAAAATGATCGCGATGATGTCACCACGCGCGCCGGACACGCGTGACAAGGAAAAGGCGAGGCCCGGTGAAAGCCGCGCCGCCGACGCCTTGCTCGGCGAACGAAGGGACAACAAGCCGCCGCGTGATGAGCCCGACATCGAGATAGACGCACGCTTCACCATGTCGGGCAGCGAGGTCTTCCGGCGGATGGACTTCGCCCAAATGTCAGTGATGGAGATTGCCGCCGCCAAGAAGGCGCTCACGAAACTGCAGTTGCCTCTGGACAAGGTGCGCACTCGGCGCTTCCGGCCGTCGCATGTTCATTCGCATGTCGACCCGCGCGGGACGATGCGGGCGGCATTGCGCAGCGGGGCCGATCTCATTCTTCCGCGATACCGTGAAATCCGGGAGGTCCAGCCGCCCTTGGTCGTTCTCGCCGATATTTCCGGCTCCATGAGCCAGTACACGCGCATCTTTCTGCATTTTCTGCATGTGCTGACGGAGAAGCGCCGGCGGGTGCATACCTTCCTCTTCGGGACGCGCCTCACGAACGTCACCCGCCAAATGCGACACAAGGACCCTGACGAGGCGATGGATGAATGCGCTGCGGCCGTAAAGGATTGGTCGGGAGGAACGCGGATCGGTGAAACGTTAAAGGAATTCAATCGCCTGTGGGCCCGGCGCGTGCTGGGCCAAGGCGCGGTCGTGCTGCTTATCACCGATGGCCTGGAACGCGAGGGAACGGAGCTGCTCGCAGCCGAGATGGACCGCCTGCACCGCTCCTGCCGGCGACTGATCTGGCTCAATCCGTTGCTGCGCTTCGATGGCTTCGAGCCACGAGCACGTGGCGTGCGCGCAATGCTGCCGCATGTTGACGAATTCCGACCGGTTCACAATCTATCATCCTTGAGCGACCTCGTGGAAGCACTCGGCGCGACTAGGTCGACCACGTACGACCCGCGCCGGTACCTCGAAACATTGAAAGGCATCGCATGACAGGGACATCTTTTGACCTTGATCCGCTGATGACGGCAGAAGGCTGGCGGAAAGGCGGGCGAGACGTGGCTGTTGCCACGGTGATCGAGACGTGGGGATCGGCGCCACGACCGGCGGGGAGCCATCTGGTGATCGACCGAGACGGCAATTTCGAAGGGTCCGTGTCAGGAGGCTGCGTCGAAGGTGCCGTCATTGCCGAGGCCCTGGACGTAATCGCCGACGGCAAGGCGAAGATGCTCGAGTTTGGCGTCGCGGATGAAACCGCGTGGCGCGTCGGCCTTTCCTGCGGTGGCCGCATTCGCGTCTATGTCGAAAGGCTCGATTGATGGATGCCGCAAATCTTGCGCGTCTCAATGACGCCCGACGCGCTCGCCGGGCCGCGATACTGCTGACTGATCTTGAGAACGGCAACGATAGCGTCGTTCTCGAGGGAGATTCCGTGAAGCCTTGGTTGGTGCCTGCCGTTGAAGCTGCGTTCCGCTCGGGCAGATCGACGTCGATCGAGGTCGATGGGCACCGCTATTTTTTGAACGCACATCTGCCCCCGGCCCATATCGTGATCATCGGCGCCGTCCACATCAGCCAAATTCTGGCACAGATGGCCTCTCTTGCCGGCTTCGATGTTCGGATCATAGATCCGCGCACGGCTTTCGCTACACCCGAACGATTCCTCGGCATCGATCTGACGGCGGATTGGCCAGTGGACGTACTCAAGGATCGTCCGCTGGATGCCTATACGGCGCTGGTCGCGGTTACGCATGACCCGAAGATCGACGATTTCCCGATTGCCGAGGCGTTGCGGATCGGTTGTTTCTACGTCGGTGCGCTCGGCAGCCGCAAAACGCATGCAACGCGGCTGGAGAGGTTGCGTACCGATGGTCTGGACGAATCCGCGCTTGCCAGGATCAATGCACCGATCGGGCTCAAGATCGGTGCGGCGAGCCCGGCAGAAATCGCGGTCGCCATTCTCGCGGAAATCGTACAGACGTTGCGAACCCGCGACATTTCACCGGCTGGTGACAGGAAATGAAATTTGGGTCTTTTTCTATCGATGATGCCGACGGCGTGGTCCTCGGGCATGCGGTGAAGCTTGCAGACGGCAGCTTGCCCAAAGGGCACAGGATCGATGCCGCTGACATCGACAGGCTCCGCAGCGAGGGTATAGAACATGTCATTGCGGCGCGCATCGAGCCGGGGGACGTCGGTGAGGATGACGCGGCGGGACGACTTGCGAGGGCTGTCACTCCCGACCACCTCCGCTTCTCGGAGGCGTCCACAGGGCGCGTGAACGTGTACTCGACGGTCGACGGGCTGTTCGTCGCAACCCGAAGTGCCGTCGATCGCCTGAACAGGATCGATCCCGGCATAACGCTCGCCTGCCTCAACGACCATGTGCCTGTCCGGAACGGCGACATGGTCGCAACGTTCAAGATCATTCCGCTCGCCGTCTCAGGCGCGAAACTCGACGCCGCATGCGAAGTGCTGCGGGCGACGTCGGCATTCGAGGTGAAACCCTTTGCCGGCAGATCTGTCTCGTTGATTGCGACGGAGCTGCCTTCGCTGAAGCCGGCGGTGATGGACAAGACGGCGCGTGTGCTTTCCCGCCGGCTCATCGCATCCGGCAGTCATCTCGTTAGAGAGGCGCGGGTTGCTCATCGTGTAAAGCCGGTTGCAGAGGCACTCCGAGACGCATCAGGTTCGCCCGACAAAGCACCGAAGCTGATCATTCTTTTCGGCGCGTCTGCCGTGATCGATGACGAGGACGTGATTCCCGAGGCGATTCGACAGGCCGGAGGCGAGGTGGTGCAGGTCGGCATGCCTGTCGACCCGGGTAACCTGCTCGTTCTCGGCCGCATCGGCGATATCCCTGTGATCGGGGCACCGGGATGCGCGCGCAGCCCCAAGGAGAATGGCTTCGACTGGGTGCTCGATCGGATCCTGGCGGGTGAAGAGCCAAGTGCACTCGACATCAGCGGCATGGGTGTCGGAGGTCTTCTGATGGAAATCCAGGCGCGGCCAAGCCTTCGTGAACAGGAGGCGCAATTGGTCCCCGCGGATAACGTCGTGGCCATCGTTCTTGCCGCCGGCAAGGCCAGCCGAATGGGCGAGGGCGGGCCGCACAAGCTGCTGGCGGAGTTTGACGGCGTGCCGCTTGTCAGGCGATCGGTGAGGACGGCGATCGGCAGTCGGGCGTCGTCAGTCATTGTCGTGACGGGACATCGCAAAAACGACATCGAAGCGGTGCTGTCCGGGCTGAATGCGATGATAGTTCACAATCCGGACTACGCCTCCGGCATGGCCTCGTCGCTCGCGACAGGATTTTCCGTCGAGCAAGCGCGGGACGCGGATGGAGCTTTGGTCATCTTGGCCGACATGCCGGGCGTTTCTACCAGCGATCTCGATAAGCTGATCTTGGCGTTCCGACGATCGCATGGCCATTCGATCATCCGTGCCGTGTCGCACGGTAAGCGCGGCAATCCTGTGATTATACCGAAATCCCTGTACGATGAGGTCTTGCGGCTGGAGGGTGACGTCGGTGCGCGGCACATCCTTGAGACATCGGGCGTGCCTGTGGCCGACATCGAAATCGGCGACGCTGCGCATCTGGATGTGGATACGCCGGAGGCCGTCATCGCGGCAGGCGGAGTTTTGAAGGGCTAGGGGATGGATGCGGCGGCGATTGAAGAAATGTTTCAGGGGCTTGGCCCCGTCACGATCAAACGGATGTTCGGTGGCAAGGGCATCTACCATATGGGGCGGATTGTTGCGGTCGAGGTGCGCGGCGAGATGCTGCTGAAAGCCGACGAGCAGAGCGCGCCCGAATTCGCTGCAGCCGGGGCGACGCAATGGGCCTACGAAGGCAAGAAGGGAAGTCCGGTGAAGATGCCATACTGGTCGATCCCCGACGATGCCTATGACGACCCCGACCTTATGGCGCGATGGGTGCGGCTTGCCTATGAGGCAGCGCTCCGGGCGGAGTGAAACCCTAGAGGAGTTCGTCGGCTTTCAGCCTGTCCATGGCGGCGGACGCGAATGCGGAGAGCGGTTGCGGGAGGTCGGAACGGCTGAACCAGCCGAAGTCCGAGAGCTTTTCCGGCTCAGTGAGCTTCGGTTCGCCGTCGAACTCGGACGCAATATAGAGCAGGGAGACCCAGTGCTGTTCGTCCGCCTTGCTGATAACTTCTGCGGGGCCGAGGAGACTGACGCGGCCAATCGATAGACCGGTTTCTTCTTCGGCTTCACGGCGCGCCGCCTGCTCTGCCGGCTCCATATGATCGACTTTGCCGCCCACAATGCTCCAGTGGCCGGCCTCCGGCGCGCGGAGACGCTTGTAAAGGAGGATCTTGCGGTCACGCAAAATCACCAGACCAACGCCAACGCCCGGAAAATCGATGCCCGGCGTGCCCATGATTCGCTAGATCTTGGCGTTGGCCGTGATCAGCATGAAGGCCGGAATCTCATCGCCGAAACCGACAGGCGTCGGGCCGTCGTCGTGGTCCCGGTAGCGGCGGCGGTCGCGATTGTCATCGTTTGCCGGATAAGGACGAGTGGCGCGCGTGCTGTGCTGCGGCTTGTGTTGTTCTGCTTTGCGCTCTTGCTTCACGCTTTCGACCTTTGCTGGTGCTGCTGTTTCCATCGTCTCGACGTCATTATCTGCGACGGCGATATCAGATTTATGACCTCCACGGCCCTTGCTGCGACTGCGGTCCTTGTCTCGACCCTTGCGGCGGGAACGATCGTCCTCGCGGCCGGGCTCAGGAGGGGGCAAGGCGGAAAGGTCGCCGTTCAACCACTCGACTTTCTCGCCGATCAGCTTTTCGATCGCGTCGGCGTGTTTTTGGTCGTGGCGGGTGACGATGGTGAATGCAGCGCCGGAACGGCCTGCGCGGCCGGTGCGGCCGATGCGATGAACATAATCCTCGGAATGGATCGGAACATCAAAGTTGAAGACGTGGCTGACGTCAGGAATGTCGAGACCGCGAGCGGCGACATCGGAAGCCACGAGAAGCTGGAGGTTGCCGTCCTTGAAGTTCTGCAGCATGGCCATGCGCGAGCGCTGGTCCATGTCGCCGTGCAGAGCGCCGGCGGAAAAGCCGTGGCGGTCCAGGGACCGAAAGAGCTCGGAAACGTCCTTCTTGCGGTTACAAAAGATAATCGCGTTCTTGAGATCGGTCTGCGCCTTGATAAGGTCGCGCAGAACGGCGCGCTTCTCGTAGTCCTTGCCGTGCGAGGCGACGAAACGCTGCGTTACGGTTTTTGCCGTCGACGCCGGCTTGGCGACTTCGACGCGTTCCGGATTCTGCAGGAAGCGATCCGCAAGCTTCTGGATCTCAGGCGGCATGGTCGCCGAGAAGAACAGCGTCTGACGGGTAAACGGAATGAGCTTTGCGATACGCTCGATATCGGGGATGAAGCCCATGTCGAGCATGCGGTCGGCCTCGTCGATAACGAAGATTTCGACAGCGCTCATCAAAAGCTTCCCGCGCTCGAAGTGATCGAGCAGGCGGCCGGGCGTACAGATCAGAACATCGGCGCCGCGCTCAAGCTTGCGATCCTGATCTTCGAAGGACACGCCGCCGATCAGCAGCGCGACATTCAACCGGTGATTCTTGCCGTACTTTTCGAAGTTCTCCGCAACCTGCGCCGCGAGTTCGCGGGTCGGCTCGAGGATCAGCGTGCGCGGCATGCGAGCGCGGGCACGGCCCTTTTCCAGCAGCGACAGCATCGGCAGAACGAAGGATGCAGTCTTGCCTGTTCCCGTTTGCGCAATCCCGCAAATATCGCGTCGCTCGAGCGCAAAAGGGATCGCACCAGCCTGGATGGGAGTTGGCGTCGTGTAGCCCGCGTCGGTCACAGCGGAAAGCACTTTTTGGCTCAAGCCAAGATCAGCAAATGTCGTCAAAGGGAAAACTGTTTCCGTTCCGGTTCGGCCGTACTCTGATTGAGTCGGCATGATTGCGTGCCGCAATGCAGCGCGACATAAGCCGAAACTGCCCTTAAGTCAAGGAATACAGGCCTTGCGGCTAGTGCACAGGTAAAGACGTGGTTAGTGCACGTAGTTACTTCATGTAACTGGCAAGCTTCAAGCCCGCATTCATGAAATAAATGGGGTCGACTGCCCGGCCGTCCTGGCGGACCTCATAGTGCAGATGCGTACCGGTGGACCGGCCGGTGCTGCCTGCAAGGCCGATCACGTCATTGCGGTCGACCTTGTCGCCGACCTTCACCAGGATTTCCGACATGTGACCATAACGGGTGGAAATGCCGTTACCGTGGTCAACCTCAACCATGTTGCCGTAGCCGCCGGTCCAGCCGGCCGCAATCACCTTGCCAGGCGCTGTCGGGCGAACCTTCTCACCGGGCGCAAAACGAAAGTCAATGCCGGAGTGCAGTGCCAACCGCCCGAGGAACGGATCACGCCTGTTGCCGAACGAGCTGGTGATCTCCTTGCCAATGGCCGGGTTCTGGAATGGCAGCGATTCCGCTGTGCTCCGTACGGTCTCAAGGCGGGTGAGGGCATCGTCAAGCTGTGATAGCGAGCTATCGAAATCATCCGCGCCTTCAGGCTCGACATACGGTCCGCCGACTGCGCTGTCATCCTGCTTCGTGCGCTCGGCCGGTACCGAAATGCGGAAACGCGTCAGGACCTTCGATATGGCATTGGCGGCACCACCCGCGTCACTCGTCAATTGCGCGATGCGATTGCGCTGCTTCTGCTCGATGTCTTTCAACGACAGCGTCACCTTGGAGAAAACGCGGTCGGCGCGGTCGCCAACGGTTTCCTGTGCCGGGACGTCGGCGAGGGTAGCGTTGTCGGTCGTCACGTCGGCCGGTTTGTCAGCTCCGGCAAGCTGATTTTCGATTGCCTGAACTGCACCGGAAAGCGAGGCGTGCTTGTCTTTTGCTTCGGGAGCGTAAGACTGGAGCGTCGTCGTCTCCTTGCCGCCCAGCCCTGAATTCTCCGCGCGATCAAGAAGCGAGCCGAGCTTGCCGTGGCGCGAGGTAAGCGCCAGCTGCTGCTCCATGAGCTTGTCGACCTTGTCTTCGACAACTTGCTGATCGAGCAATTGACGTGACGTAACCCGGTCGACCTGGGCGCGCAGAGCGGCGATGCGGTCTTCATAGTCATGCTGCATGCGCGCCTGCCTTGCCATCGTCGCACCAATCAGGTCGTCGCGCAGGACGAGATAAGAGGTCGCCAGGAGATAGCCGATCGCAAAGACGCCGACGAAGCAGAAGGCAAGTGCCGCCATCCACGGCCTGACCGTCAGATGACGGACCCGGTCACCGCTTGCCAGGATCAGTATATGCTCTTGTTTTTTCTGACCGAATACGCGGCTGTGCTGTGCATGCGTCACGGAGAATCTCCCAATTGACGGCCGATGCCTCAATTGCCGCAATTACGCATGATTATGGTTAATATTTACTTAGGTCAGCATGGCTGTCGCTATAAGATCAGGCGTTGCTCGTCGATGTCAGTGACCGATAGAAGGACGGCGTCAGGCCGGCTTCGGCCCGCGCGATGTCGTTGAAGGGAGGCTTTAACGGACCGCGGAAATTGGCGCGTACCAGTTCGTGGAATGTTCGTGCCGGATCCCGCCTTTCGCGCGCGCAGAGAAAACGGAACCATTTGGCGCCAATCGCGACGTGCCCCTTCTCATCGTTGTAAATGACATCGAGTACGGCTGCGCTCTCCAGATCGCCGGTTTCGCGCAACTTGGCCTGTAGCGACGGCGTGACGTCCAGCCCGCGAGCCTCGAGGATGAGCGGCACAACGGCGAGGCGCGCCGTTAGGTCATTCCTTGTCGAGTGCGCCGCCTGCCACAGGCCGTCGTGGGCGGGCAGGTCACCATAGTCTGCATCGAGGTCTCTCAGGCGGGCGCGCACCATGCGGAAATGTTTTGCTTCCTCGAAGGCAACCTGCATCCAGCCGTCGAAGAAAGAGTTAGGCACCGGTTGGGTGGCGAATCGCGCAACGATATCAAGCGCCAGATCGACAGCGTTGAGTTCGATATGGGCGATAGCATGCAGCAGCGCGATGCGGCCCTTGACCGTATGCAAGGAACGCTTTTCGACCTGCGTCGGCGGTATCAGATCTGGCTTGTGCGGACGGCCCGGTCTGTCCGGCAACGGCGCGTCGAGGGGCGAACGCAGAGACAGCTTGCGATCGAACCAACGCGTGGCAGTCTCCTGAGCAAGCGTCGTCTTCTCATTGAGATCGGTCGCACCGATAGCGTCGATCGCGCCGCCGCGCAGGGATGTGATGGAGCGAGGCGTCATCGCGACAGGTTCTGGACGGCTGCAAGCACGATTTCTGCGTGGCCGGGCACCTTCACCTTCTGCCAGATCGTGCCGATCGTCCCATCCTCGCGGACTAGAAAGGTCGTTCGCTCCACGCCCATGAAATTGCGCCCATACATGGTCTTCTGTTTCCACACGCCATAGGCCTCAAGCGTCGTCTTCTCTTCATCAGACGCCAAGACAACCGCAAGGTTGTGCTTCTTGATGAATCGGTCGTGGCATTTCACGGAATCGGGAGACATGCCGATGACGCCAGCGCCAGCCTTTTCGAACTCATCCGCAAGTGCTGTGAAGGCGAGCGATTCCGCCGTGCATCCCGTCGTGTCGTCCTTGGGATAGAAGAAAAGCACCAGCGGTTTTCCGCGGAAATCACGAAGCGAAATGCGCCCTCCGCCATCTCGCGGGAGATCAAAGTCAGGCGCCGTCGTACCGATGCTGATATCCGCCATTGAGAGACCTTTCTTTTGCCGGGTTTATGGATAACAGGTGATTTGCCAGATATATATTGGACGAACAATCGTCCAGCCAGTCTGGTCCAAACCACAAGTTAGGGAGTTAGGCGAGACGCATGTCGGCGATCCGCGGCGAGAAAATTACATTCCGCAAGAAAGATATCGTCGCACTGCATGAGCTTCCCTCGGCGCAGGCCGAAGATCCCATCATCGTCAGTTGCCCGCCGACACGTTCGCGCATGCGCAGGACGGCCGGTGTCACGGGTGGCTGCGTTGCCGTTATTCTGTTCGTGCTCGCGGCAATTATCTTCACGGTGGAAAGCGGCATGTTCGACGCGCCGCTGTCGCGGCAGGCGCAGGCTGCGCTCAACTCGGCCATCGGACCGCGCTATCGGGCCGAGGTCGGCTCTACGGTCATCCGCTTCACATCGAACCTGCGGCTTGCGCTTGAGGCGCGCGACGTTAACATGATCGACGAAGAGAGTGGCCAGCACCTGTCGACGACGCATGCATTGCGCATGGCGCTCGACCCGCTGCAACTCTTTCGTGGTCGCATAGCGATCGCGCAGATCGAGGCAGAGGATATCGCGCTCGACACGGCGTTGCTGCCGTCCGGAAAACCACTCAAGCTCGATGATGTCAGGATCGACGAAATCCCGGCCGCGATGGAAGCTGCATTTGCTCAGCTCGACATGATCGACAGTTTCGTGGAGCGCGGCGGAACGCGGTCAGTCAAGCTCTCGGGCATTGACATCAAGCTCGCCGATACCGCAAACGGTCCACTCTCGATCGTGGTTGACAACCTGGCCTTCTCGAGGACACGGCAGGGCGCGCTGGCGCTGGATGGCGAGGTCGCGATCAACGGCAGGCCGTCAACGCTCAGCGTCGTCACACAACGGGCCAGCGGACGCACCTCGAAGTTGACAGGGCAGGTCGCGGGCGTCGATCTGGGACCGTTCACGCTCAAGCGGAACGTCGAGGGCCAAATCCGGCAAGGCATCAATGGCTCTGGTGACTTGACGATCTCGGCCTTTCGCGCCGGCGATCAAGACCCGCCGGCGCTTGGCGCCTCGATCGAACTGAAGCCGGGGCAGTTCTATATGGATGGCGACCAGCAGGAACTGAGCGGCGGCCGCATCAACCTCGCTTATGACTTCTCGAAGCAGACGCTGGAGATTGCCAAGTCGCGTGTTCAGTTCGGTGCAACATCCGTGCCGCTCAGCGGTGCCCTCATAGACCTGGACAAGATCGATGCCTCCGCAGGAAAGGGCTTCGGCATCGATCTGCTCGTCAGCGGCGGCACCGCGGCGCCAGTTGGATCCGGAGAGCAGCCACTTGCCTTCGACATAAATGCGACTGGTCGTTACCTCGTTGCCAGCCGCGAACTGCAATTTGCGAACATGCAGGTTTCGAGCCCAGCCGGAGGCCTCTTCGGCTCGCTGCACGTCCGTTTCGGCGATGCGTCACCGGAGATCAGCTTTGCCGGTCAGTCGCAACATTTGCAGACAACGGCGGTCAAGCAATTGTGGCCATTCTGGATGGCGTCGAAGGGCCGCGAGTGGGTTGAACGCAACCTCTTCGGGGGAACCGTCAGTGACGCGTCGATTTCCGTCTTCATTCCATTTGGACGCTTGGACGAGGCTGTCGGCAAGGGGCTGAAACTCGATGAGCACCAGATCCGGATCGCCTTCGACATCGCTGGCACGCGAATGAATGTGGCCGGCGACATCCCGCCGATCCGTGATACGAATGCGCATTTTGACTTGAGTGGTCCGCGTGCGACGATCTCCATCAAGAGCGGGACGGCGTTCTTCCCCTCGGGACGATCGGTAAACGTCGGCGAGGGAACGTTTGTCCTGCCGTCGACCTATGACAAGCCGCTCATGGCCGAACTCAATCTTCCCATTTCCGGCGCGGCGGACGCGGTCGGCGAATTGCTGACCTATAAGCCAGTACAGATACTGCAGCGTGCAGGCTTCGTGCCTGAGGACCTCAAGGGCAAGGTGTCGGCGAACGTGCAGGCGCGCCTCGGGCTGATCTCGTCGCAGAATCCTCCGCCGGCTGAATGGAAGGCTGTGCTGCAGCTGCAGGATCTCGATATCGCCAAACAGATTTCGGGCCGCAAGATCACGGATCTTGACGGGGTGCTTAACGCCGATCCGAAGCAGGTAAGCGTTGACGGAAAGGGGCTGATCGACGGCATTCCCGCTGGCATCAAGCTTGTCGAGCCGACAGACAAATCTTCGGACGTTCAGCCACAACAGACCATTACCGCCACGCTCAACAACGATCAGCGAGAAAAGGTGCTGCCCGGCCTCAACGACATCATCGATGGCAGCATAGACATCGAGCTCAAGCGCATCGATCAGGACCGACAGCAGGTCTCGGTCGATCTTGGAAGGGCGCGATTGTCCCTCCCATGGATCGGTTGGTCGAAGGGAAGCGGTATCGGCGCGACTGCTGCGTTCGAGGCTTCCGGGCCCGCCGAAAACACGGAGTTGAAGAACTTCGTCCTCAAGGGCGACGGCTTCGGAGCCAACGGCTCGCTTGTCATCGGCAAGGGCAATCTCATGAAGGCGGATTTCGACAGTGTCAAACTGTCGTCGCTGGATGACTTTGCCGTTTCGGTAAAGCGCAGCAAGGGCGGGCTTGATGTCTCCGTATCAGGCAACAGCGCTGACGCTCGCCCGATCATCGCCAGATTGAAGTCCGGCGGTGGAGGCGGCGAGACCGACCGCAGCGGTAACGTATCGGTTCGGGCCAAGCTCGGTCGCATTATCGGCTTCAATGACGAGAAGATGCGGAATGCTGAAATGCTGTACGTTTCCGCAGATGGCAGGTTACAGGCACTGAATTTTACCGGTGTCACCGACAGCGGCGAGGCGTTCGTTGCCCAGACCAAGGGCAATGGCGTTATCAATGTCACCAGCGGGGATGCGGGCTCTGTTTCGCGCTTCGCCGACCTCTATCAGCATATGATGGGTGGCTTGCTCAATCTGCAGATCCGCCTCGGCGCAGGCGACCGCTGGGATGGCTCGATCGACATCAGGCGCTTTTCTCTGGTCAACGAGCAGCGCCTGCATTCAATCGTCTCGACGCCGGTCGGTCAGGAGCAACGGAGCCTGAATTCGGCGGTCAAGCGGAGCATCGACACCTCGGCACAGCGCTTCCAACGCGGCTTTGCCCGCATTGTTTCGCAAAACGGCGTGATCGGCATTGAGAACGGCGTGGTGCGCGGCGATCAGGTCGGTGCCGTGTTCCAGGGTATAGTACGTGACCCGCGCGGTAGGATGGACATGACGGGCACCTTCATGCCTGCCTATGGCCTCAACAGGCTGTTTGCCGAATTACCCCTGATCGGTATCATCCTAGGCAACGGCACCGATCGCGGCCTGATCGGCATCACGTTCAAGCTGACGGGGGAATTGGAAGCGCCCGATCTGATCGTCAATCCGCTGTCGATCATCGCCCCCGGCGTCTTCCGCAACATCTTCGAATTCCAATAGGCGCGAAAAAGCCGGCGCGAGGCCGGCTTTCCTTTTCCGATGTTGCTAGAACTTATGCCGCGCGGCGGATCAAGATGTGCTTCTTCTTGCCGAGCGAGAGCTTGATGACGCCATCGGCGGTGATCTCGCCGCTTCCGACAACCTTGCGCTCGTCGCTGACAGCCTGATCGTTGATGCGCACCGCACCGCCCTGAACGTGACGACGGGCCTCGCCATTCGAGGCGGCAAGGCCGGCGCGCACGATCAGCGACAGCAGACCGATGCCACCGTCGAGCTCGGCAGCCGGCACCTCGACCGACGGAAGGTTTTCGGCAAGGCCACCTTCCTCGAAGGTCTTGCGGGCGGTTTCGGCGGCCTGTTCGGCCGCCGCGCGGCCGTGTAGGATCGCGGTGACCTCAGTCGCCAAGATTTTCTTGACCTCGTTGATCTCGGAGCCGGCGAGCGCCGACAGGCGCGCGACCTCGTCCATCGGCAACGTCGTGTAGAGCTTCAGGAAGCGCGAGACGTCGGCGTCTTCGGTGTTGCGCCAGTACTGCCAGAAATCATAGGCCGAGAGCATGTCGGCGTTGAGCCAGACGGCGCCGGTCGCGGACTTGCCCATCTTGGCACCCGAAGACGTCGTCAGCAGCGGCGAGGTGAGGGCGTAGAGCTGTTGCGTCCCCATGCGGTGACCGAGGTCGATGCCGTTGACGATGTTGCCCCACTGGTCCGAACCGCCCATCTGCAGACGGCAGTCGTAGCGCTTGGCGAGTTCGACGAAGTCGTAGGCCTGCAGGATCATGTAGTTGAATTCGAGGAACGACAGCGACTGCTCGCGATCAAGCCGCATCTTCACGCTGTCGAAGGACAGCATGCGGTTGACCGAGAAATGCCGGCCGACATCTCGCAGAAACTCCAGGTAGTTGATGGAACGCAGCCACTCGGCGTTGTTGATCATCAGTGCATCTTTGGGGCCTTCGCCGTAGGTCAAGTAGTTTGAGAAGACCCGCTTGATCGAAGCAATGTTGCTCTCGATGGTGTCGATCGTCATCAGCTGGCGGGCTTCGTCCTTGAAAGAGGGGTCACCGACCATGCCTGTGCCACCGCCCATCAGTGAAATAGCGCGGTGGCCAGTTGCCTGCAGCCAGTGCAGCATCATGATCTGGATGAGCGAACCCGCATGCAGGCTGGGCGCAGTCGGGTCGAAGCCGATATAGGCCGTTACCGTTTCCTTGGCGAAGAGTTCGTCGAGGCCCGATTCATCGGAGATCTGATGAATGAAGCCACGCTCTTTCAGCGTGTGGAGGAAATCGGATTTGAACTCGGACATGACCTTTTGCTCTCGGGTGCGGATTTTCGGATTGGCTATTGTTGAAGTGACGCGGCGCGTTTAGCACTGTTTTGCCGAACAGTCACCATTTGGCAGGAATCTTCCAGCGAGGGGTCATGGAGAAGATCAGGACCGCGATCGGCTTGATGAGCGGAACATCGATGGACGGTATCGACGTGGCGCTGCTGCGTACCGATGGCCGGGCCGTCGTCGAGCGCGGACCGTTTCTCGGCGTTCCCTATGAGCCAGCCTTCCGTGATCGGTTGAAGCTGGCACTGGAGCAAGCGAAGACCATTACCCAACGTGAGCAAAGGCCGGGTGATCTCGCCGCGATCGAGAGTGAACTGACGTTACGTCATGCAGTTGCCGTTAGGGAATTTCTGGCTGCGAATACGCTCGATACGGCTTCGATCGATGTCGTCGGCTTTCACGGGCAGACGGTGCTGCACCGTCCGGACGAGGCGCTGACGGTGCAGATCGGCGATGGGGCACTGTTGGCGCGCGAGACGGGCATTCCGGTGGCCTACGACCTCCGTGCCAACGACATGGTGCATGGTGGCCAGGGTGCGCCACTGGTTCCGGTCTATCATGCAGCACTTGCCGCCAACGTCACGAACGCGGCTTTGCCGGTCTGCTTTGTCAATATCGGCGGGATTTCCAACCTCACCTATGTCGGCGAGGACGGCGTCATCGTCGGCTACGACAGCGGGCCGGGCAATACGCTGATCGATCAGTGGGTCGAGACCCATGCGGGCGTGCCGTTCGATCAGGGCGGCATGATTGCCTCGGAAGGTCGGATTGTCGCGGAACTGGCGGATCGATATTTGAACAGCCCGTTCTTTACCGCGGAGAAGCGACGCTCGCTCGACCGCAACGACTTTCCTCCGCCATCGGGCGAAGATGCAGAACTTGGCGACGGTGCGCGCACTCTTGCGTATGTCGCGGCCGCCTCGATCATCAAGTCCGCCAGTCACCTTCCGGTGAAGCCGACGCTTTATGTCGTTTGCGGTGGCGGTCGCCTCAATCGCGTGCTGATGCAGGATCTGAAAGACATTGCTCATGGCGCGAAGGTGATAACGGCGGAGGAGGCGGGCTTCAATGGCGACTCCATGGAGGCCGAAGCCTGGGCTTATCTGGCGGTGAGGTCGTTGGATGGCCTGCCGTTGACGTTTCCGGGGACAACGGGTGTGCATGCGCCTGTCAGCGGCGGTGTCGTGGTGAAACCGTGATGCAACAGGTCATTCTGGAGACACCGCGCCTGGTCGCTATCTGTGGGAACCCGACGATGCGGGCCTGATCCAGGAGCTCCATTCGACGATCGAGGCGACGCGATATCTTTCGGGTGCTGCCCCCCGTGGTCGCGTGAAAAGGCTGAGGAGCGGTTGTGCAGCTGGTTCGGCGAGCAGGCGCGGGACGCAACCACGAAATACAAAATCCTCAGTCGCGATGACGGCCGCTTCATTGGCCCGCGGGGTTCTCGCTATTTGGCGGCGAGCGGCAGGATTTCGAACTCGGCTATTCGCTTCGGCAGGAGAAATGGGGCAAGGGCTATGCGACGGAGATTGCCGGCGGGCTTGCCGATTGGTTCTTTGGACGGAACTTTGCGCAACAGTTCATCGCGTTCCCCCATCCTGACAATGCCGCATCCCAGCATGTCCTAACGAAAATCGGCATGCGAAGCCGCATGCCGATGATCATCGACGGATTGTCTTGCCCGACGTTCGAATTGACCGCCGGGATGCGGTCAGCCTAGCGGATGCGCTTGGCGGCCGGCTCCGGCACCAGTTCGCCATTCAGGCGGCGATCGAGGTAGTCCTCGCACTCGCTCATCAGGGTCTCGACCTGGCCGTTGAAGAAGTGGTTGGCACCGGGCACCGTGCGGTGCGTGATCAAGATACCCTTCTGCGTCTTCAGCTTCTCGACGAGGCCGTTTACATCCTTCTCGGGCGCGACCTTGTCAGCTTCGCCGTTGATGATGAGGCCGGAAGACGGGCAGGGCGCAAGGAACGAGAAGTCATAGGTGTTCGGCTGCGGCGCGATCGACATGAAGCCTTCGATTTCGGGACGACGCATCAGGAGCTGCATGCCGATCCACGATCCGAAGGAATAGCCGGCAACCCAGCACGTCTTCGAATCGGGATGCAGGCTCTGCACCCAGTCGAGCGCGGACGCGGCATCCGAAAGCTCGCCGGCGCCGTGGTCGAACTCACCCTGGCTGCGGCCGATTCCCCGGAAGTTGAAGCGCAATGTCGTGAACCCGCGCTTCTGGAACATGTAGAAGAGCTGGTAGACGATCTGGTTGTTCATCGTGCCACCGAACTGGGGATGCGGGTGCAGAATGAGGGCAATCGGCGCGCTTTTTTCCTTGGAAGGCTGGTAGCGGCCTTCAAGGCGGCCTGCGGGGCCGTTGAAAATGACTTCGGGCATCGGTACTCCGGCGTTTATTTCTTCGCGTTCACGCTGCGCAGACTTGACGAACGTTGTCAGCTTTTCTAAAACGCAGTTTAGAACAATTCGAAACTTGCATGGCGATCCACGCATTGTGGGATGTGTCATAAGGCAAGCCCGGCCGAAATTTCAAGGAAAATGAGCCGAGGCGTCGTGCAAGCTTAAAGCGCAGGACAAAGATCATGGCGCCGCCACGCCTTTATCTCGATTGGAACGCGACTTCGCCGCTGCATCCGCATGCGCGCGACGCGGTTCTGCGTGCAATGGATCTGTTCGGCAATCCGAATTCGGTGCATGGCGAGGGCCGGGCCGTCCGCGCAGCCATAGAAAGTGCGCGGCGCCAAGTGGCAACGCTTGCGGGCGCCGATCCTGCGCATGTGATCTTCACGAGCGGCGCCACCGAGGCGGCCAATATGGTGCTGACGCCGGAATTTAGGATGGGGCGGACGCCGCTGGCAATCGGTCAGCTCTATTATTCCGCGGTTGAGCATCCTGCAGTTCGCGAAGGTGGGCGCTTCCCGAAGGAACGGACGACGGAAATTCCGGTGACAGAGGCGGGCGTCGTCGATCTCGATGCGCTTGGCGCCTTGCTTACGGCGCATAACAAGGCGACCGGGCTGCCGATGGTCGCCGTCATGCTGGTCAACAACGAGACCGGTATCGTTCAGCCGATCGCCGACGTTGCGAAAATCGTACAGGCGCATGGTGGCCTGCTTGTCGTCGATGCGGTGCAGGCGGCCAGTCGTTTGAGGCTCGATACCAACGCACTTGGCGTCGACTTCATGATCGTCTCATCGCATAAGATCGGCGGTCCGAAAGGCGCCGGTGCGCTGATCACCCGTGGCGAAGTCCTAATGCCGCGGCCGCTGATCCATGGCGGCGGCCAGGAGAAGGGTCACCGCTCGGGGACAGAGAATTCGCTTTCGGTGATTGGCTTCGGCGCTGCTGCCGACGCAGCTGTTGCGGAATTGGATGCGCGCAATGAAGTCGCGTCGGCTCTACGTGATCGACTGGAAACCGGCATGCGAAGCGCTGCGCCTGACGTCGTCATCTACGGCGCCGAAGGCCAACGTGTTTCGAATACGACTTTTTTCACGCTTCCAGGGCTGAAGGCCGAGACTGGCCAGATCGCCTTCGATCTCGAAGGTGTGGCGCTCTCTGCCGGGTCCGCCTGCTCATCCGGCAAGGTCGGCGAAAGCCATGTTCTGGTTGCCATGGGGCGTGACCCCAAGCTCGGTGCTTTGCGCATTTCGTTGGGCTTTGCAACGACCGAGGACGAGATCGACAAGGCGATTTCGGTCTTTGCGAAAATAGCCGCTCGGCGCAAGCTGGCCGGGGAGGCGGCGTGACCGCTTCATAAATTTGCGGAAACGCAATTTTCCGCTTGCCATTCGGGCTGAAAAGTCCCTTTTGGCCACCTACATACGGGGCAAACGATACTGCCCGAACGACAAGCTGCCGGACCTTTTCTCCGGCGAGATTGGAGAATGACATGCCCGCCGTCCAGGAAACGGTTGATCGCGTCCGCGAGATTGACGTCGATCAGTATAAATACGGTTTCGAGACCATCATCGAAATGGACAAGGCACCCAAGGGCCTGTCCGAAGACATCATCCGGTTCATTTCCGCCAAGAAGCAGGAGCCGGAATGGATGCTCGAATGGCGTCTCGAGGCCTATAAGCGCTGGCTGACGCTGGAAGAACCGACCTGGGCGCGCGTCGATTATCCGAAGATCGATTTCAACGACATCTACTACTACGCCGCACCGAAAAGCACGCCTGGCCCGACGTCGCTTGACGAAGTCGATCCTGAAATTCTCAAGGTCTACGAAAAGCTCGGTATTCCGCTCAAGGAGCAGGAAATCCTGGCCGGTGTCGAGAAGCCGAAGATCGCCGTCGATGCCGTCTTCGATTCTGTTTCCGTCGTCACGACCTTCAAGGAAGAGCTGAAGAAGGCCGGCGTGATCTTCATGTCGATCTCGGAGGCAATCCGCGAGCATCCGGAACTGGTGCAGAAATATCTCGGTTCCGTCGTTCCGACCACCGACAACTATTATGCGACGCTGAACTCGGCCGTCTTTACCGATGGTTCGTTCGTGTTCGTTCCGAAGGGCGTTCGCTGCCCAATGGAGCTGTCCACCTACTTCCGCATTAACGAGAAGAACACCGGCCAGTTCGAGCGCACGCTGATCATCGCCGAGGAAGGTGCATACGTTTCCTACCTTGAAGGCTGCACCGCGCCGCAGCGCGACGAAAACCAGCTGCATGCCGCCGTCGTCGAGCTCGTTGCTCTCGATGATGCCGAGATCAAATATTCGACCGTTCAGAACTGGTATCCAGGCGATGCCCAGGGCAAGGGCGGCATCTACAACTTCGTCACCAAGCGTGGCGATTGCCGTGGCGACCGGTCGAAGATCTCCTGGACGCAGGTCGAGACTGGTTCCGCGATCACCTGGAAGTATCCGTCCTGCATCTTACGCGGTGATGACAGCCGCGGCGAGTTCTACTCGATCGCCGTCTCGAACGGCCACCAGCAGGTCGACAGCGGCACGAAGATGATCCACCTCGGCAAGAATACGTCGAGCCGCATCATCTCCAAGGGTATTGCGGCCGGCGTATCGCAGAACACCTACCGCGGCCAGGTATCGGCGCACCGCAAGGCATCCAACGCTCGCAACTTCACGCAGTGCGATTCGCTGCTGATCGGCGGCAAGTGCGGCGCCCATACGGTTCCGTATATCGAGGCGAAGAATTCCACGGCGCAGTTCGAGCACGAGGCAACCACCTCGAAGATCTCGGAAGACCAGCTTTTCTACTGCCTGCAGCGCGGCATCCCAGAGGAAGCGGCGATCGCGCTTATCGTCAATGGCTTCGTCAAGGAAGTCCTGCAGGAGCTGCCGATGGAATTCGCCGTAGAGGCGCAGAAGCTTATCAGCATCTCGCTCGAAGGCAGCGTCGGCTGACGCAATACGACATGAATGCGCGAGGGCGCGTGGATCGCGCCTTTCTCCGATTGCTTTTTATGGGACAAAACCATGCTTGAAATTAAGAACCTGCACGCCCGCATCGCTGAAGACGGCACCGAGATCATTCGCGGACTGAACCTCACGGTGAAGGCCGGTGAAGTTGCTGCCATCATGGGCCCGAACGGCTCCGGCAAGTCGACACTTTCATACGTCCTGTCGGGGCGCGAAGACTACGAAGTCACCGAAGGCGACATCCTTTACAACGGCGAGAGCATCCTGGAACTAGACGCTGCCGAGCGTGCGGCCAAGGGCATCTTCCTGGCCTTCCAATATCCGGTCGAAATTCCGGGCGTGGCCACCATGCAGTTCCTCAAGGTTGCGATGAACGAACAGCGCAAGGCGCGCGGCAAAGAAGAGCTGAAGACCCCCGACTTCATGCGCCTCGTCAAGGACGCTGCCGGCAAGCTGCAGATCAACACCGAAATGCTGAAGCGCCCGCTGAACGTTGGCTTCTCGGGTGGTGAGAAGAAGCGCGCCGAAATCCTGCAGATGGCGCTGCTGCAGCCGCAGCTTTGCGTACTTGACGAGACGGACTCCGGACTCGACATCGACGCGCTGAAGATCGTTGCCGATGGCGTCAACGCGCTGCGTTCGCCGGATCGTGCCGTCGTCGTCATCACCCACTACCAGCGTCTGCTCGACTACATCGTTCCGGATACCGTTCACGTTCTCTACAAGGGGCAGGTGATCAAGTCGGGCGACAAGGCGCTGGCGCATGAGCTGGAAGCCAACGGCTACGCCGACATCATCGGTGCGGCAGCCTGATTTAGGCGGAAAGGACGGGTCTCATGAACATGCAGACGACGAGCCGCCAGACCGCCGCTGAAGCGGCGCTCATCGAGGCTTTCAACAACCAGGTCGGCGAGCTACCGGGAGACGGTTCGGTCATCGCCATCCGGGACAGGCTGCTTGACGACCTGAAGAAGGCCGGCCTGCCGACGCGCCGCATCGAGGCCTGGCACTATACCGATCTCAAGACGCTGTTGCGCGCCATTCCGGAACAGGCCGGCGACGCTGGTTCGGAAGCCCGCGACCCGCTGGTTGAAGAATCCTCGATCCTTTCGGTTATTCAGGGTGTGCCCGATCTCAGGGCTTCGGTCGATGGCCTCGATATTTCGAGCTATGCGGCTCAGCTTTCAAACGGCACGGCTGCCACCGGCCTCGGCGCATTCGGCAGTGATGACGCGATCGGCCGCATCAACGGCAGCTTCGTGCGGGATGGCTACGTCATTGACGTCGCCGCCGAAACTGCGCTTGAGGAACCGCTCGAGATCCAGTTCGTTCATGCTGGCGGCCAGACGCATACGCGCCTGCCGATTAGCTTCGGCGCAAACGTGAAAGCGACGGTCATCGAACGTCACCTTGCAGTGACCTCCGACGCCGCTTTCGTGTCGCACGTCAGTGACATCACGGTTGGAGAAGGTACGGAGCTCACCTGGATCATTATCCAGCAGCAGGGCGCAGAGGATACGCACCTCGGCCAGATCCGGGTCGATCTCGGCGCCGATGCCAAGCTGAAGCTTTTCGTTATCAATGCCGGCGGTAAGCTCGTTCGCCAGGAGCTGCACATCAAGGTAACGGGCGAGGGCGCCGATCTGACGCTTCGCGGCATCAACCTGCTTGGCGCCGAAACGCACACGGACGTTACCATGGTTCTCGGCCATAACGTTCCGCATACGGGCTCCACGGAAGTGATCCGCAACGTCGTCTTCGACCGCGCCAAGGGCGTCTTCCAAGGCATGATCCGCGTTGCTCCGGACGCGCAAAAGACCGACGCCAAGATGGCTTGCAATACGCTTCTGATGTCCGACGACGCCGAATTTTCGGTGAAGCCGGAACTGGAGATCTTCGCTGACGACGTTCAGTGCGGTCACGGCGCGACCGTTGCCGACATTGACGACAATCATCTCTACTACATGATGGCGCGCGGCATTCCGGAGAACAAGGCGCGCGCAATGCTCGTCAACGCCTTCGTTGCCGAGATCGTTGAAGAACTGGAAGACGAAGCGCTGGTCGCGTCGCTGGAAGGCGTCATCTCGGCCTGGCTCGAAAAGCACGCCTGATCGGATAGCATTATGGACAAGATAGTTCCGGCCACCACATACGACGTCGAAGCCATTCGCAAGGATTTTCCGATCCTTGCGAGGGAAGTCTACGGCAAGCCGCTGGTCTATCTCGACAACGGTGCCTCCGCTCAGAAGCCGCAGGCCGTCATAGACGCGATTTCGCATGCCTACTCGAACGAATATGCGAACGTTCACCGTGGTCTGCATTTCCTTTCGAACGCCGCGACCGACGCGTATGAGGGCGCGCGCGAAAAGGTCCGGCGCTTCCTGAACGCGCCTGATGTCAACGACATCGTGTTCACGAAGTCTTCGACGGAGGCAATCAATACGGTCGCCCATGGCTGGGGCATGCCGAAGCTTGGAGAGGGCGACGAGATCGTCATCTCGATCATGGAGCATCACTCCAACATCGTGCCGTGGCATTTCATCCGCGAACGGCAGGGCGCCAAGCTGGTATGGGTGCCTATTGATGACGAGGGCGCCTTCCATATCGAGGACTTCGAGAGAAGCCTGACCGACCGCACAAAGCTCGTCGCCATCACGCATATGTCGAATGCGCTCGGCACGGTGGTTCCGGTGAAGGAGATCTGCCGCATCGCGCACGAGCGCGGCATTCCGGTTCTGGTCGACGGGTCGCAGGGCGCCGTCCATATGCCTGTCGACGTGCAGGACATCGATTGCGACTGGTACGTGATGACCGGCCACAAGCTCTATGGCCCGTCCGGGATCGGTGTGCTCTACGGCAAGAAGGAGCGGCTTCGCGAGATGCGGCCCTTCCAGGGCGGTGGCGAAATGATCTTCGAGGTGACCGAAGATGCCGTGACCTATAATGATCCGCCGCATCGCTTCGAAGCCGGGACGCCGCCGATCGTGCAGGCAATCGGGCTCGGCTATGCGCTCGACTACATGGAGAAGGTTGGCCGCGAGGCGATCGCGCGCCATGAGGCGGATCTTGCCACTTACGCCGCGGAGCGGCTGCAGGCGGTGAATTCGCTGCGCGTTTTCGGCACCGCGCCAGGCAAGGGCGGCATCTTCTCCTTCGAGCTTGCCGGTCTGCATGCGCATGATGTGTCGATGGTGATCGACCGTCAGGGGGTTGCGGTGCGCGCGGGAACCCATTGCGCCATGCCGCTCTTGAAACGTTTCGGCGTCACCTCCACATGCCGGGCGTCCTTCGGGATGTACAATACACGCGCCGAGGTCGATGCCTTGGCCGATGCGCTGGAATATGCGCGTAAGTTCTTTGCTTAAGGAGTGTCCGTATGAGCCTGGACGAAAGCAAACAGAAGATCGACGTGCGCGAAGGCATCGTGCATTCCAGCATTCCGGCCGACGAACTGGCGCGGCTCAGCGACGATGTGATTTCGGCGCTCAAGACGGTCTATGATCCTGAGATTCCTGCCGATATCTTCGAGCTCGGGCTGATCTACAAGATCGACATCGAAGACGATCGCATCGTGAAGATCATGATGACGCTGACGGCGCCCGGCTGCCCGGTCGCCGGCGAGATGCCCGGCTGGGTCGAAAATGCTGTCGGCGCGGTCGAGGGCGTATCCGGCGTCGAGGTTGAAATGACCTTCGATCCACCGTGGACACCGGATCGAATGTCGGAAGAGGCGCAGGTCGCCGTCGGCTGGTACTAGCATGACCCCGGAAAGTTGCAGACTTTTCGGACACGATCATACGGCAGGCTGGTATTGATCGGTTAAGCCGCTGGCACTACATTTGAATCGTGAAACGCCGGACCTTGAATCCGCGCGCGGAAGGAGAAGAAGCCGATGGGCTTTGCAGTAATGAGTATGACGGAAGCCGCCGCGAACCGCGTGAAAGCGATCCTCGAAAACTCCGGACCGGAGGCCAAGGGCATTCGCGTCGGGATCAAGAAGGGCGGCTGCGCAGGGATGGAGTATACCATCGACCTCGTGACGGAACCGAATGCGAAGGACGACCTGATCGAGCGCGATGGCGCGAAGGTTTGGGTCGAACCGTCCGCCGTGCTCTACCTTCTCGGCACCGAAATGGGCTTCGAGAGCACAACGCTACGCTCCGGTTTCACCTTCACCAATCCAAACCAGACGTCAGCCTGCGGCTGTGGCGAATCCGTCGAGTTGAAGCCAGCGGACCTCGCGGCGCTTGCCGCCCAAGGCAACGCCGTCGTACCGGCACACTGATTGGCACAATCCCCTGAATTGTTGATGAGGCCGCCGGCTTTGGCGGCTTTTTGTTTTACCTCGTCGTGACTGCCCTTTAAAGGCCCGGTACGGAGGGCCCGTGAAACGCGCCAGCGGAAGGGAATCGACGAAAGAATGCTACTGCTGTTCCTGAAAGGCGCTCTGCTGGGTGTCATCATTACCGCGCCACTTGGGCCGATCGGGATGCTGTGCATCAACCGCACGCTCGAGCGCGGTTTTCTGGCGGGCTTCTCTTGCGGGTTCGGGACGGCGGTCGGCGACGCCAGTTACGCGCTTGTCGCGGTAACCGGCATTGCCGTTTTTGAAGAGTTGATGTCGGCCGCCACCCTGCCATTGGCATTCGGCGGAGGGCTGCTCTTGCTCGGGCTCGGGTATCGCGGATTGACCCACGATCCAGTTCAGGCCGCAGATGTGAGGGCAGGCGGACTTATCGGCACGACGCTGGCGACCTTCCTGCTTACGATCTCCAACCCGGCGACCATTCTCTCCTTCGGCGCTCTCTTTGCCGGTTTTGGGCTGACAGAGGAGACACGGCGTTTCAGCTCGGCAGTCATCGTTGGTGGAGTATTCTGCGGATCACTTGCCTGGTGGTTCTTTCTAAGCAGCGCGGTGAACCTTGCTAGGGAAAAACTGCCCAAGGATTTCACAACGAAGGTCGCGCGAGGAACGAGCTATCTTCTGGTCCTCTTCGGGTTTGTCGCACTCGCCTCAGCACTCCACTCGCTACTTTAAAGCATCATGGCAGGGCGCTTGATCCTGCGTGGTGTTGTGGCCACGCAGAGCGAATCTGTCAGCCTTGGCAACTGATCTATACCTATGTGTAGTGCAGGGTAGGTTGACCGGTTGGCGCTTCCTCAATAGATTCATTTGCGAACGGGCCGCATCGCACGATGCGCTTCGCAAATGCCCGTCCGAAGAGTTGTCCATCGCCAACGGTGCTGGTGCGGCAGCGACAAGAAAAGCCACTTCAAACGAGTCTTGCAGGCCGCATGGTTGGATGCGCAGCCAGAGCTGACGCGCGCTTGTTTTACGGTCAATTCAACGCTCAGGGAGCACTGATCATGATGATGAACAGACGGACATTCTCAGCAGCACTCGTCGCAGGCGCGGCAGCTTCCCTCATCTCTATCCGTGGTATGGCCGCGCCTGCTGCCCCGGTGAAAGCGCGAAACGTCGTGTTGGCACACGGACTGTTTGCCGATGGTTCCTGCTGGACCGAGGTCATTGCTCGGCTGCAGGCTGCGGGGCTCAATGTGACGGCCGTGCAAAATCCTCTAACGACGCTGCCCGAAGCCGTCGCCTCGGTGCAGCGCGTACTCGACCGGCAAGATGGTCCGACAGTTCTGGTCGGGCATTCGTTCTCCGGCATGTTGGTTACCGAAGCGGGGGGGCATCCGAGCGTATCGGCGCTTGTTTATGTGGCTGCGCGTGCGCCTGACGCCGGCGAAGACTATACGGCCCTTGCCAAGACATTTCCGACACCGCCGGCCTCAGCGGGCATCGTCTTCGATGGAGACGAGGGACGACTGACCGAAGCGGCATTCCTGCGTGACTTCGCCGGAGATCTCCCTGAGGCGAAGGCGAAAGTGCTCTATGCCGTGCAGGAGCCGTTCCACAAGGCGCTCCTCACGGGTAAGACGACACAGGCGGCATGGCGCTCGAAGCCCAGTTGGTATGCCGTGTCGACCGAAGACCGAACGATCGATCCCGACCTCGAGCGCTTCATGGCCAAGCGGATGGGCGCCAAGACCATCGAACTGAAATCGAGCCATCTGTCACTGATTTCGCACCCGGACGCCATTGCCAGCTTGATCCTGGAAGCCGCAGGGCAGCAGAGGGCATAGCAGAAATCTCCGCTGCTCGCTCTGTACGCCGACACAATGAAAGCGCACCCGAGCGGGCGAGCGGTCAGCTCTTGATATCGATGCCGGCCTCGACAGCGGCGGCTATGAAGGCTTTGCGAGCGTCGTCGTTGGTGCGTTTGCCCTTGATGACGTCGGCGCACACCAATAATGCCTTGTCGAGTGCCGAACCGTCTTCAGTCGGCCAATCCTCGATCATCGCCCAGGAAGCGGCCTGTGTGGTCGCGATGGTCACGTATTTGCCCGGCTCTTCAAGAGCGAGCAGAACCGGCCTTGGCCACGGAGCCTGCATCACAGAATCGCTGTCGTCTTTTGGCATTGCGCGCAGACCTTCACTCTCAGGTATTCGTGAATACGGCCTTCCCTGAAAAAGGGAAGGCCGTTTGCTTATTATTCAGCAGCTTCTGCGTAGCTTTCGACCGGCGGGCAGGTGCAGACCAGATTGCGGTCGCCGAAGACGTTATCGACGCGGTTGACCGGCGACCAGTATTTGTCGACGCGGAAGGCGCCGGGCGGGAAGCAGGCCTGTTCTCTGCTGTAGGGACGATCCCACTCACCGACAAGGTCTTCGACGGTGTGGGGAGCGTTCTTCAGCGGGTTGTTGTCCTTGTCGGCGCGGCCTTCCTCGATGTCGCGGGCCTCCTGACGGATCGCCAGCATCGCTTCGCAGAAGCGGTCAAGCTCGGCCTTGGTTTCCGATTCCGTCGGCTCGATCATCAGTGTACCTGCAACCGGCCAGCTCATAGTCGGCGCGTGGAAGCCGCAATCGATCAGGCGCTTAGCGACGTCGTCGACCGTAACACCAGCGCTGTCGGCCAGCGGGCGGGTGTCGATGATGCACTCATGCGCCACGCGGCCGGCTTCGGACTTGTAGAGCACGTCGTAGGCACCCTTCAGGCGGGCCGCGATGTAGTTGGCGTTGAGGATCGCCACTTTGGTCGCCTGCGTCAGGCCTTCGCCGCCCATCATCAGGCAGTAGCTCCAGGAGATCGGCAGGATTGAGGCAGAGCCGAAAGCAGCCGCGGAGACCGCGCCCGGACGGCCATCCGTTTCCGGGTGTCCTGGCAGGTAGGGTGCCAGATGCGCCTTGACGCCGATCGGGCCCATACCGGGACCGCCGCCGCCATGCGGGATGCAGAAGGTCTTGTGCAGGTTGAGGTGCGAAACGTCCGAGCCGATATCACCGGGCCGGGACAGACCAACCATGGCGTTCATGTTGGCGCCGTCGAGATAGACCTGGCCGCCGTGCTTGTGCACGAGGTCGCAGATTTCCTTGACGGTTTCCTCGAAGACGCCGTGCGTCGAGGGGTAGGTGATCATGCAGCAGGAGAGGTTTTCCGCATACTGCTCCGCCTTGGCGCGGAAATCATCCATGTCGATATCGCCGTTCTCGCGAACCTTGACGACCACGACCTTCATGCCGACCATCTGAGCGGAGGCAGGGTTGGTGCCGTGCGCGGAGGTCGGGATGAGGCAGACGTCGCGGTGACCATTGCCATTGGCGATATGATAGTTACGGATCGTCAGCAGACCGGCATACTCGCCCTGCGCACCGGAGTTCGGCTGCATGGAGAAGGCATCATAGCCTGTCACGGCGCAGAGCTTCTCCGTCAAGTCGTCGATCATCTCGCGATAGCCGAGCGCCTGATCCACTGGAACGTATGGGTGGATATCCGAGAACTCGGGCCATGTGATCGGCAGCATTTCCGCCGTCGCGTTCAACTTCATCGTGCAGGAGCCGAGCGGGATCATCGCGCGGTCGAGCGCCAGATCGCGGTCGGACAGCCGGCGGATATAGCGGGTCATCTCGCTTTCGGCGCGGTTCATGTGGAAGATCGGATGGCTCAGGTACTCGCTGGTGCGGGCGAGGCCCTTCGGCAGCCGATAGCTCGGCTCGAAATCGCCCACAGCAAAGTTACCGCCGAAGGCGCGCCAGACGGCCTCCAGCGTCGCCGGGCGGGTGCGCTCGTCGAGGCTCATGCCGATCTTCGTAGCGCCAACCTTGCGTAGATTTACGCCTTCGGCGACTGCGGCGCGCAGGATGACGCCCTGCATGTGACCGACATCGACAGTGATCGTGTCGAAGAAGGTCTCGGGCTCGATGGTATAGCCGAGCTTTTCCAGGCCCTTGGCCATCAGCACGGCCTTCTGGTGGACCTGCTGGGCGATCGCCTTGATGCCCTTGGGACCGTGGAATACGGCGTACATCGAGGCCATAACGGCGAGCAGGACCTGCGCGGTGCAGATGTTCGACGTGGCCTTCTCGCGGCGGATATGCTGTTCGCGGGTCTGCAGCGACAGGCGGTAGGCACGGTTGCCGCGCGCGTCCACAGAGACGCCGACAAGACGGCCGGGCATGGAGCGCTTGTGTGCGTCCTTGACCGACATGTAGGCGGCATGCGGGCCGCCGTAACCGACAGGAACGCCGAAGCGTTGCGAATTGCCGATGGCAATGTCCGCGCCCATTTCACCGGGCGACTTCAGCAGCGTCAGGGCCAGGATGTCAGCAGCGACTATGGCGACGGCGCCGGTCTGGTGCAGGCGCGAGATCAGACCGGTGAAATCATGCACGTGGCCGTGCGTGCCTGGATACTGGAAAATGGCACCGAAGACGTCGACCGGATCGAGATCGGTGAAGGGGTTGCCGACAATGACGCTCCAGCCCAGTGGCTCGGCGCGGGTCTTGATCAGTTCGATCGTCTGCGCATGGCAGGCGGCGTCGACGAAGAAGGCTTTCGCCTTCGACTTCGAGACGCGCTCGGCCATCGCCATGCCTTCTGCGGCTGCGGTCGCTTCATCGAGCAGCGAGGCGTTGGCGACGTCAAGGCCGGTAAGGTCGCAGATCATCGTCTGGTAGTTCAGCAGCGCCTCGAGGCGGCCCTGGCTGATTTCGGGCTGGTAGGGCGTGTAAGCCGTGTACCAGGCCGGGTTTTCCAGGATGTTGCGCTGGATGACCGGCGGCGTGATGGTGCCGTAGTAGCCCTGGCCGATCAGCGAGACGAGCACCTTGTTCTTGTTGGCGGTCTCGCGTAGCTTGTCGAGCGCCTCGCGTTCCGTCATCGGCGCGCCCCAGACGAGAGGCGCCTTCTGGCGGATGGAGGGTGGTACCGTGGCGTCGATCAGCCCGTCGAGGCTGCCGTAGCCGATCACCTCCAGCATATCCGACATTTCGGCCGGGGACGGGCCGATGTGGCGACGGTTGGCGAAGTCGTAGGGCTGGTAGTCGGTAAACTGGAATTCGGTCGGCGTCGTCATTACGCAGTGAGCTCCTTGTAGGCCGCTTCATCGAGCAGGCCGTCGGCATCAGCGGCATTCTTGAGCTTCAGCTTGAAGAACCAGCCAGCGCCTTGGGGATCGGAATTGACCAGCGACGGATCTGCGGTGATCGCCGGGTTGACTTCGGTGATCTCGCCGTCAAGCGGACAATAGACGTCAGAAGCAGCCTTCACGGACTCAACGGTTGCGGCATTGTCATTCTTGGAAAAGGTGGTGCCGACTTCCGGCAATTCCACGAAGACGAGGTCGCCGAGCTGTTCAACGGCGTAGGTGGTAATGCCGATCGTCGCGACGCCGCCCTCGATCTTCAGCCACTCGTGTTCTTCGGTAAACTTCAGCATGATTGTTCTCTCCGGAAAAATGTTTCAGCGTTTGTAGGTCGGTGTAATAAAGGGGAGGGCACTGACGATGACCGGCAGGTACTTGCCGCGCACTTCAGCATAGACCTGGGTTCCAACAGCCGCCTGGGCGACCGTGACGTAGCCCATTGCGACGGGATGCTCGACCGAGGGGCCGAAGCCGCCCGAGGTCACTTCGCCGATCTCCGTCTTGCCTTCAGCATCCGCAAAGAGCTTGGCGTGGCCGCGAACCGGAGCCTTACCCTCAGGCTTCAGGCCGACACGGCGGCGGGCAGCGCCCTTTTCAAGCTCGGCCAAGATGCGGTCTGCGCCAGGAAAACCGCCTGCACGGGCGCCGCCCGTCTTGCGCGCCTTCTGCATACCCCATTCGAGCGCAGCTTCCACAGGCGTGGTGGTCGTGTCAATGTCGTTGCCATAGAGGCAGAGGCCCGCCTCGAGGCGCAGGCTGTCGCGGGCACCGAGGCCGATCGGCGCCACGTCCGGATGCTCGAGCAACCGCTTGGTGACATCCTCCGCCTTGTCTCCCGGGATCGAGATTTCAAAGCCATCTTCGCCGCTATAGCCCGAGCGGGAGACGAGACAGGAAACGTCATGCAGCCGGCAATGGCGCACGTCCATGAACTTCATTGCCGCGACATCGGCCCAGAGTTCCGCAAGCACTTCGACGGCGCGCGGTCCTTGCAGGGCGATCAGCGCACGATCGAGCAGCGTGATGTCGCAGGTGTCGCCGATATGCTTCTGCAGGTGAGCAAGATCGGCATCCTTGCAGGCGGCGTTGACGACGACAAAGAGATGGTCGTCGAGATGGGTAATCATCAGGTCGTCGAGAATGCCGCCGTTGCCATCGGTGAAGAAACCGTAGCGCTGGCGACCTTCGGTAAGACCGAGGATATCGACCGGAACGAGGCTTTCGAGCGCAAGCGCGGCGTCCTCATATTTTCCGGACTTTGCCTTGATGACGACCTGGCCCATGTGGGACACATCGAAGACACCGGCCGACGTGCGGGTCTGGATGTGCTCCTTCATGACGCCGGCCGGATATTGTACCGGCATGTCATAGCCTGCGAAGGGCACCATGCGGGCGCCAAGCGACAGATGCAGCGCGTGAAGCGGAGTTTTCTTGAGGGCAGCAGTATCGTCCAACGACGCCTCCGGGGTTTGCGCCTGGAATTCCATGCGCGGGCTCAAATCTTCAGACGCGGTTGCGCCTTGCATTTCGAGCCCCCTCTGTCCCTGTGCCTGAGATTGTTATCCCTTCGGCGAGCGTTTCGAAAACGCTTCTCTCCAGAGTTCCGTCTGCCCCTTGCTGGTCCTTTGGCCTGAGAGTTTCCGGGGCGGTTGCTCCTTCGGCACCGGTCGTAGACGACCAGCTTCTCCCAACAAGGTCGAGGGCAATTATCTGGCCAGGGCTGTACTTGGCAAGGGGGAATGTCGCCGCCGAACAAATTTTTGTCGCGTAGATTTGAGTATAGCGCGACGGAGCGAGGAGGCGGGTGATGCTCAGCTGTCGCTGTAGAGTTTCAATGCCTGCTTCAACCCAGCCTGTGGCTGCCGTTGCCCCATCGTCATTAGATCCAGCGCGACTTCCGTCGATTGAATGATGTTGGCCGGTTCTTCGACGTCTTGGCCGCTGGCCGTCCTCATCTGACGGTCTGCTGCGCGGCGAGCTTCTTTCGCAGCCGTGCTTGCGGACACGCGCTGCGGAATCCGCAACGTATCAAACGCTGCGGCCGCGGTGCTCGCAGCTATCATGCCTACCAAGACTGTCATACGGTCAGAATAAGGCGTCGCACGTTCTTAACTGGCTAAATTAACCGCTGGCATTTTATGCATCTTGATCTTCTCCGGAGATGATTGGAATTTCCGGCGCGGCAAAACAGAGACGACTCAATGATTCAGGCCATACTTGTCGCCGTTGGCGGCGCAATCGGTTCCGTCCTCAGATACTACGTCAGCCAGTGGGCTCTCAGGCTCGCAGGCCCGGCCTTTCCGTGGGGAACACTGACCGTCAATGTTGTCGGCTGCTTTGTCATTGGCGTCTTCGCCGAAATGATCATTCGACGCTTCGATGCATCGCCGGAATTGCGCCTGCTGCTGATCACCGGCTTTCTCGGTGGCTTCACGACCTTCTCGGCATTCTCGCTCGATGCCATTTCGCTCTTCGAGCGTGGAGCAGTTGTCTCGGGCGCTGTCTATATCGTCGCAAGCGTCGGCCTGTCGATGGCCGGGGTAATCGCCGGACTGGCGCTCATGCGTGCAATCTTGTGAGATTACGGTTTCCGTTTTCGGCGAAAATGCTCTAAAGCCAGCCGCAAAGGCCGCACAGCGCGCCTAAGACCATTTTCCGAAAGATGACGTATGGCGGGTATCGAACACAAAAAAGTGGAGCTGGACGAGGCGGGCATGCGGCTCGATCGCTGGTTCAAGGTGCACTTCCCGGGGCTCGGTTTCGGCCCACTCCAGAAGCTTCTGCGATCGGGTCAGGTCCGCGTCGATGGCGGACGCGTGAAAAGCGATACGCGCGTGCAGCCAGGGCAGGTGGTGCGCGTGCCGCCGCTCGATGTCGACGCCAAGTCGAAAAACACGCCGATCGCCGGCCATGATCTGAAACACGGGGGCGATTACGAGCTTCTGCAGCGCATGGTGCTGCATGAAGACGACAAGGTGATCGTCCTGAACAAGCCGGCCGGTCTTGCCGTGCAGGGCGGGTCTGGTGTGACGCGGAATATCGACAAGATGCTCGAAGCATGGACCAGCCCGAAGGGCGAAAAGCCGAGGCTGGTGCATCGCCTCGACCGCGATACATCCGGCGTCCTTGTCATCGCCCGCACCCGAGGCGCCGCACAGAAACTGACGGCAGCGTTTCGCGAGCGTGATACCAAAAAGACCTATTGGTCGCTGGTAAGAGGCGTTCCGCGCAAGCACGAGGACAAAATCTCGACCTGGCTGGTGAAGGAAGCGACCGCGGATGGCGACCGGATGCGTGTTGCCAAGCACGGCGAAGACGGAGCCGATCACGCGATTTCCTACTATCGCGTCTTGGAAACCGCCGCGCAGAACCTCGCTTGGCTCGAGATGGAACCCTATACCGGACGGACGCACCAGCTGCGCGTTCATGCGCTTCATATCGGTCACCCGATCATTGGCGACCCCAAGTATTTCATCGAGGATCCGAACTGGGATGTCCCGGGCGGTATCCAGAAGCGGCTGCACCTGCATGCGCGCAAGATCGACATTCCGCACCCCTCCGGCGGCAGACTGCGCGTCAGTGCACCTTTGCCGCCGCATATGGTGCAGACCTGGAACCTGCTCGGCCTCGATCTCGCATCCCAGGAAAGGGAAGACGACGAATGAGGCTCGCACTCTTCGATTGCGACGGGACGCTGGTCGACAGCGCCGCGCTGATCCATGAGGTGATGGCGCGGACATTCGTGCATTTCGGCTATGACCGGCCTGATGTCTCGTTGACGAAGTCGATCATCGGACTGACGCTGGATATCGCGATCGCGCGGATGCGTGGAAAGCCTCATGTCGACGATGAAGCGATCGCGATGACGGCGCATTATAGGGCGATCTATACCGGTGTCCGTGACGAACCTGGAATGGACGTGCCGCTCTTTAACGGCATCAAGCCGCTGGTCGATGAATTGGCGCGGAACGATGACATTCTGATCGGCGCGGTAACCGGCAAGTCGCGTCTCGGTCTTATCCACATCCTCGAAAAACATGGTCTTGCACCACATTTTATTGTTTCGCGTACTGCGGACGACTGCCCATCGAAGCCGCATCCAGCTATGGTAATGGAGTGCTGCAGCGAGACCGGCATGAATCCCGCCGATGCCATCGTCATCGGTGATGCTGTCTACGATATGCAGATGGCGAAGGCTGCGGGCGCGAAGGCGGTAGGTGTATCGTGGGGTTATGCCAGCGTGGACGATCTGGTGACTGCGGGTGCCGACAGCATTGTTCGCCATCCGAGCGATATTATGAAGCACTTTTCCTGAGGTGAGGTATGCGTGATCTGTTGAACGACCAAGCTGAAGGATTGAGTCATCCAGACCCAATCCGTCGCGCCCAGATCCAGATGAAGAAGCCATTGCCGAAGCGCTTCTATAAGACAGTCACAATCCGGGAACTCGACGAAGGCTTCTCGATCGAACTGGATGGCAAGGCAATCCGGACGCCAGCCCGCAAGCTGCTTGTTGTCGCGACGAAGCCGCTTGCAGAACTTCTTGTGCCAGAATGGGAGGCACAGGCCGAGCTCATCGACCCTTCAACCATGCCCGTGACCCGGCTCGTCAACACCGCTATCGACGGGGTTGCAACCGATACGCAGGCCGTCTTTGACGACATTCTGCGCTTCTCCTCAAGTGATCTTCTCTGCTATCGCGCCGATGCACCGCAGGAACTCGTCGAGCGTCAGAAAGAGCTTTGGGATCCAGTGCTCGATTGGGCCGCTAATTCGCTCGGCGCGCGCTTCATTCTGATCGAGGGTGTCATGCATCACGATCAACCACCGGAAGCCATCTCCGCGTTTTCCGCGGCGTTGAAGCGGCACGACAAGGCCACGGTCCTCGCCGCCCTACATACCATCACAACGCTGACCGGCTCGGCGCTGCTGGCGCTTGCCTTTGCCGAACGTGTCCTATCGGCGAAGAACGTCTGGTCGCTCGCACATCTCGACGAAGACTGGACAATCGAGCATTGGGGCAGCGACGAAGAGGCCGAAGAACGGCGGGAGAAGCGCTTCGAGGATTTCAAGGCCGCTGCGGACGTTTTTTTGGCCATGAAGGGCTGAAACATATTGCTTTGATGTCAGTTATCGCGAAAATCTGCGACTCTATCGGGGGCGGATGCGGATTTTTTTAATGAACTGGCTCAAGTCGTGCTTTTTTCGGGTTGCGCTTATCTGCATCGCCCTCGCGTCCTGCTCGCTCTTCGCAAAGGAGCAACCCGGCCCAGTCTATGACGTCCGAAGCGCTGTCGTTGTCAGCCCGCAGAAGATACCGCCCGCAATCCTTGCCGGGGTCGGTGATCGGGTAAATGCGGCGATCAACGCTACGGTGCGGACCGAAGTCTATCCACGCGTCGTGCTGACGATCCGCATCCTGTTCGTCGAAAAGGGCCAGGGCCTCGACAAGAGCCGGAATGTCGCGAAGGTCAGCATCGATGCTGCTTCGGTCGAAGACGGATCGGTCATTGCCGTTAGCTCGTTCGAGGTCACGAGCTTCTCCAACAGTCCCACGGCCGCCGACGAAATCCTTGCCGAGGACATCGCCGCCCGCATTCGTTCGGCTTTCTCGCTAAGCGCCGGACGCGCTTGAACCGGCCGCGATATCCGCGGTGAGGAGTATCTATGAAGGAAATTCTTGAAGAACTCGAACGTCGCCGAGGGATTGCAAGGCTCGGTGGCGGCAAGGCGCGTATCGACGCGCAGCATCAGCGCGGCAAGCTGACGGCGCGCGAGCGAATTGATCTCTTCCTCGACGAGGACTCCTTTGAGGAGTTCGACATGTTCGTCGAGCATCGATCGAGCGACTTCGGCATGGACAAGACGCGGATTGCCGGCGACGGCGTCGTCACCGGCTGGGGTACGGTGAACGGACGAACCGTGTTCGTTTTCGCCAAGGATTTCACGGTGTTCGGCGGCTCGCTCTCCGAGGCGCATGCCGAGAAGATCATGAAGGTGCAGGATATGGCGCTCAAAAACAGGGCGCCGATCATCGGCATCTACGATGCCGGCGGTGCTCGCATCCAGGAAGGCGTCGCTGCGCTTGGCGGCTACGCTGAGGTGTTTCAGCGCAACGTGCTCGCGTCGGGCGTCATTCCGCAAATCTCGGTTATCATGGGACCGTGCGCCGGCGGCGACGTTTATTCGCCCGCAATGACTGATTTCATCTTCATGGTCCGCGACACGTCGTACATGTTCGTGACCGGCCCGGATGTGGTGAAGACAGTCACCAACGAGACCGTCACCGCGGAAGAGCTCGGCGGCGCTTCTGTGCATACCACGAAGTCCTCGATTGCCGACGGCGCCTACGACAATGATGTCGAGGCGTTGCTGCAGGTTCGCCGACTTATTGACCTTCTGCCACAATCAAACACCTCGCCAGTGCCGGAAATCGAATGTTACCAGCCGGTGACAGACATCGATGCATCGCTGGATACGCTGGTGCCAGCCAACGCCAACAAACCCTATGACATCAAGGAATTGATCCAGAAGACAGTGGACGAGGGTGATTTCTTCGAGATCCAGGCAAGCTTCGCCAAAAACATAGTCTGCGGCTTCGGTCGGATCGAGGGCTCGACCGTCGGCTTCGTGGCAAACCAGCCAATGGTGCTGGCCGGTGTGCTCGACAGCGATGCGTCGCGAAAGGGGGCACGGTTCGTCCGCTTCTGCGACTGCTTCAACATTCCGATCGTAACGTTCGTGGATGTGCCCGGCTTCCTGCCGGGTACCGCTCAAGAATATGGCGGACTGATCAAGCACGGCGCAAAGCTGTTGTTCGCCTATGCAGAGGCGACGGTGCCAAAGCTGACGGTGATTACGCGCAAGGCGTTCGGCGGAGCTTATGACGTCATGGCATCCAAGCATCTGAGGGGCGACTTGAACTATGCCTGGCCAACGGCTCAAATCGCGGTCATGGGTGCCAAGGGTGCAGTCGAGATCATCTTCCGGAAGGATATCGCCGATCCCGAAAAGATCGCTGCACACACGAAGATGTATGAGGACCGTTTCCTTTCACCATTTGTGGCAGCTGAACGAGGCTATATCGACGAGGTGATCATGCCGCATTCTACGCGGCGGCGCCTGGCGCGCGGCCTCAAGATGCTTCGCAACAAAGACCTGAGCAATCCCTGGAAGAAGCACGACAATATCCCGCTTTGAGGAGACTAGATTGGGGAAAGCTAAGGAAAATCAAGAAGAAGTGATCGTCTGTCAGCGATCCGTGTCTTCATTCCTTTTGGCGAAGCAGCTAACGCTCCGCTGTCTTTACTCAAAAGGAAAGTCTACATGTCGAGTTTGGAACGACTGAGCGCATATCAGCCTTATTCGCTCGCCGCTTTGCGCGTTATTACGGCACTGCTCTTTATCGAGCACGGAACGATGAAGCTTTTCGCGTTCCCAGCTGCACAAATGGAAGGCCCGCTGCCGCCCTTGATGCTGGTTGCCGCTCTGCTCGAAGTCGTCGGTGGCCTTATGGTGCTGATCGGCCTGTTCACACGGCCGGTCGCCTTCATCCTGTCGGGCCAGATGGCGGTCGCCTATTTCATGGCGCACGGACCAAAGGCGTTCTGGCCGGCCCTGAATGGTGGCGACGCTGCAATTCTATTCTGCTTCATCTTCCTATTCATCTTCTTCGCCGGAGCTGGTGCTCTGTCGATCGACCACCGCAAGGCGGCCGCCTAACAGCGATAAATGCCGCGACCGGTTTTACCGGCCGCGGCTGCAGCTCATGCCGTGGCCTTCAAGCCGGCGATCCCCGCAACAATCATTGAAATGCAGAGCAGACGTGGGGCACTGGCGGCATCACCGAGTAGCCAGATGCCGAGCAACACGGTGCCAACGCTACCGATACCCGTCCAAATAGCGTAGGCCGTCCCAATCGGCAGCGTCTTGACGGCAATGCCCAACAGCACGACGCTGACGATCATGGAAATGGCGGTCAAAGTGGTCGGTACCAGACGCGTGAAACCGTCGGTGTATTTCAAACCGATCGCCCAGCCACATTCGAAAAGTCCGGCAAGAAAAAGCAGAAGCCAAGCCATCGTAAGTCTCCATCCTCAGAGCGAAGACGTTCCCGATGCGCCAGGGTTCAGATCAAGCCCGGGACTTTGGGAACGCTTCAACTCACGTAGGAAACGTCATGGCAGACCTACCACCCGTTTCTTGCGCGTGCCTCAGGCAAGCCGCTCGGCATGCCACTTCAGGTGATCGTCCATGAAGGTCGAGATGAAATAGTACGAATGATCATAGCGCTCATGCATGCGCAGTGTGGCCTTGATATCAGTATTCTTGACGGCGTCTTCGAACAGCCAGGGACGCAGCCCGTTCTCCAAGAAACCATCAGCCTTCCCTTGGTCGATCAGGAACTCAGGGAAACGTGCTCCATCGCTTACCAAGGCGCAGGCATCGTATTTGCGCCAGGCTGCGCGGTCAGCTCCGAGGTATTTTTCAAACGCCGGAGCCGACCAGTCCGCGGTCGAGGGTTCCACGATCGGCGCAAACGCCGAGCAGCTCTTGAACCGATCCGGATTCTTGAGTGCAATGGTCATTGCGCCATGCCCGCCCATTGAGTGGCCGAAGATGCCCTGCCTGCTCATGTCCATGCGGAAGTGTTGGCTGACATAGGCCGGGAGCTCTTCGGTGATGTAGGTGTACATCTGGTAGTTCTCCGACCATGGCTCTTCGGTCGCATCAAGATAGAAACCTGCACCCTTGCCCATCTGCCAATTGGTGAGCTCATCCGGTACGTCATTGCCGCGCGGGCTTGTGTCCGGGCAGACGATAATCAAGCCGAGTTCGGCAGCCATGCGTCGATACTCGCCCTTTTCCATGACGTTCGCATGCGTGCAGGTCAAGCCAGAGAGGTACCAGACAACAGGGCAGGGCTCTTTGATGGCCTTTGGGGGAACGAAAACTGCAAAGGTCATATCGCACTTGCAGGCGTCGGATTGGTGCGTGAAGACACCTTGCATGCCGCCGAAGGCGGTCGTCTGTGAAATGATGTTCATTCTCTATCGTCCGTTCTTGGAGTAGGTGCCTTTGCCCGGCGGCACAGGCGATCGAAAGTTTCGAGGAAGCGGGAGCGATCCTTCGGGCCGAAGGCAGGACTGTAACCCTTGCTTTCGCCGGTCTCTCTCAAGTGAGCGCCGAGATCGCGCATGGCGCTGGCCATGCCGATATTCGTGTTGTCGAAGACGCGACCCGTCGGACCGCTGACAAGGGCGCCGGTCGCCACGCAGCGGACCGCTAGCGGGACATCGGCGGTGACGACCACATCACCGGCGCCGGCATGTTCGGCAATCCAGTTGTCGGCGGCATCGAACGAGGCCGAGACGATGACATTGTGCACCATCGGGTCGCGCGAAGGGCGCAGACCGGAATTGGCCACGAAGGTCACTTCGATGCCGTGGCGCTCGGCGACCTTGAGGATTTCCGGCTTCACGGGGCAGGCGTCTGCATCGACATAAATCATGAATTCAATCTTTGGCTGAAACGCCACGCGGCCCTGAGGGGCGCGTAGCGGCGGTTCGTTCGGGTCTCATAGTCCGACGGCTGCCCTTCGTTCAAGACATCAGGCTTCCTTCAGCGTGCCTGCCTTCTTAGCCACCCAGGTTGCGATGACATCCATCAGCGTCGGATTCAGGCAGTCATAGGGCGTGAGGCCGAGTTCGTTCAGGCGACCACGAACACCTGCCATCGCCGAAGGCGGGGTGCCCGATTCGATGATCGACGAGACGAAGGCCGCGAATGTTGGCTCCGGCCAGCCCCCTTCCTGGAAGCGTTCCGGATGGATAAAGTCGAGCCCTTTGAACGCATGTTCGCGCTCCACCGGTCCGTACATATGGACGCCGCAGCCCTTGCAGGCGTGGCGCCGGATCAGCGCATCCGGATCGACGATCTGCAGCTTGTCGCCATTCTCCAGCACGGTGACGTTTTCATGCGGGGTCACGGCGACGACTGAAAAGGCCGCTCCCTTCGGCTTCCAGCATTTGGTGCAGCCGCAGGCGTGATTGTGGGCGATGGTGCCCTTGATCGCGACCTTGACAGCGCGGTCGGTGCAAGCGCAGACCAGCGTGCCGCCATTGAAATTTGCCTGGCCTTTCTTCACGCCGCCGTCGAGGGCGGGGTGTATCGATACTTGACTTGGCATGTTCAGCTCCTCCTCTTTAGCTGCCCACGGCTCCCAAATCAGGATCAATTTGCGAAAAAGCCGCAGGCCATTTCAAAGTCGTGCCGCATTCCGTCGTCTTCTCCTCAATACAGTACCACGCTTCGGATGCTTGTCCCCGAATGCATGAGCTCGAAGCCCTTGTTGATGTCTTCGAGGGCCAAGGTGTGGGTGATCATCG
>NZ_JACIFT010000024.1:0-81932 GCF_014197575.1 Rhizobium sp. BK538
CCATCGGCGGCGGCTACAATCCCGGCGCACCCAGGACCACCGCGCCGCCAAAGGCAAGCTGAACGACAGCAGACAAAAAGCCCCGCAATCGCGGGCAGCCTCATGTAGAATCGGACCATCAGCAAGCGCTTGAACCGCTTGCTGATGGTCCGTTTTAGTTGGTGCTACCTGCCGAAGATATCTTCGTTGAGCCGGTTGCCGCCGGACTCCGATTTTGCGACGATACAAAAATCAGACGCTAAACTGCCGCTTTAATTGGGATATACGCACTTGGCTGCGCCATGCGCTTAACCATACCGGCTAACCACTCTATTAGCATCCTGTTGAAAACGCGTCGCATTGTGGCACCTTGCTGCCATGACGAACATCAATTCTCCGAATTACAGCGCCGAAGATCTGGGACGCTCGCGGGAATGCGAAACCGTCTGCAAAACGGCAATCACCGAAGTTGTCCGTCGCGCGGTAGCGGCGGGATGGCGGGAAGAGGAAATTGCTCTTCATCTCGCGGATGCTGCGGAAAACTATGTCATGTATCTGGCCACCAAAGCGAAACGCAAGGTGATGGCGGCCAATAGCAACTGAGCGCCGTCGAGCGCTGGCGGGTCCCGTTGGGGCTGCCGTTGACGGTGTGGTGGGCGCCGGCGCAAGTCGCCACCTATCTCGCGCCCGTTGTGATCCAGCAGCCGACGTCGTCGGCAATCCATTCCGGCCGATGTCGTCGTCGCCCCGGTTCCCGCGACAATCCGAAATGGGCCTACGCTGTGATCGATGACCGCCACATCATCGTTGCCCCCGACGCACCGCGCGTGCAGGTTCTCGACCAATCCTCAAACAACTGGCGCGTGGGGGCTATCTATTGGTTCTGCGGTCACGCTCAATTCTGCGGCCTGTTTCTGAACGCTTCCGCTTCTGCATAGAACTTCTTTTCCCATTCCTTGTGGTTATCCAGCCCCTCACGAATGAAGGGTGTAAACACGGCAAGGTTCATGAGCGCCCAGTTGACGACGCGGGCCGGGAACTTCAACGGCTTCACGAAGTCAACAAACAGCACGACACGCGTCTTTTCGGTGTGGTTCCAGGCTTCGTGCTCGTAAGCATCGTCGAAAATCAGAGCCTTACCCTCCTGCCAGTGGCAGATCTGGTCCTTGACCCGGATGGCCAGCTTGTCCGCAGGCTCCGGCACGATCATGCCGAGATGCAGGCGAAGCACGCCGTTATAAGGTCCGCGATGAGCCGGCAGATGTTTGCCGGGCTCGAAGATCGAGAACATGGCGGTTTTCAATCCTGGAATCTTCTGCACCGCTTCCCAGGTTTGCGGGCACGCCTTGATGTTCTGTTCCGACTTCACGCCGAAGCCGACAAGGAAGAAGGTCTTCCAGCCGCTATCGCTGGAAATCGTCTTCACGTCAGTGGAGATGTCCTGGAATGTCGGCAGTTCGCTCTGCCGCACGAGCACACGGTCCAGCTCTGACCGGATCTGCGGCCACGCCTTCTCCACTTCGGCGGCCCAGGGAAATGTGGCGGCATCGTAGACAGGCGGATTGCCGAGCTTGGCGTATCTGAAGTTCAGCTTTTCCGCCCATGCGACGATACCCATGAAAAAGCGCGTGATCGCGCTCGGTCGATCCATCGGCGCGATGCCGGCGGTGTTGAAGGATTGGCCCGCGGTTGCGGATGGATTTTCGGAAAGACCTGCGTCAGCGGTACCGTCAGTCATGGGGTGTCCAATGCGTAGAATAAGCGGTGAAAAGTTCAAGAAGATATGGATATGGCAGCATTTTTCACAAGCCCGCGCGGCGGCGGTCAAATGTCGCGACGACGTCCGGGGCGGGCGAAGGTGGTTAGCCAGATAAGCCCGGATGTGGGCGAAATCAATGGGAGATGGATTTCGAGAAAAGGTTGACCACCAGCACGCCGGCAATGATCAGCCCGAGCCCGATGATCGCCGGCGCATCAAGCCGCTGCTTGAAATAGATGAGGCCGACGGCGGAAATCAGCACGATGCCGAGCGCGCTCCAGATCGCATAGGCGATGCCAACGGGAATGATCTTCAATGTCATCGACAGGCAATAGAATGCCGCCATGTAGCAGACAACCAGAACAACGGTCGGTCCGACGCGGGTGAACTGCTGCGACAGCTGCAGCGCCGTCGTGCCGATCACCTCGAGCGCGATCGCAGCAACGAGCAGCGCATAAACAACAGCTGGAGCCATGGCGGGGTCCTACTCTACTTGTTCGTCCATTTGACAAGACGGGCGATCAGCGCCTGGCGGTTTCCGCCGTTATCATGACTGCCGAGCATGTCGGCGAGCCAGAGCCCATCGGCAGCGAACCGAACGATCTGCGCATCGATGGACGAATCCGTGCCGACGTATTCCTCCGTCCGATCCTGCACCCATGCGCGCCAGCGGCGCCGAAGCCGCGGCTCGGCGAGCAGCGCAACCGTTACTTGCGCCCAGTGCGCGGACTCATCGGGACTGTCTCTAAGATCCGCAACAGCATGAAGATAGGCGCGGCTGAAACGGCCATGCGGCACCGGATCCTCGCGCATGCGCTCATCGATATCAGCATCGAACCGATCCAGAAGACTCTCGAAGAGGGCATCAAGCAGCGCGTTCTTCGTCGGGAAATGGTGCAAGAGCCCGCCCTTGCTGACGCCTGATGCGCCGGACACTGCATCCAGTGTCACGGCACCCATACCTTGCTCCATTGTCAGCCGAGCGGCCACGTCCAGCAGCTGCTGGCGCACGACGAGAGGCTGTTTGCGGCGATGATGAGCAAGTGACATATCGACAAAAGATACCGTCCAGACGGTTTTGTCTAGAAATTTGTCATCACCAAGCCGACGACGGACGAATTGCCGCGTCCTGATCCGAGCGGTTGCAGTCCTCTTCCTCGCAGTGCATTAAGAGTTCGATTTCGAGGAATGGAACCGTGACGGAAAAAGTCATTACGCTTTACGAGGCAATTGGCGGCGACGCGGCCGTGCGTGCGCTGACGCACCGCTTCTATGAGCTGATGGAGACGCTGCCGGAGGCAAGGCACGTTCGCGCCGTCCATCCGCCGACGCTGGAAGCCAGCGAAGTGAAATTCTACGAATACCTGACGGGATATCTCGGCGGCCCGCCGCTCTACACGGACAAACGCGGCCATCCGCGACTCAGACGCCGCCATTTCGTTGCCGAGATCGGCCCCGTGGAACGCGATGAGTGGCTGCACTGCTTTCGTCGCGCGCTTGAAGAAACCATTGCCAATCCGAAGCTGCGCGAGATCATCCTGCCGCCCATCGAACGGCTCGCATATCACATGCAGAACAAGGAATAGGAACAACCATGACGCTGAACACGCGTATCGCGCCGCTATTTTATCTGTTCGCCGGCCTGTTCGGTTTTGCTGGCGTGGCGCTGTCCGCAGCCGCGGCGCATGGCGGCGGCGACGCGCATCTCGTTGCTTCGGCTTCGGCAATGTGCCTGGCGCACGCACCTGCCCTGCTGGCTCTTGCCATCGGCGCCGAGAAACTAAGGACCGCCTGGCTTGCCGGCATACTTATAGGCGCTGGCACGCTTCTGTTTGCCGGCGATCTCGTCGCTTTGCGCTATGCGGGTTTCGGCTTGTTTCGGATGGCGGCGCCCACGGGCGGATTTGCCATGATGTTCGGCTGGCTGGCGATCGCGGTGGGCGCCTTCTTTCGCCGGGGCTGATCGATCAGCTGACGGGTATGCGCCCAAACCGCAACAGGTTGCCGTGCCGATCGTGGATATAGGATTCTTCCATGCCCCACGGCCGTCCCTCAAGCGGGCCAGATGCGCCACGCGCTTCCCTTGATATTCCGCATGGAGCGCGGCTATCCGACCGCCACGCAGGTAGACGGGCGTCGCCTCGCATAGCGCTTCGTCGCGCGCCAGCCAGAAATGCAACTCCATTTCGTTCCTGCGCAGGATCAGATAGGCTGGAGACGGGTGGATGGTCCGGTTGAAGCCAAGCTCGTCGCGATAAAAGGCCAGTGTCTCATCGAGATCAAGCGATGGCAGAACGGGCAGGATTTCAACTCGATCAGGATCGACCTCGGCCGTTCAGATGCCGTGCACCACGTTGAAACCTTCGAAAACCGGCGGCCCCTTGTACATGGCCTTGCGTTCACCGGCACTGCGGTGCGCGGCGCGGAAGTTTTCGGACTTCGTCCAGTTCACGAAGTCTTCCTCGCTCTGCCAGAGCGTATGCGAGGAAAACAGCGTGTATTCCTCCTGCGTATTCGTCTTGCCCCGCAGCAGGCGGAACTCGACGAAGCCGGGAACCTGCGAGAGGCTGGAATCGCGATTGCGCCAGACTTCCTCGAAGTCCGCCTCGGATCCGATCGCAACCTTGAAGCGGTTCATCGCAATATACATGGAATGATCCCTACGCTTTGTTTTTCACACTGGCGCGCGCCGGCGCGAAGGCCACAACATTATTGCCGTTTGCCGCCTCCAAACCAAGCGGCCTTTCGGGCTGCTGCCCGGGCATCCGTGTCTCCCACAGGGGAAACTCCGACACGTTGGGATAGTCTCTACGCCGCTCGGCATTCCGCAGCAGCAGATCGTAAAGCTCCGGCACAAGGCCGTCACCTCTTTGAGCGGCAAGCTTGTGCAGGCCGATCATCATGACCCCGTCGGGGCGTTCTTCGTTCATCGGGAATTGTCTCGTTCGTTCATTGTCTGTAGCGCACGTTCCAAACTGGACTTGCTGCCGTTTCTAAGCGGGATGAAGGCCTTGCCGAATTTCTTGCAGCCGGTCTTCACGCGCAGGCAGGCATCGTGGCTGATACAGTCGATCGGGCAGAAAACGCAGTCGACCGAGGGAAGCACGGTATCGATGCGGGAGACCGCCTCGCGCAAGCCGCCGTCGTGGTGGATCAGCTCTGCCCCAAAGTTGCTTGCGATCTGGCGAAGATGCGCCACCTGGCAATCCCGTCCGCCGACATACAGGAAACTGCGTCCATCAAGTTTGGACCGCCCGGACGCTTCCTGAACCGTCTCGATACCAGCGAGGACGCGGATCTCGCGGTTGGAACCCTTCTTCGTCTTTCGAGCCATTGCCCACCCGTTCGCTCGTTGATCGTCACACGATTCCTGCGTGTGCCGGGGGACCTTATTAAACTTGATTTTTAGAGTAAAGTATAAAGTTGATTGTATAAGTCATATTTTGTCAGCGACCCGTCACCTGAACATCCTGACTGAAAGACCAGACCGGCTTACCCCACTCGGTGGGGAGCGAAGGGAACGGCGCCGCTCGGCGAATACCGTCGACAACAGCCTGATCCAGCTCGGGAATACCTGAACTGCGCGCGATCGAAAGACCGTTCAGATCGCCGCTGGCTCCAATTGTGAGGCGAACGCGAACACTCATGGACGCGCTCATACGCTTGTACTCCGACGGCACCCTGACAGAGCGACGGATCCGTGCCTGCACCTTGCCGGGATAGTTGGCAACGGCTGCGCTCCCGGCACCGCCGCTGCTACCGGAGCCACGCGAATTTTGGCTCGATGTTGCTGTCTCGGTCCCCTCGGCCGATCCCTTCTTGGAATCCTGCTTGTTTTCGCCGCCGGACCCCGCAGATGGTTTGGCCTTCTTCGGCTGCTCCTTCTTCTCGGCGGGTTGTGTAGCTGGCTTTTCAGCCTTCGGCTTAGGGTCAGGTGTGGGCTTATCCGGTTCGGGAGCGAGCGTCGCCGTTTCCATCGGCTGGACCGGCTTCACCTCTTCCGGCGCCGCCTGGGCGACGGGAGGCGTCTCCGCAAGAACCTCGGCCGGCACTTGCGTCGCCATCGGCTGCACGACGGACGTCTCTGCAGGCGACAGAGAGGTCAGAACCTCGGGCTCCACAGCGACCACATTCTCCGGGGAAACGCGCGTCACCTCTTGCGTGGGCGCAACAGTCACCGGTTCCGTTGGCTCTGTCTGCGTCGGCGTTACTGCCGTCGGCCGTATAGTTTGGGTCTGCACGGTCTCGGCCACGATCTGCTCGGGCTGAGGCTCCTCAGCTTTCTCGCCTGCTGCCGCCTGATCCGCCTCCGAATCGCCAAGGATGATGACGCTCACCACCTCGCCAGCCTCTTCGACTGGATCGTGTGGCGTGACCACGAACCCGACGGTCAGGATTGCAATGACAGCCGCATGGCAAGCGAAAGAGCTGAGACAAGCCATCACCACATCGCGCTGACGTGGTTTTGCGCTCTCTTCCTTTTCGACGGTCGCATCCATCGATGGCGCGGCAACGATGGTGTTGCTCGCACTCTGCGGATCCTGCGGGAAGGATTCAATCAATGCCAGGCGGGCGTAGTGAATGGAGACTTCTGCGGCAGGCTGACGTGGCACATTGCGAAGATCAGACAATTCATGCCCGGGATGCATGCCGGGATTGTTGTCGTTCATTCCGCCCTCAGCGACCGGTTCCTCAACGAGAATGATTCTCGATTTGGATTTTGCTGAAACTGCCATTTGCGCCTGCCTCGGCCAGTTGAAACAGAAAACCGCCGGCTGTCATGCCGGCGAACTACTCAACCCTCGAAGGGAACGGAAACCTGTGAACGGGTGACAAGACCCTTCATGCACTCGCCCGCAGCCGGCCCATCGCAGACCGGCGCATCGTTGATCAACAGGCGCGTCACGCTCTCGCACTTGACGTTCGGCATATCGAACTGGCGCACGCGCTTCTTACCTTGCGGCAGATCGCGGAAGTCCAACACGGTGACCCGGTCGACCGCATTCCTGTCGTTGAAGAAAGCAAGCTCGAAAGAGATCTTGTTGATCGGCGCCGCGAGATTGTTGAGCGCAACGAAGGTCATCATGCAGCCCTTCTGCGACGCCACGAGGCCGTTCAGCTCGACCTCAAGGCCCTTGGCCGGCGAGGCCGCTGCAGCATCCTGAGCAAAAACCTGCGATGCACTTGCAACCGCGATCAGACCGCTTGTCAAAAGCGCTGCAACCTTGCTCACTGCCAGTCCTTCCATCAGTAGACACTAAAACTTGACTTATAAACTCCGCTATTGCGTCATTAAAAAATGATGACTATGAAAGTCAAGATAATTATGGATTTTCCCGGCGCTGGGCGCCGCGGATCGAGCGAAATAACCGACCGAAAAAATGGTTGAGAAGCCAGGTAGCTTTAGTCACGCGTCGCAGCAGCGCGAACCAACGGCAGAAATGCGCGTTCTGGAAAGTGCAGACATTTTTCGCGGAGCGAGCGAGATCATGATCCGTCACGACGGCGTGGTCTACCGCATGAAAATCACCCGTCAGGGCAAACTCATTCTCAATAAGTAGGGCTAGGACATGACTGAAACCACGAAACCGTCTCCCGCCGACATTCGCGCATTTCGCACAGAAAATCCGAAGATGCGTGAGCGCGATATCGCTGCTCAGCTTCAGATTTCGGAAGCTGCACTCGTCGCGGCCGAGGTTGGCATCAGCGCAACCCGCATCGACGGCAGCGCCTTGAAGCTTCTGGAGCGGGTCGCTGAACTCGGCGAAGTCATGGCCCTTTCCCGCAACGAAAGTGCCGTTCACGAGAAGATCGGCGTCTACGAGAACATCACCGCCGGACCGCACGCTTCGATCGTGCTTGGGGAAAACATCGACCTGCGCATTTTCCCCAATCGCTGGGCGCACGGCTTTGCCGTTTCCAAGAAGGATGGCGACCAGGAGCGTCTCAGCCTGCAGTACTTCGACAGAGCCGGGAACGCAGTTCACAAGGTACATCTTCGCCCGACCTCGAATGTCGAGGCCTATCACGCCATCGTCCGGGATCTGAAGCTTGAGGATCAGTCGCAGGAATTCGTCGCCGGTCTGGCGCCGTCGTCGACGGACGAGAGCGGTGAGGTCTCGCGCGACGAGCTGCGCAAGCACTGGAGCAAGCTCACCGACACACATGAGTTCTTCGGCATGCTGCGCAAGCTGAAGATCGGCCGCCAGGCCGCCGTGCGTACCGTTGGCGACGACTATGCCTGGCAGCTCGACAACACGGCGACGGCAGAGATGATGCATGCTTCGGTCAAGGCAGGCCTGCCGATCATGTGCTTCGTCGCCAACAACGGCATCGTGCAGATCCATTCCGGCCCGATCTTCAACGTGCAGCCGATGGGTCCCTGGATCAACGTTCTCGACCCGACCTTCCACCTGCACCTTCGGCGGGATCACATTGCCGAGACCTGGGCCGTACGCAAGCCGACAAAGGACGGCCATGTGACGTCGCTCGAGGCCTATAATGTCGAGGGAGAAATGATCATCCAGTTCTTCGGCAAGCGCAAGGAAGGCACCGATGAGCGCGACGACTGGCGCTCGATCATGGAAAACCTGCCGCGCGCAGGAACCAGCGTCGCAGCTTGAGAAAGGGATGACGATGCGTAAGGAACCGCGCCACAACTGGCTTTGGGCACTGGCGTTTTCGGCGGCGGCTATTGCGCTGTCGCTGGCTCCTGTCTCGGATGCCCTGGCGGCCGAGAAACTGGATACGACGCGCCTCGTATCCGTCGGCGGCGACGTGACTGAGATCATCTATGCGCTTGGTGAGCAGGACCGGCTGATCGCGCGCGACACGACAAGCATGTATCCCCAAGCGGCAATGAAGCTGCCCGATGTCGGCTACATGCGCGCCCTGTCGCCGGAAGGTATCCTTGCGATGAACCCGACGGCGATCATCGCCATCGAGGGATCCGGACCGCCGGAAGCGCTGAACGTGCTGAAGAGCGCGAGCGTCCCTTTCGAGACCGTGCCTAACGCCTATACGCGCGAAGGCATCCTCGCGAAGATCGACCGGGTCGGCGATCTCCTCGGTCAGCCCGACAAGGCAAAGGCATTGGAAGAAAAGGTCGGCGCGGACCTCGACGCGGCGATCGCCGACGCTGAGAAGCGCCCCGAAGGCAAGCGCAAGCGCGTACTCTTCATTCTCAGCATGCAGGGCGGCAAGATCATGGCCTCCGGAACCGGCACGGCGGCCGACGGCATCATCAAGCTGTCGGGCTCCGTCAATGCAGTGGGCAACTTCCCCGGCTACAAGCCGCTGACCGACGAAGCGATCGTGGAAGCCAAGCCCGACGTGATCTTGATGATGAACCGCGGCGACGGCTCGGCCACGAAGAATGAAGATCTTCTCAAGCAGCCCGCACTGGCCTTGACACCCGCGGCACAGAACAAGGCGATCATCCGCATGGACGGCCTGCACCTGCTCGGTTTCGGCCCCCGCACCGCGAGCGCCGTCCGTGAATTGAACGCGGCGATCTACGGAAGCTGATGATGGCCCTGCAAGACGCCATGGGACAGAAACGCGCCATGTTTTCGCTGACAGGTCTCCGGGAGCTTCACAGGGCCGGTGACCGGAGCCGCCTCGCTCTGCTGGCGATCGCTCTGCTTGCGGTCGGCTCCGTCCTGTCCCTGTTGTTTTCGGTGACAACGGGCGCTTCTAACGCTTCGTTCCTCGACGTGATTGCCAACATGGCGGGGTCGGATGAGGCGCTGAATGCGCGCGACCGGATCATCATCGTCGATATCCGCATGCCTCGCGCGATCCTGGGCTTCCTGGTTGGCGGTTCGCTTGCCGTCTCGGGAGCCGTCATGCAGGGCCTGTTCCGCAATCCGCTCGCGGATCCGGGCCTTGTCGGCGTCTCCTCGGGTGCGAGCCTCGGTGCAGTGGTGATCATCGTGCTCGCCAGCACCTTTGCCGCGCCGCTCTACGCTCTGCTTGGCATCTATGCGCTGCCGCTCGCAGCCTTCTGCGGCGGCCTTGCCAGCACGTGGCTACTCTACCGGATTGCGACCGGCAACGGCCAGACCTCGGTTGCCACGATGCTGCTTGCCGGCATCGCGCTCGGCTCGCTTGCCGGCGCGCTCACCGGGCTGCTGATCTACATGGCTAACGATCAGCAGCTGCGCGACCTCACTTTCTGGGGCATGGGATCGCTTGCCGGAGCGACATGGGCAAAGATTGCCACCGCCGCCCCGATCATTCTTCTCTCTTTTGCCGCCATGCCGTTCATGACCCGCGGCCTCAATGCCATGACGCTCGGTGAAGCGACGGCGTTCCATATGGGCATCCCCGTACAGCGGTTGAAGAACATTGCCATCCTCAGCGTCGCCGCAGCGACGGGTGCTTCGGTCGCCGTCAGCGGCGGCATCGGTTTCGTCGGCATCGTGGTTCCCCACGTGCTGCGCATGTCGATCGGCCCCGATCATCGCTTCCTGCTGCCCGCCTCCGCGCTTCTCGGCGGCTCGCTGCTGATTTTCGCCGATGTCCTTGCCAGGACGATCGTCGCGCCGGCCGAACTGCCGATCGGCATTATTACGGCCGCTGTCGGCGGCCCGTTCTTCCTTTGGATTCTGTTGCGGCATCGTGCACGCCTTGCCCTTTGAGTATCAAGCAATGATCGAAGTATCCGGCGCTTCCGTACGCCTTTCCGGCAAGACCATTGTTAGCGAGTTCGGCTTCACCGCGCAGGCTGGCCAGTTGACGGCGATCGCCGGTCCGAACGGGTCAGGCAAGACGACGACGATGAAGGCCGTCTCTGGCGAACTCCCCTATGCGGGCTCCATTCGCCTCAACGGGCAGGATGTGAGCGCGCTGCAGCCATGGCAGTTGGCGACGATGCGTGGCGTGCTGCCGCAGGCAAACTCGATCTCCTTCCCGTTCACGGTACGCGAAGTGGTGCGGATGGGCTTGACCACCGGTGTCAATCGCAACCCTGAGAAAGCCGAGCAGGCTGCGGCGAACGCACTGGCCGCTGTCGATCTCGGGGGCTTCGAAGGACGTTTTTATCAGGAGCTGTCCGGCGGTGAGCAGCAGCGCGTGCAGCTCGCCCGCGTTCTCTGCCAGATCACTGAGCCCGTCGTCGACGAAAAGCCGTGCTGGCTCCTGCTCGACGAGCCGGTGTCGAGCCTCGACATCAGCCATCAGCTGACCATCATGACGCTGGCGCGCAAATTCTGCGAAGCCGGTGGCGGTGTCATCGCCGTCATGCACGATCTCAACCTGACCGCGCTCTTCGCCGACCAGATCATCCTCATGAAATCCGGGCAAGTGGTTGCGAGAGGCAGCGTTCGCGACGTACTGACAGATGAGACCATGGGCTCCGTCTTTGGCTGTGCCCTGCGGATCAATCAGGTTCCAGCAGACGGCACACCCTTCGTGCTTGCTCATAGTGCAGTTCAGGCCTGATACAATCCAGCGTAGCGGAACTTTTGAAGGTCGACCGCGTTAAGCAACTGATCATGTAGGTCATTGCCGGGGGACAATCTTCATGCAAACTTCGGCGACGGCCCTGTGTTGAACCAGGCCGCGTCAAAGCGCGCCTTACAGATGGAGAAAATCGTGGCCTCTTCGCTCCTCCACCCCATTCGCAGCCGGCGCAATGGCGGCGCGCTTCACAACATTGAATCCACCATCGAAGAACAGATCGAGGCTCTTCGCGATGACATCGCGGCCCTGACGAAGATCGCTGGAAAGCAGTCGCGGAAGTCTGGTGATCGACTTCGCTATCAGGCAGCAACCAGCTACGACGATCTACTGTCACGCAGCGAAGACCTGATCCACGAATTGCAGGAGGGCTACCTTCGCGGCGCGCAGGAAGTGCGCAACACGGTACGCCGGCACCCCGTAGCCACCATCGGCGCGGCGGCAGCCTTCGGGCTCGTCCTCGCCCTCCTCGCTCGCCGTTAAGGAGGCGAGATGCTCTTCCCGCTTCTCAGCCTGCTGGTAGGCACGAGTGTTCACCGAACCGTTGCGCGGACGAAGCGCAACGGTATTTACATTGCGATTGCCGTCGTACTCTTGTTGACCGCCTATACGCTCGCGGTGGTCGCTGGCGCGATATGGCTCTCAGGCATTTATGGGCCCATAGGCGCGGCGCTATTCCTGGCTGCCGCTGCGCTGCTGATCGCCGTCGTCGTTCTCATCATCATGATGGTGATCAATGCGCAGGAGGCGCGTCGCGCCAAGGAACGCAAGCAGGCGTTGGAATCGCTTGCCGCAGTGGGCATTGGCCTCGTCCGGGCTCAGCCCCTATTGACGGCCGGGGTTCTCGCAGCGATCGTCATGGCTAATCTCATGGGCTCCAAGCGAGACGACTGACACTTAGATAACTCTTCTGCTACGGCGCGACACCAGTAAGGCCGGCGCCTCGAGGCAGCCGGCCTCTTTCTCGGTATCTGGTCAAGTGTCAAAAGGCAAAAGCTTTGGACGTAAGCGGCGACGATGTCGCGTCAGGTCCGAAATCCGCCTCGCCCGAAATCTGAAGGAGCTCCTGCAGGCGCTGGCGAGCGCGGTTTACGCGGCTCTTGATCGTGCCGACGGCACATCCGCAGATTTCCGCGGCTTCTTCGTAGGAGAACCCCGACGCACCGACCAGAATGATCGCTTCACGCTGATCCGGGGGCAACTGATCGAGCGCTTTCTTAAAATCCTGAAGATCGAGTGCCCCGTACTGCGCCGGGTGCATCGCCATCGACTCAGTGAACAAACCATCGCTATCTTGAATCTCGCGTCCGCTCTTGCGCATCTGGCTGTAAAGCTCATTGCGCAGGATCGTGAAGAGCCAGGCCTTCATGTTGGTGCCCATCTCGAAATGGTCCTGCTTTGCCCAGGCCTTCATGATGGTGTCCTGAACCAGATCATCCGCCCTATCGTGACGTCCAATCAGCGAAATGGCAAAGGCTCGAAGACTCGGGAGCGACGCAAGGAGCTCGCGCTTGAAGCTTGGCTGCTGCTTTTCCATGGAGCCACCTTACTTCGCGGCCTTGGCCGAAGCGACCAGCTCAGCCTGGTCAAGCTTCTCGAGCAAATCGAGAAAGCGCTCCGGAATTGCCTCGTCCTGCACGGCAGCATAAAGCGATCGCAACTTCACCCCGATCTGGCTGTTCGGGTCGAGGATATCGCTTGCGCGCATTTCCAGCCGCTGCCGATCTTTTTCATTCTTCCGTGTCGTCATCAATCGTCACTTTACTTGTTATCCGCACGTTCTGCCACGCCGCCATGATTAAGTTCGTCTTAACTACATCAGCCGCTTGGGCCGGCTGATTGGCGAATATCCCGTCGCGTGTCATGAAACAAATGCGATGAGCCCTCTGTTTGTAGGCACGATAATGCTGCTGAGAAAAAAAAGTTCCTATATCTCAGGAACATTTTTACAGTCCGTCGCGTTTTAATCGCCATTGAGGCCCCTTACCGGCCTGTTGGGAGCTATAAATGACACTTTCGACTCGAATTGCGCCGCACCTTCCTTATCTGCGTCGTTATTCCCGCGCGCTTACTGGAACGCAGACGTCAGGCGACGCGTACGTAGCCGCCGTACTTGAGGCGATCATTACCGATATATCCATTTTCCCGGATACCGCGGATGACCGCGTTGCATTGTACAAACTTTTCACCTCGCTGTTTGGTTCCGTAACGGTCCAGATTCCTGAACCTGCCTCGCCTTACGCGTGGGAGCAGCGCGCAACGCTGAACCTCGCCAAGGTTTCGCCGCTCGCCCGCCAGGCCTTTATCCTCGCCTCCGTCGAGAACTTTCGGGTTGGAGAAATTGCGGAGATTCTGGGCGTGGAAGAAGACGAAGTCGTCAGCCTGCTCGACAACGCATCGCGCGAGATCTCTCGACAGGTTGCCACTGATGTCATGATCATCGAGGACGAGCCGCTGATCGCGATGGACATCGAACAAATGGTGGAAAGCCTCGGCCACCGTGTTACCGGCATCGCCCGCACGCATGCCGAAGCGGTTGCGCTTTATAACAGAACACGGCCGGGCATGGTTCTGGCAGATATCCAGCTTGCCGACGGCAGCTCCGGCATCGATGCGGTCAACGACATTCTCAAGACCGCGAGCGTGCCAGTGATCTTTATCACCGCCTTTCCGGAGCGACTGCTGACGGGCGAACGGCCGGAGCCGACGTTCCTGGTCACAAAGCCGTTCAATCCGGACATGGTCAAAGCATTGATCAGTCAGGCACTTTTCTTCAACCAATCCACCAAGGCCGCCGCCTGAGGAAATGGCGACTCGAGGAACAAAGAGAACGGAAACGCGTTTTCGGAGAATCTGGAACGCTTTTCCGGCCTTAAAGTTTTTTTTTAGCGCTTTCTTCTAGGATAAGTTTCCCGATCAATGGGCACCCTCCTCCGCCGTGAGGAAGGATCAAAATGGGAAAGGCGACTAGGTGAACAGGAATGAACCGGTGCCCGGCATGCCCTTCGCGCTGGAAGGCAGAGTGCTTCTACTGCAACGCTCGCTCGCAAGTGCCGGGATTTCAGTGATCTACCAAGATCCTGGCCTGTCGATCACCTATGCCGATAACCTTCCTCCATATTTTCAGCCGCTTGCAATACCGGGCGGAACTGACGCCGATCTCTTCGGCGAGACACATGGGCGCAATCTGGAGAAGCTCAAGCAGCAGGTATTCGAAACCGGGAAGCAGACGACAACCGAGGCCGACATTTCGATCGACGGGGAAATGCGCACGTACGAACTGAAGATTCAGCGCGTTGGCACGGATCACGCCATGGGCATCCTTACCGTCATATCCGAGGTGACGGAGGCGCGGCATCGCGAAAAAGTGCTGAAGTCCCTTCTTCGCGAGCTATCGCACCGCTCGAAGAACCTCCTGGCCATTATTCAGGGCATCGCCACACAAACGGCCCGCAACACCATATCGCTGGATAGCTTCCTGGCGAAATTCCGCGGGCGATTGCAATCACTGTCGAATTCGCAGGACTTGATTACCGACTCCAGTTGGCGCGGCGCCTTCCTGTTCGAACTCGCTGAAAAGCAGTTCGCCCCCTATTGGCCTGAGACCGCAGGGCCGCTGCCGATCTCCGGGATAAACGTCCACCTGACACCCAATGCCGCCGTGCATGTCGGCCTGGCACTGCACGAATTGATCGTCAATTCGGCCTCCTATGGAGCGATCGCCGGCAGCAAACCTGCTGTCACCTTGAGCTGCCAGGAAGTCGCCTCCGCCGGGCGAAAGGCAATCGAGGTTTCATGGGCGGAGACGCTGTGCGATCCGACAGAGATTCATGAATTCAGCGAAAACAGCTTCGGTAAGACGGTGCTCGAGCGGGTCGTCCCCTCCTCCGTAAACGGCAAGGCCGAACTCACGCTGGTACCAGGCCGGATCGAATATCATCTGGTCATTCCCGACGCCGAGTTCGAGATTCTCCGGCGTCCTCCTCGGCAGGCAGCCATGCACTAAACGAGGAACAGCCAGTGCGAGGGCGGCGCACCGGCTGTTCTTTCACTCACCGGGAGGGGACCGTGAGTACGTCCGAACGATGGGTTGGGGGCGCGCATGTTGGGTCGATGCGGTCATCGTTCGGATACCGCAGTAACGGGCAAGTATCCGAATGGTTCCCCGAACGGACGAGAAAAAGTTGATTTTTTCATTTTTTTATTTGCAGGACACGATCGAGGACGGACGGCACTCCAAAGTGGGGAAAATAGCCATATAAAAACAATAGGATAACAAGTATGCGAAGCAATAATTTTACCGTTTGATAAATTTTTGAACCTGAGTTACGCTTTCCCTCACTGGCCGTTTACCAATAATGAGGGAACTTCAATGGAACGACTGGGAACTGGGATTCGTGCAGGCCGGCTTTCGCCCGCCGAGTACGAGTCGAACTTCTCCGATCTTCATCCGCGCCTCGACAAGCACGAGGCGCTGGTCGCCGCCGACCGCTGTTATTTCTGCTACGACGCGCCGTGCATGACGGCCTGTCCCACTTCCATCGACATTCCGCTCTTCATCCGGCAGATCGCCACCGGCAACCCGCTCGGATCAGCCAAGACGATCTTCGACCAGAACATTCTGGGCGGCATGTGCGCTCGCGTCTGCCCCACCGAAGAGTTGTGCGAGCAGGCCTGCGTGCGCAACACAGCGGAAGAGCGTCCCGTCGAAATCGGCCGCCTGCAGCGCTTTGCCACCGACACGGCCATGCAGGCGGACAAGCAATTTTACAGCCGTGCTCCCTCGAGCGGAAAGAAGATTGCCGTCATCGGCGCGGGCCCCGCCGGCCTTGCTGCTGCCCATCGCCTTGCCGTGAAGGGCCATGATGTCGTGATCTACGACGCCAGGCCGAAATCCGGCGGCCTCAACGAATATGGCATCGCCACCTACAAGACGGTCGACGACTTCGCGCAACGGGAAGTGGACTACGTTCTGGCGATCGGCGGCATCGACGTCCGCCACGACCAGCAGCTCGGCCGCGATTTCTCTCTCGCCGATCTGCAATCGCAGTATGACGCCGTTTTCCTCGGCATCGGCCTTGCCGGCGTCAATGCGTTGCGTGTCGATGGTGAAAACCTGCCAGGCGTCGATGACGCCGTCGATTTCATCGCCGGCCTGCGCCAGGCCGCAGACAAGGGTGACGTTGCGATCGGCCGCCGCGTCGTCGTTCTCGGCGGCGGCATGACGGCAATCGATGCCGCCGTGCAGGCAAAGCTCCTCGGCGCCGAGGAAGTGACGATCTGTTATCGCCGCGGCAAGGAGCACATGAACGCCTCGGAATTCGAACAGGATCTCGCTACCTCCAAGGGCGTCATCATCCGCCACTGGCTGGCGCCAAAATCCATTCTCGCACAGGATGGCAAGGTTGCCGCGATCGAGGTGGAATACACCAAGCTGATCGATGGCCGCTTGTCGACAACGGGCGAGACCGGCGTCATTGCCGCTGATCAGATCTTCAAGGCGATCGGCCAGACCTTCGACGCTTCCGGCCTCGGCGCGCTGCGCATGGAGTCCGGGCGCATCGCCATCGACGCGGAAGGCAAGACCTCACTGGATGGCGTGTGGGCAGGCGGCGATTGCGTCTTCGGCGGTGACGACCTGACCGTCTCGGCCGTCGCGCAAGGCCGCGATGCCGCTGAATCCATCAACCGCGTGCTTGCTGTCGGCGCGCAGCCGGCCGTTGCCGTCGCTTGAAGGGGAGAATGAACAATGGCTGATCTCCGCAATAATTTCGTCGGCATCAAGTCGCCCAACCCGTTCTGGCTGGCCTCCGCACCGCCGACCGACAAGGCTTACAATGTCGAGCGCGCCTTCAAGGCCGGCTGGGGCGGCGTCGTCTGGAAGACCCTCGGCGAGGAAGGCCCGCCTGTTGTCAACGTCAACGGCCCGCGCTACGGCGCGATCTGGGGCGCCGACCGCCGGCTGCTGGGCTTGAACAACATCGAGCTCATCACCGATCGCGACCTCTACACCAACCTGCGCGAAATGAAGCAGGTGAAGATGAACTGGCCGGACCGCGCACTGATCGCTTCGATCATGGTTCCCTGCGAGGAAAATGCCTGGAAGGCGATTCTGCCGCTGGTCGAGGAAACCGGCGCCGACGGCATCGAGCTCAACTTCGGCTGTCCGCACGGCATGTCGGAACGCGGCATGGGCTCCGCGGTCGGACAGGTGCCGGAATATATCGAAATGGTGGTGCGCTGGTGCAAGCAATACACGCGTATGCCCGTCATCACCAAGCTGACGCCCAACATCACCGATATCCGCAAGCCTGCGCGGGCTGCCAAGGCCGGCGGCACCGATGCGGTATCGCTGATCAACACGATCAACTCGATCACCGCGGTCAACCTCGACACCTTCTCTCCGGAGCCGTCCATTGACGGACGCGGCAGCCACGGCGGCTATTGCGGCCCGGCGGTGAAGCCGATCGCGCTCAACATGGTCGCCGAGATCGCCCGCGATCCGGAGACCTACGGCTTGCCGATCTCGGGCATCGGCGGCGTCACCACATGGCGCGACGCAGCGGAATTCCTCGTGCTTGGCGCTGGCAACGTGCAAGTCTGCACGGCGGCGATGACCTACGGCTTCAAGATCGTGCAGGAGATGATCACAGGCCTCTCCGACTGGATGGACGCCAAGGGTCACCGGAACCTCGACGATATCACCGGTCGCGCCGTTCCCAACGTCTCCGACTGGCAGTATCTCAACCTCAACTACATCGCCAAGGCGAAGATCGACCAAGACGCCTGCATCAAGTGCGGCCGCTGTCACATCGCCTGCGAGGACACCTCACATCAGGCGATCACCCAGTTCGTCAATGGCGTCAGGCACTTCGAGGTGATGGAAGAGGAATGCGTCGGCTGCAATCTCTGCGTCAACGTCTGTCCGGTCGAGAACTGCATCACCATGGAACAGTTGCCAGTCGGCGATCTCGACAAACGCACTGGCAAGATCGTCGATCCGAACTATGCGAACTGGACGACCCATCCGAACAACCCGATGGCTCGCCAGGCAGCAGAGTAGGTTAAAGACGAACGCCGCGGAAATATCTCCGCGGCGTTTTGCTTGCTGAATCCCTCTCCTATTGCGCTGTCAGAGAAGCGTGGGGAGCCAGAAAGACCAATTTCCCACCTCAACTGCCAGCCGCAAATGTCTTCCGATATGCTCCGGGGCTCGTCCCCAGCCGCTTGCGGAAGTGATGCCGCATCGTTGCCAGCGTTCCGAACCCACTGGCAACGGCAACGTCATCGAGGGTTGCACCAATCTGTCGCTCGAGAAGCTCGCGCGCATAGCGGAGCCGCTCCTTGAGCAACCATTCACCGACGCTGAGCCCGGTCGTGCTTTCGAACCGGCGCTGAAAGGTCCGCTGGCTCATCCCGGCCTTCGCGGCAAGCAGGCTGATCGGCTGCTCCTCATCCAGCTGCTGCCGCATCCAGTCGATCAGCGGGCCGAGCCTGATGCCCTCGCGCTGTTGCGGTACTGGCGCCTGGATGAACTGTGCCTGCCCGCCTTCGCGATGTGGCGGCAGCACCAGGCGCCGTGCCACGCTGTTGGCAGCCTCCGCACCGAAATCACCACGAACCACATGCAGACAGAGATCAATACCGGCGGCGCTGCCGGCCGCCGTCAGGATACTGCCATCGTCGATGTAAAGCACATCGGCATCGAAGCTGATGTCGGGATAGCGTTCCGAGACGGAAGCGACGTATCGCCAATGCGTGGTTGCTCGCCGATGGCGAAGCAACCCGGTGGCGGCAAGCACCGCAACACCTGAGCAGAGGGACATGATCCGCGCACCACGCTGATGGGCTAAGCACAAAGCATCAATGACCACTTCCGGAACCTCTGCATCGATCGCGCGCCAGCCAGGCACGACGATCAGGTCCGCCTCCTCAAGCACCTCCAACCCATGATCGACGGAAACCGTCAACCCGCCTGCCGCACGAAGCGGACCGGGCTCTATCCCGCAGACCGAATAGCGATACCAGCCCTCGCCCATTTCCGGACGCGACAGACCAAAGACCTCGTAGGCAATTCCAAATTCGAAGGTGCACAGCCCGTCATAGGCTAGCACCGCAACATGGGGTCCCTTCAGCGCATTTGGCATGATCTTTACGCTAACCGTCATTCTGGCCAATTTCGCCAAGACATAACATCAGCAATGGTCGGCGACAACTCGAACCGAAAGGACATGCCATGCCGAGCTTCGTCACCGAAACCCCTGCCGCCTCTCCGGAAGCCACCGCCGCCTACTATGCCCGCAAGCTCGCTTTCGAGACCGACTGCTGGGATGTTCACGCATCGCTCGCCGCCGGCCACCGCGACTTCGTGCTGCTGGATGTCCGTTCCCCGACGCTTTATGCCGCCTCTCACGTTCCGTCCGCCATCAACCTGCCGCACGGGAAGATGACGGCCCACCGCATGTCGGAGTGGCCCGCAGATACCATCTTCGTCGTCTACTGCGCCGGCCCTCATTGCAACGGCACCGACAAGGCAGCCCTGCGCCTTGCCCGGCTCGGGCTTCAGGTGAAGGTCATGATTGGCGGAATGACGGGTTGGGCCGACGAAGGCTTTGCCTTCGATGGCGGCTCGGAAACCGCTGCAGCCTAACGTCGCATGTGCTGTGGGCCAGAACTGCAGCCCATGCGCGCGAGATTGAATTTTCTTTCATCGATGCGATAGTCGGGAGGCGCAAAGGGTAGCCTCCTGCATGACACGTCACATTATTGCGATCGGCCAGTTGCCTCCGCCGTTCAACGGCTTCTCGCTCGCGACCAGGAGCATGATCGCGCTTCTCGAGGAAGGAAACAGCGTCACCAACCACGACGTCTCCCCGCCATTCGGCAAACTGTCGTTGCTCAAGCATCCAATCAGGCTCAACCGTGTCCTCGGCGCCTGCCGCCGGCTCGTCCGCGATCGCAAGCATGACAACCGGATTTGCTATCTTGCCTGTGAAGGCGGCCCTGGTTTGGTCTACACGGCGCTGATCGTGCTGGTCGCGAGACTGTTGGCCTACCCAATCTATCTGCATCATCACAGTTTCAGCTATATCGATAGGGCGAGCTTACTGATGCGATGTGTCCTAGCTTTCGGCGATAGCCGATTGCGGCACATCTTTTCGTGCGATGTCATGCGAGACCGCTTCACCGACACCTACCAGCGTCGCATGCGCAGTAGCATCGTCTCCAATGCTGCTTACGTGGTACCAACGGAGCAGAACGACGCACCGCGATACGCCACGACTCTTGTGATCGGAATGCTGAGCCATCTCGGTACCGAGAAAGGTCTCGACACCTTCCTTGATCTCGCAAGGCAAGCGCGGCATGAAGGCTTGTCGATCAGGGCGATCCTCGCGGGTCCGGCCGGCACTGGCGAGCGCGCGGCGATTGACGCCGCCGTCATGGAATTGGGCGATATGCTGGATTACCGGGGTGCGTTGTATGACGACGCGAAAGCCGCCTTCTATCGCGAGATCGACGTGCTCGTCCTCCCCACAACGTACGGCAACGAGGCGCAGCCGCTGGTGATTTTCGAGGCGAAGGCGGCCGGAAACGCGGTGATTTCCACCGACCGCGGCTGTATCAGGAAGCAACTGGACGAAAGCGATTTGCTTGCCCCCGCCGACGACGAGTTCGTGCCGACGGCACTGGCATGGCTGTCCGCCGTGGCGCCGGGACCGGCATTGGACGCAAGACGCAAGGTCATCCGCCAAGCCTATCGCACCCGCCATGCGAAGGCACGTGCGGCAATCGACACGCTCTTCGATTTAGAGGAATGACGCACCATGCCGGACGCTAGCGCGCCCATGACATCATGACGCGTTTGGCATGGACTTGACCTTCAGCCCGTCGATGAACAGCTGCTCGAGAAAGCGAGCCGCATCCTCGAAGCGACCGGCGCCTGCATGCTCCTGCCCGAGCACAGCCCTTACCTGAACGTCGAAGTCGGCATAGTGCTGCGTCGTCGACCAGATCGAAAAGATCAGATGATAGGGGTCGCACTTGGCGATCTTCCCCGCCTTTGCCCAGGCGCGGATGACCTCGGCCTTTTCGTCCACGAGTTCCTTCAGCGGCCCTTTCAGCTCATCTTCGACATGCGGTGCGCCCTGCAGCATTTCGTTGGCGAAAAGCCGGCTCTCACGCGGGAAGTCGCGGGCCATTTCGAGCTTGCGGCGGATATAGCTGCGAATCTCGCTTTCGGGATTGCCCTCGGCGTCGAAGGCTCTCAGCGGCTCCAGCCATGTATCAAGCACGCGGTCGATCAGCGCCCGATGCATCGCTTCCTTGGTACGGAAATAATAGAGCAGGTTCGGCTTCGACATGCCGGCGACTTCGGCGATCTGGTCGATGGTGGAACCGCGAAAGCCGCTGACCGAAAACACATCGAGCGCGGCTTCAAGAATCTGCTCTTCCTTCTCCTCCTGGATGCGTGTGCGCCGCTGGGTCTTGGCTGCTCTCGGGATTGCCATGTCGACCTTGTTTCCCCTTCAAATTCAACCGTTTCACTCAAGATTGGACAGGCAGGGCACCTTGCCGCAAAATTGAGCAGATGCCGGTAATTTTGTCTGTATTTTTCCTGATTTTCGTCTTGAGCCCAGCGCCGGAAGTTGTAATGTTTACCAATCGGTCAAATTATCGATCAGATGCAAAACAAAGGCAACTGGCGATTTTCCGGCGCTAACAAAACAAACAAGCGCGCCGAGAAACTGACCACGGGAACAAGCGGGCATGCCCATTGCATGACCGCAGAAAACAGGTGAGGACTTTAGACATGGTGGCAGCACCAGGCGAGAACATGCGCGTCAACGGGGATCGTCTTTGGGACAGCCTCATGGACATGGCAAAGATCGGCCCAGGCATTGCTGGCGGCAACAATCGCCAGACGTTGACGGATTCCGATGCCGAAGGACGCATCCTCTTCAGGACATGGTGCGAAGGCGCTGGCCTGACGCTCGGGGTCGACAAGATGGGCACGATGTTCGCGACCCGCCCCGGCACCGATCCGGACGCTCTGCCGGTCTATGTCGGCTCGCACCTCGACACCCAGCCGACCGGCGGCAAGTATGACGGCGTGCTCGGCGTGCTCAGCGCACTGGAAGTCGTCCGCACTATGAACGACCTTGGCATCAAGACCAAGCACGCGATCGTCGTTACCAACTGGACAAACGAGGAAGGCGCCCGCTTTGCCCCGGCCATGCTGGCCTCTGGTGTTTTCGCCGGCGTCCATACGCTGGAATATGCCTATGATCGCAAGGATCCCGAAGGCAAGAGCTTCGGCGACGAGCTGAAGCGCATCGGCTGGGTCGGCGACGAAGAGGTCGGCGCGCGCAAGATGCACGCCTATTTCGAATACCACATCGAGCAGGGTCCAATCCTCGAGGTCGAGAACAAGCAGATCGGCGTGGTCACGCACTGTCAGGGTCTTTGGTGGCTTGAATTCACGCTGACCGGCAGGGAAGCCCATACCGGCTCGACCCCGATGAACATGCGCGTGAACGCCGGGCTGGCGATGTCACGCATCATCGAAATGGTGCAGACCGTGGCGATGGAGAACCAGCCGGGCGCCGTGGGCGGCGTCGGCCAGGTCTTCTTCACCCCGAACTCCCGCAACGTCCTGCCGGGCAAGGTCGTCTTTACCGTCGACATCCGCTCGCCGGATCAGGCAAAACTCGACGGCATGCGTGCCAGGATCGAAGCGGAAGCGCCAAAGATTTGCGAAGCACTCGGCGTCGGCTGCACGATCGAGGCGATCGGCCACTTCGCGCCAGTGACTTTCGATCCGACGCTTGTTTCCCGCGTGCGCGGCGCAGCCGAACGGCTCGGCTACAGCCACATGAACCTGATCTCGGGCGCTGGCCACGACGCCTGCTGGGCAGCAAAGGTCGCCCCGACCACGATGGTCATGTGCCCCTGCGTCGGAGGTCTCTCGCACAACGAGGCGGAGGACATCTCCAAGGAATGGGCAACAGCAGGCGCTGACGTCCTCTTCCACGCCGTCGTCGAGACAGCGGAGATCGTGGCGTGACTGCCAGTCGGCAATGGACGACATTCTTCATGAAGACCCGCGGCTGACATAGGAAAAGCACTCATGGATCTGACAACTATCCTTGCCTTCGTCGCAGTGACAACCTTGCTCGTTATCTCCCCGGGCCCAAACGGTGTTCTGATCGCCAAGACCGTACCCACCTCGGGTCGATTGGCGGGCTTTGCCAATGTCGCCGGCTTCGTCTCCGCCTTTTACCTGCATGGGGCGTTTGTCGTCTTCGGCGTCTCGGTCATTCTCGCGCGCTCGGCCGAGCTGTTCTTTGCAGTCAAGATGCTTGGCGCCGCCTATCTGTGCTGGGTTGGCGTCAAGGCGCTGGCGCAGGCCTGGCGCAATCCGCTTTCATCGCAGCCGATCGCCGCCCCTTCAAAACGCCGACGGACCCTGTTGGCGGCTTATATCGAGGGCTTTCTGACCAATGCACTCAATCCCAAGGTTGCGATGTTCTATCTCGCGGCCTTCCCGCAGTTCGTGCCGATGGAAAAAGCGACCGCCGCCAATATCTTCCTTTTGGTATTCATTCATTCGATGATCAACCTGGTCTGGTTTAGCGCCATGGTCGTCGTGTTTTCGCGCCTTGCTACGCTGACGCGTGGAGGCAGAGTGCAACGCTGGATCAAGGCGGCAACAGGCGTCGTCTTCGTCGGCTTCGGTCTAAAACTCGCAACCATGCGCGCCTGAGCGGAGGTTCATCATGACATCAAAGATCATCAAGAACGGTACCATCGTCACCGCGGACCTGACCTACAAGGCGGACGTGAGGATCGAAGGCGGCAAGATCGCCGAGATCGGCCCCAACCTCTCCGGCACCGAAACGCTCGATGCCACGGGCTGCTACGTCATGCCGGGTGGTATCGACCCGCATGTCCATCTCGAAATGCCGTTCATGGGAACCTACTCCTCCGACGACTTCGAAAGCGGCACCCGTGCGGGCCTTGCCGGTGGCACGACCATGGTCGTCGATTTCTGCCTCCCGGGACCGGAACAGTCGCTGCTTGAAGCGCTGCAAATGTGGGACAACAAGACGAGCCGCGCAAACGCCGACTACTCGTTCCACATGGCCATCACCGGCTGGAACGAGCGCGTCTTCAACGAGATGGAGACGGTGGTCAAGGACAAGGGCATCAACACCTTCAAGCATTTCATGGCCTACAAGGGCGCGCTGATGGTGAACGACGACGAGATGTTCGCCTCTTTCCAGCGCTGTGCCGAGCTCGGCGCCCTGCCTCTGGTCCATGCCGAGAACGGCGACGTCGTTGCCTCGATGACCGCGAAGCTTCTCGCCGAAGGCAACAACGGTCCCGAGGCACATGCCTATTCACGCCCGCCCGAGGTCGAAGGCGAGGCAACCAATCGCGCCATTATGCTCGCCGACATGGCCGGCGTGCCGCTTTATGTCGTGCACACTTCCTGCGAACAGGCGCACGAAGCGATCCGCCGAGCCCGCCAGAAGGGCATGCGGGTCTACGGCGAGCCACTGATCCAGCACCTGACGCTCGACGAAAGCGAATATTTCAACAAGGACTGGGATCACGCCGCCCGCCGCGTCATGTCTCCACCCTTCCGCAACAAGCAGCACCAGGACAGCCTTTGGGCCGGCCTGCAGTCCGGCTCGCTGTCTGTGGTGGCGACCGACCATTGCGCCTTTACCACCGAGCAGAAGCGCTTCGGCGTCGGCAACTTCGCCAAGATCCCCAATGGCACCGGCGGCCTCGAGGACAGACTGCCTATGCTCTGGACTTATGGAGTGAACACTGGCCGCCTGACAATGAACGAGTTCGTTGCGGTCACCTCGACCAACATCGCCAAGATCCTCAATGTTTATCCGAAGAAGGGCGCCATCCTCGTCGGCGCCGATGCGGATATCGTCGTCTGGGATCCGAAGCGCTCGAAGACGATCTCGGCCAAGACGCAGCAATCGTCGATCGACTATAACGTCTTCGAAGGCAAGGAAGTCACCGGCCTGCCGCGCTACACGCTGACGCGCGGCGAAGTGGCGATCGAGGAAAGCACGGTCAAGACGAAGGAGGGCCACGGCCAGTTCGTCAAGCGCGAGCCGTTCCAGGCAGTCAATAAGGCGCTCTCGACATGGAAGGAGCTTGTGGCGCCCCGCAAGGTCGAACGGTCGGGCATTCCGGCGACGGGGGTCTGATCCTTGGCATCACTCCTGCACCAGCCGATCAAGCTCCGGAAGCAAAACGACGCTTTCCTGCTCGTTCGGATCGGTGCGGGCGATGATTGCGGTGCAGGGGGTACTGCTGAGGTTGGCGGGCAGATGCGGCACACCGGCGGGGATGTAGAACAGCTCGCCGGCGTGCACGACGACATGATGCTCCAGCTCGTCGCCATACCAGGTGTGAGCCACGCCGGAGAGCATGTAGATCGCCGTTTCGTGCGACTCGTGCAGATGCGCCTTGGCCCGAACGCCGGGCGGAATCGTCAGCAAATGCATGCAGATGCCCTTGGCGCCGACCGTCTCGGCCGCGATGCCTTCGAAGTAACTGAGCCCCTGCTTGCCGTCGTAGGCATGACTGGGACGCACAATGTGACAGGTGGGCTTTGATGTCGCGTCCATCGTCATCCTCCATGGACCTTGCCGGAACAATGAAAACAGCTACTCATACTATCATGCAAAGCGCAGAAGCGCGGGGAAAACAGGATACACAAGCATTGACGCAAGCTGCCTCCGTCGTATCCGCCAAGGACCTCTGTCTGACCTATGATGCCAGCGATGCTCCCGTGCATGCGCTGACAAACGTCAATCTCGACGTGCGCAAGGGCGACTTCGTCTCCTTCATCGGCCCTTCAGGTTGCGGGAAGACGACCTTCCTGCGCGTGATCGCCGATCTCGAAAGGAAAACATCGGGCGAGATCACGGTCAATGGCATGACGCCGGAGGAAGCCCGCAAGGCTCGCGCCTACGGCTACGTCTTCCAGGCGCCGGCACTTTATCCCTGGCGTACGATCGAGAAGAATATCGCTCTACCGCTCGAAATCATGGGCTACGCCTCGGCTGACCAGAAGAAACGCATCGCCGATGCGCTCGATCTGGTGAACCTATCCGGCTTCGAGAAGAAATTCCCCTGGCAGCTGTCCGGCGGCATGCAGCAGCGCGCCTCCATCGCCCGCGCACTCGCCTTCGATGCCGACCTGCTCTTGATGGACGAACCCTTCGGCGCCCTCGACGAAATCGTCCGCGACCACCTGAACGAGGAACTTCTCAAGCTCTGGACGCGCACGAACAAGACCATCTGCTTCGTCACCCACTCGATCCCCGAAGCCGTCTACCTCTCCACCAAGATCGTGGTCATGTCACCCCGCCCCGGCCGCGTCACTGACGTCATTGACTCGCCCCTTCCCAAGGAGCGGCCGCTAGACATTCGCGAGTCGCCCGAGTTCCTTGAAATCGCCCATCGCGTGCGCGAGGGCCTGAGATCGGGACACAGCTATGAGCACTAGGCCATTGGGTGTTAAAACCGGTGCGCGGGGGCGCTCATGAAATCAGATACCCTCAAGGATCGGATCGTTCCCGTCCTCACAATCCTCCTGGCATTGATCGCGATCTGGTACGTCGCGGCGGTCTTGATGAACGCCTCCTTCCAGCGCGACATGGATCAGCGGGCCAACCAGACGCCTGGCACCATCGAATTCATCGAAAAGACGCTCTCGCAGCCAAAGCCGTTGCTGCCCGCGCCGCATCAGGTGGTGCAGAACGTCTTCGAGAACACGTTCCTGCGGAAGCTTTCGAGCAATCGCAGCCTCGTCTACCATAGCTGGGTCACACTCTCTTCGACGCTCCTCGGTTTCGGCTTCGGCACACTGCTCGGCATCGTGATCGCCGTCGGGATCGTGCACATCAAGGCGCTTGAGCGCAGCCTCATGCCATGGGTCATCGCCTCGCAGACCATACCGATCCTGGCAATCGCGCCGATGGTGATCGTCGTCCTCGGCGCCATCAACATCACCGGCCTGATCCCTAAGGCGCTGATCTCGACCTACCTCTCCTTCTTCCCGGTCACGGTCGGCATGGTGAAGGGTCTTCGTTCGCCCGAAGTCATGTTCCTCGATCTGATGCGGACCTATAACGCGACAGCCTCGCAGACCTTCTGGAAGCTTCGCGTTCCCGCCTCCGTGCCATTCCTCTTCACCTCGATGAAGGTCGCGATCGCCGCAAGCCTGGTCGGCGCAATCGTCGGCGAGCTTCCGACCGGTGCCGTCGCCGGCATCGGCTCGAAGCTGCTCGCAGGCTCCTACTACAGTCAGACGATCGACATCTGGGCGGCTCTCGTCGCAGGCTCGGTACTGGCCGCAAGCCTGGTCGCCATCGTCGGTCTTGTCGCAAAGATCGTCGATCGTTCGATGGGCGGGAGGGCGGCATGAACCAGATGACCTTCTCATGGCAGGGCGTTCTTGCCCTGGTGCTGGCGGCGATTGCGATCATCGCCTTGCCGATCATGGCCGAAGGCGCACCGGACCCGGTGTCGTCAATAACGGTGGGCCTGACGATCGCGCTGATCGTCGCCCTCGCCTTCGTTTCCTTTGCACCATTGCCGAAGCCATACATCGCCGCCGTTTTGCTGGTCGGTGCGCATTGGGCGGCGTGGGTGCTGCTCGCGGACGTGACCGGAAACGAAGGTTTGGCGACCCAATCCTTCTTCCTGCTGATGGCAGCCTGCTGGCTGCTTGCCTGGCGCTGCGTCACCGAGCTTTCGGCGATGACGCCAGGTTCCAGTTTTGTCCGCTCCTGCCTCCGGCTGCTGATCCCGGCAATCTTCGGCGCCTGGATCCTGATAATTTGGGAAGCGCTGACGCGCGGCGCCGGCATTCCCTTCGTTCTGCTGCCGCCGCCGAGCGCCATCGGCGCCAGGATCGCCGGCTCGCTGCCGATCCTGGCCGACGACGTACGCCAGACGATCTTCAAGGCGGTATTCGCCGGTTACATTATCGGCTGTGGTGCAGGCTTTGCCGTCGCGATCCTCGCCGATCGCGTCGCCTTCCTGCGCCTGGGATTGCTGCCGATCGGCAATATGGTGTCGGCACTGCCGATCATCGGTGTCGCGCCGATCATGGTGATGTGGTTTGGCTTCGACTGGCAGTCGAAGGCGGCCGTCGTCATCATCATGACCTTCTTCCCGATGCTGGTGAACACCGTCGCCGGCCTCGCTGCATCTGGTCCGATGGAGCGCGACTTGATGCAGACCTACGCTTCAAACTATTGGCAAACACTGCTGAAGCTCCGGCTTCCGGCGGCCATGCCCTTCATTTTCAATGCATTGAAGATCAACTCGACGCTGGCGCTCATCGGTGCCATCGTTGCGGAGTTCTTTGGTACGCCGATCGTCGGCATGGGCTTTCGTATCTCCACCGAGATCGGGCGCATGAATGTCGACATGGTCTGGGCCGAAATCGCCGTTGCGGCGCTGGTCGGCTCGATCTTTTATGGCGTCGTCGCCCTCGCCGAAAGGGCGGTGACTTTCTGGCATCCGTCTATCCGTGGTGGCTAGGCGTCGCTTTATTCCCGCAAATGGGATTGGGCATAACTTCAGAGGGAAAAAGAAAATGAAAAAACTGGTTATTGCGATGATGGCGAGCGCGATGTCGCTCGCAGCAGCCCAGGCGATGGCTGCCGACAAGGTGACGCTGCAGCTCAAGTGGGTGACGCAGTCGCAGTTCGCCGGCTACTACGTCGCCAAGGAAAAGGGCTATTACGAAGAAGAGGGTCTCGACGTCACCATCAAGCCGGGCGGCCCTGACATCGCGCCGGAACAGGTGATCGCCGGCGGCGGCGCCGACGTCATCGTCGACTGGATGGGCGGTGCGCTCGTTGCCCGCGAAAAGGGCGTTCCGCTCGTCAACATCGCCCAGCCCTACCAGAAGTCGGGCATGGAAATGATCTGCCGCAAGGACGGCCCGATCAAGTCCGAAGCCGATTTCAAGGGGCGTACGCTGGGCGTCTGGTTCTTCGGCAATGAGTACCCGTTCTTCGCCTGGATGAACAAGCTCGGCCTGAAGACCGATGGCGGTGCTGACGGCGTGACCGTGCTGAAGCAGAGCTTCGACGTGCAGCCGCTGCTGCAGAAGCAGGCCGACTGCATCTCCGTCATGACCTACAATGAATACTGGCAGGCGATCGATGCCGGCTTCAAGCCTGAAGAACTGCTCGTCTTCAACTACACCGCCATGGGCAACGACCTTCTCGAAGACGGTCTCTATGCCATGGAAGACAAACTGAAGGACCCTGCCTTCAAGGAGAAGATGGTCAAGTTCGTCAAGGCTTCGATGAAGGGCTGGAAATACGCAACCGAGAACCCCGATGAAGCTGCCGAAATCGTCGTTGATGCCGGCGGCCAGGACGAAAACCACCAGAAGCGCATGATGGGCGAAGTCGCCAAGCTGATCGGCGACGGCACGGGCAAACTCGACACCACCCTTTACGATCGCACGGCCAAGGCTCTCCTTGATCAGAAGATCATCAACAAGGAGCCGACCGGCGCCTGGACGCACGACGTCACGGACGCGGCTTCCAAGTAAAACAGTGACGTAAAACAGTGACTGCAACGGCGAAACGCGCGGAGCTTCCGCGCGTTTTGCTTATTTGGCGAAAAGTTCGCGATCGATGTCGCATCAGGCGTGGCTCGCACGTCATATGGAGGCGATGCGCGATCAACTAACGGAATACTTGCATAACCGGACAGTGATTGATCTGCATCACAACGGTAATTATTGTGTTCAAATGAGGAATTATTTTCTGCTGGGCTTGCGCGATGGGCAAATCGCTACCACGTACAAACCGAGTTTGCCGGACGAGGGACTTCTTAAGTAAGAACCGGCAAAGGATGCGGAAATACTTCTGAGAACACCAATACGGGAACCGGCCATTCGCGAGCTGATGACACCGCGCGAGTCGGGCCGAGCAAAACTGGATGACGTCGCATGGCACGTACGCCTGTTAAGATACTTCGCGCCTCAACCCTGCTGATCGCGGCAGCTGTTGCTTCGGCAGCATTTGCCCAGGAACAGCCGGTCGCAAAGCCGCAGCAGAACCTGCCGGCAATCGTGGTGACGAAGGCGTCCACCCGCACCCTCGTCGACCGCGTTGTTGCGACCGGTACGGTAAAGCCTGTCGAGGAAGTTTACATTCAGCCTCAAGTCGAAGGATTGTCGGTCCGCAGGCTGAATGCCGATGTTGGCGACAGGGTTCAAGCTGAAAGCACGCTGGCGACCCTGAACGACGACGCACTCATCCTACAGAAGAGCCAGATGCAGGCCACGAAGGCCAAAAACGAAGCGAGCCTTGCGCAGCTTCGCGCTCAGTTGATCGAGGCGCAGGCCAATGCAGAGCAGGCGCGCCAACAGCAGGCACGCGCCCAGGAAATGGGCAAGAAGGGCACGGTTTCCACGGCGACCGTCGAGCAGGCTGATGCCGCAGCGGCATCAGCCAATGCCCGTGTCGATTCCGCAAAGCAGGCGATCCAGGTCGCCGTCGCGGAGATCAAGGTGACTGAAAGCCAGATTGCGGATGCCGATCTGAAGCTGGCGCGCACCGATGTCAAGACGCCCGTCGGCGGTACCGTCGCAGCCAAGAACGCCAAGATCGGCGCGATTGCACTGGCTACCGGCGACCCGCTCTTCACGATCATTCGCGACGACGAGATCGAGCTGGTAGCGGAAGTGGGTGAGAGCGACATCGTCAAGGTTCAGCCCGGCCAGAAGGCCACTCTCTCGCTCTCCGGCAGTCGCGAGAAGGTTACCGGCTCCGTACGCTTGGTTTCGCCAACGGTCGATCCGCTCACACGCCTCGGTTTGGTCCATATTTTGATCGATGACTCCAGCAAGGCACGCTCGGGCATGTACGGCAGCGCTGACATCGTCGTGCGCACCACGGAAAACGTGGCGCTCCCGGTCTCAGCCGTGCTGTCGAGCAGCGAGGGATCCTCGGCCCGCAAAGTCGAAAACAGCGTCGTCAAGTTTGCCAAGGTCGAAACCGGCATCCAGGACGGTGCCTATGTTGAAATCGTAAAGGGATTGAAAGCCGGCGACGAAGTCGTAGCCAAGGCGGGCGCCTATGTCCGTGATGGCGACCGCATTACGCCGGTTCGTGAACAGCCACCGGCTTCCAACTGAGAGACGACCGATGAACTTTTCAGCCTGGTCTATCCGAAATCCAGTCGCGTCGCTTCTGGCGTTTGCACTTCTGCTTTTCGTCGGCATCCAGTCCTTCAACAAGCTGCCGATCACGCGCTTTCCGAACATCGACGTTCCGCTCGTTTCCATCGTCGTCACGCAAAGCGGCGCTTCGCCCGCCGAGCTCGAGACACAGGTGACGAAGGAGATCGAGGACGCCGTTGCCAGCATAACCGGGATCGATGAGATCCAGTCGACGGTGACAGATGGCCAGTCGCAGACGGTCGTCATGTTCCGCATGGAAATTCCGACCGAGCAGGCTGTTCAGGACACCAAGGATGCGATCGACCGCATCCGCAGCGACCTGCCGGCAAACGTGGAAGAGCCGATCGTCTCGAAGGTCGACGTAGAGGGCCAGGCGATCCAGACCTTCGCCGTCTCCTCACCCGATATGACGCTTGAAGAGCTTTCCTGGTTCGTCGATGACACGATCAAGCGCGCCCTTCAGGGGCAGGCCGGTATCGGCCGCGTGGACCGTTACGGCGGCGCAGAGCGTGAAGTACGCATCGAGCTCAATCCCGACAAGCTGAACGCCCACGGCATAACCGCCGCGAGCGTAAACCAGCAGCTGCGCGGCACCAACGTGGACCTCGGCTCCGGCCGCGGCCAGGTGGCGGGTAGCGAGCAGGCGATCCGGGTGCTCGGCGATGCCCGCAACGTGGCCGAACTCGCCAACACAACGATCGCGCTGCCGAACGGTCGTTTCGTCAAGCTGTCCGACCTTGGCGCCATCAAGGACACCTATCAGGAGCCGAAGTCCTTCTCGCGTTTCGATGATACGCCAGTCGTCACCTTCGGCGTGTTCCGCTCGAAGGGCGCCAGTGAGGTCAGCGTTGCGGAGACTGTCGCCAAGAGCCTCGACAAGGTTCGGGCCGAGAACCCGAACGTCGGTATCGAGCTGATCAGCGACTCCGTCTACTTCACATACGGCAACTATGAAGCGGCCATCGATACGCTGATCGAAGGCGCGGTACTTGCAATCATCGTCGTCTTCCTGTTCCTCCGGAACTGGCGTGCAACGTTGATTTCGGCAGTCGCACTGCCGCTGTCGGCGATCCCGACGTTCTGGATTATGGACCTGATGGGCTTCTCGCTGAACCTAGTCAGCTTCCTGGCCCTGACGCTCGCGACAGGTATTCTCGTTGACGATGCGATCGTCGAAATCGAGAACATCGCCCGTCATATTAAGATGGGCAAGACTCCCTATCGCGCGGCAATCGAGGCCGCCGACGAAATCGGCCTCGCGGTCATCGCAACGACCTTCACGATCATTGCCGTGTTCGTGCCGGTGTCGTTTATGCCCGGCATCCCAGGCCAGTACTTCATTCAGTTTGGTCTCACGGTCGCCTTCTCCGTCTTCTTCTCGCTCATGGTGGCACGCCTCATCACGCCGATGATGGCCGCATACCTAATGCGTGCGGAAGACGGCATCGAGGACCATCACGACAATGATGGTCTCTTCTTCCGCGGTTACACGCGCCTCGTGCGCGCCACGACCCGGCGGTGGTGGACGCGTTATGCGACGCTGCTTGCGGCGATCGCGTTCCTCGTTGGCTCCGTCATGTTGCTTGCGCAAGTGCCCGGCAGCTTCCTGCCGCCGGAAGATGCATCGCGCATCGTGCTGTCCGTCGAACTGCCGCCGAACGCGACGCTCGACGATACCGATGCGACAACGGATGCGATCTACAAAGACGTCAAGGATATCGACGGCGTTGAAAGCGTATTCGTCCTCGGCGGCGCGTCTCCGAAGGGCGACCTCGAACTGCGCCGCGCGACCGTTACGCTCACGCTCCATAAGCTCGACCAGAGGCTTTCGAAAAAGCTTGTCGATGATTTCCTTGGGAAACTGCCGATCATCGGCCCGTATCTGCCGAAGGTGGAACCGAAGGGTCGCGTTCGCCCGCAGTGGGATATCGAAAAGGAGGTCTTTGCCAAACTCCGCCATATCCCTGACGTGCGTATCTTGAAGCTCAACGATCGCGGCGAGCGCGACTTGTCGTTCAACTTCCTCTCGAAGAACGAGAAGGACCTGAACGACGCTGTCGGCATCCTGGAGTCAAAGCTGCGTGCCGATCCGCTGCTGGCAAACGTCAGCGCCGAGGGCGCCCTGCCCCGTCCTGAACTTCAGGTCCGCCCCCGCAAGGACCAGGCTGCCCGTCTTGGCATCACGCCGCAACAAATCTCCGAGACCATCCGCGTCGCCACCATCGGTGACATTGATGCGGCCCTCGCCAAGATCAACCTGGACGATCGCCAGATTCCGATCCGCGTCCAGGCGTCGCTCGACATGCGCCGCGATCTTGCCGCCCTGCGGGCACTGAAGATCCAGACCGCGAGCGGCGGCACCGTGCCGCTCTCCACCGTCGCCGATATCGACTATTCGGAGGGCGTCAGCTCAATCAAGCGCAACAACCGCTACCGCGTGGTCTCGATCGGCTCCGACCTGCCGCAGGGTGTGGCGCTCGACACGGCATCCGCTCGGTTCCGGCAGATCGTCACTGAGGCCAAGATCCCTCCGACGGTCCAGCTGGCTGAAAGCGGCGATACGAAGGTCCAGACCGAAATGCAGCAGAGCTTCGTCAACGCCATGTTGATGGGCCTCATGCTGGTGCTGACTGTGCTGATCCTCCTCTTCAAGGACGTGATCCAGCCCTTCACCATCCTGTTTTCGCTGCCACTTGCGATCGGCGGCGTGGCAGTCGGGCTGCTCGTCACCCAGAACCCGCTCTCCATGCCCGTCATGATCGGCATCCTGATGCTGATGGGTATCGTGACGAAGAACGCCATCCTGCTCGTCGACTTCGCGATCGAGATGCGACATCGCGGCATGGAGCGGGTGGAGGCCATGGTCGAGGCAGGCCGCAAGCGCGCCCGCCCGATCATCATGACCTCCATCGCGATGTCGGCAGGCATGCTGCCGTCGGCGCTCGGCGTTGGCGAAGGCGGTTCATTCCGCGCGCCGATGGCGATTGCCGTGATCGGCGGCATTATCGTGTCGACCGTGCTTTCGCTGGTCGTCGTGCCTTCGTTCTTCCTGATCATGGACGATCTCTCCCGTCTGCTTGCCTGGATGTTCGGCCGTCTGGTGGGCAGGAAGGACAAGGAAGATCTGGCAATGTCCCGCGAAGAGCTCACGCAGGTTGTTGGTGCCCTTGAAGGCCGGGTAACCGCAATCGAGACGCCGGAAGGCAAGCGCGGCAAATCAGGCAATGTCGTGCGCCTGCCGCCTTTCGCGGCGGAGTAGCCGCCAATTCAGAAGCCGGGGTCACGCCCCGGCTTTTTTATTAGGCCACATTTGATCGAGATCAAGTTCTGAACTGCACCTCCCGCTTACCCTTACCAGTATCAGGTAGGGGCGGCGCTTGCCGCGCCACAGGGAGAAACAGATGACCAGAGCTTTGAAACTGAGCGGCGCGCAGCGTGCGGTGCTTGATGGTGCATTGATCGCGTCCAGCCTCGACCGGCAGGAGCGAGATGCTCTGCTGTCTTGCGCGGTGGCGGTGCGTTATGAGCCGCAGGACGTTCTCTTCCGCGAACGCGAGAAGGCACGTTACTTCTACTGCGTGCTGAGCGGCTATGTTCGCCTCTTTCGCGACGCCGAAGGCCGCGTAGCCGATATCAGCATCTGCGAGCCGGGCGACAGCTTCGGCGAATGCCTGGTGCTTGCCGGCGAAGGATACAATTACAACGCCCAAGCGATGGAACACGCGATCCTCGCCCGCTTCGACATCGCACAGGTCAAAGCGCTACTGGACGCGCGCCCGCGCATTGGCGGCGCGATCGCGCGCAGCCTCTCGCAGCATCTGCTTTCGACCATGGATTGCCTGGCGCGGGATCGCATGCAGACGAGCCCGCAGCGCGTCGCGCATTACCTGCTGACACACTGCACGAATGAAGGCACGCGCGCCTCCTTGCGCCTTCCATTCCAGAAGAGCCTTCTGGCACGAAAGCTGGGCCTTGCGCCGGAGGCACTGTCACGTGCCTTCTCCACCTTGCGCACATCAGGCGTAAGCGTTAGCGGCCGCGCCATCGCGATCGAGGATGTCAATGTGCTGAGACAGGTCTGACCTCTACAGGCCACCGTGTTCCTTCAGGAAGCTGACGATGGAATTGACGCCATCGCCGCGTTTCATGTCGGAGAAAACGAAGGGGCGTGCCTGGCGCATGCGGGTCGCATCGCGGTCCATGACTTCCAGGTCCGCGCCGACATAGGGAGCCAAATCCTTCTTGTTAATGACGAGAAGGTCGGATTTGGTAATGCCGGGGCCACCCTTGCGCGGGATTTCCTCGCCCTGGCAAACCGAGATGACGTAGATCGTGATATCCGCCAGATCAGGAGAGAAGGTGGCAGCCAGATTGTCGCCGCCCGACTCGATGAAAACAACATCGAGATCGGGAATCCGCTCGTTGAGGCCGGCGATGGCCTGCAAATTGATCGTAGCGTCTTCACGGATTGCCGTATGCGGGCAACCGCCGGTTTCCACGCCAACGATCCGATCCGACGGCAAGGCCTGCATGCGCATCAGCGCCTCGGCATCCTCAGTCGTGTAGATGTCGTTCGTGACAACGGCGACGGAATATTCGTCACGCATGGCCTTGCAGAGTTTTTCGGTGAGCGCCGTCTTGCCGGAGCCAACCGGCCCACCGATGCCTACGCGTAAGGGTCCGTTTCCTGATTTCATGTTCTGAACTCCAATAACAGCCGATGATAGCGCCCCGCTCGAAGAGCGACCACCGGCAAATGACGCAGGTCGTGACGGCTGGCCGGACCTGCCTGGATAAAGTCATGATCGAAAGAGCCGCGTCGGCTGCGTCTCGTGGCGCAGCGACATGATATCGGCCTGGATGGTCGCCGATCCGAGATCGTCGAGTGTCGACGCGGCTGCCCGCTTCGCGACGGAGGCTATTTCGCCTTCCAGCCGCGACAAAATGGCAACGCCATCCTTCTGCCCGGCAACGCCGAGACGGATGCCTGCGGAAACTGACTGCGAGAGATTGGCATGGAGGAATGCCGCGATCGCCTTCTCCGACGCCACCCCATGCGCACCCGCAACGGCGCCGACGGCCACTGGATACGCCACGTGTCGTGGCAATCGATCGAAGACCTCGTCTGGCCACGCACTGGCGGCAGACAGGAACGCATCGCCAAGCAGCATCGTTTCCTGATGACGCTCGCGCGAGCCGGCAAGCGCCTCAGCGAGTTCCGCCAGTTCGCCAAGCCGCTCCAGTTGTCCGTGACAGCGGTGGCTCTCAGCGAGAAGAACGGCATCATTCCACGCAGCCCCACGCGCGATCAGGTTCGATGCCCACCCCGCAAGCGAATGGGCATCGGTGACCAACCCATCGTGGACGGCACGCTCCAAACCACCTGAATAAGCGAACGACCCGACGGGGAAGGCTGGCGAAAGCCATGCCATCAGCCGCAGCAGAGCTTGCAGATCAGCGTCATCAGTCATGTTTGCTCAGTCGTGCGAGTGATGGTCATGCCCATGCGAGGGTGCGTGCGAATGATAGGCGCCGCGCGCCGGCTGGAACGGCTCGGCAACTTCCCGGACCGTCGCACCAAGCCCTTCCAGCATGGAGCGGATCACATGATCCCGCAGGATGAGAATGCGGTCTTCCTCGATCTGCGCGCCGAGATGCCGATTGCCGAGGTGCCACGCGAGCTCGATCACGTGCAGGCGATCCTTGCCCTTGACCTCGAAAAGCTTCTCGTCGGCCGCCACGATTTCGATGAGTTCGCCGTCCTCGAGAACCAGCATATCGCCACTTGCAAAAAGCACCGGCTCCTTGAGATCGAGCATGACCATCTCGCCGTCTTCGAGATGGAGCAGCTTCCGCCGCAAATGCCTCAAGTCGTGCGGCAGAACGACTTTTCCGATCGGGTTCGAGGAAGGCGTTCCGGCAGGCAGATAGGAAGTAACGCGTTGCATGACATGTCCAATTCGCTTGAGATTGCGACCATGCAAAATAGCCCCGTACGATGCAAGATGGAATGAGGCGCTGGACAATAGCGCCGCCCGAATTTCTTCAGGCCAGCCGCGCCTCATCGCAATCCATATTCATCGCGCGAGCAGCCGCAGCTTCCGCCGGCAGATGCCTGCGCCAACCCGGATGCAGTCCCTCGTTCTCATGCACCACGCGGTTTCGACCGAGCGCCTTTGCCAGGTAAAGTGCCTTGTCTGCCGCTGAATAGGCACCCTCCTTGCTGCGCCCCGGCTCGAGCTCGGCAATACCGGCCGACACAGTAAGTGCAACCACGCAATCGTCGGCAACGACGGGATGCGCCGCCAAACGTGCGCAGACCGACCGCACTCTCTCGATCCGCTGTTCCTGCGAGCCACCGACAACGATCGCGCCGAACTCTTCTCCGCCCAGCCTCCCCGCGACGGAGTGCCCGTCGAAGGCGGCGGCCAAAATGGCCGACACGGCCACGATCACGGCGTCGCCACAGCCATGACCGAAGCGGTCATTGATGGCCTTGAAACGGTCCACATCGAAGATCGCGAGGCAGGCATTTCCATCAACCTGCCCCAATGCCTCGGTAAAGGCGCGTCGGTTGAGAAGACCTGACAGCACGTCCGTACGGCTTAAGTGCTCGAACTCTGCGCGCGAGACGCTGAGCTGATGCATCGCGTGACCTGCCACGAGAGACAACATGCTCGAAACCGCGCCGCCGATAAGCCACGACAGCAAGACGCCATAGACAACGCCGTGAGCGAGCGGGACGGGCAACATTCCCATCCAGTCGAGCGGAGGCAATACAAGCGTTATCACGACCGACGACAGCGTCACCGCCAGGAAGCTCATCTTGAGAGCGAACACGTAAATTGTGTGGCGATCCTGAAAATCGCCAAGCTCCGCCTGGAGTGAAATTCTCATGCGAATCGACCCTCTTGCCTACCGCCAGGGAGATTGCTTAGAGGCCAACTCCTGCCGAGTTCTTAAGTCAATTGTTAAGATTTGAGCGAGTTTTATGAATTGATCGCCGGTTGAAAAGTGCCCGAAAACGCAACGCTTTCTGCCGTGAATCAACCAATAAAGCCGAAATCATAAGCCACTGTTTTTGCCTATGTTTTCAAGCCGCAACAACAACAATGTTCCAATATGAACAGGCCGCCTCAAGGTGGAACATCGAAAAATAAAAAACAACCCAGGGAAGATTCAGTCCTAACGCAAGATGTTAGGACCGGCCGGCCTTTGACACCGGTCGGCTCCAAACAGTCAAAACAGGAAGTAACGTTGCGCCATCGGCAGCACCGTCGCCGGCTCGCAGGTCAGCAACTCGCCGTTGGCACGGACCTCGTAGGTCTCGGGATCGACCTCGATTTCAGGCGTCAGGCTGTTGTGGATCATCGACGCCTTGGAAATACCGCCACGGGTGTTCTTCACCGCGACGAGATTCTTGGCGACGCCGAGACGGCTCTTCAGACCGGCGTCGAGCGACGCCTGCGAAACGAAGGTTACCGACGAATTGGTGCGCAGCTTGCCGTGGGCGGCAAACATCGGCCGGTAGTGCATCGGCTGCGGCGTCGGGATCGAAGCGTTCGGATCGCCCATCGGAGCTGCCGCGATCGAACCGCCGAGCAATACCATCTCCGGCTTGACGCCGAAGAAGGCAGGGTTCCACAGGACCAGATCGGCGCGCTTGCCCACTTCGACCGAACCGATCTCGTGGCTGAGGCCCTGGGCGATCGCAGGGTTGATGGTGTATTTCGCAATGTAGCGGCGAACGCGGAAGTTGTCGTTCTCGCCCGTCTCTTCCTTGAGGCGTCCGCGCTGACGCTTCATCTTGTCGGCCGTCTGCCAGGTGCGGATCGCTACCTCGCCGACGCGGCCCATGGCCTGGCTGTCGGACGAGATGATCGAGAAGGCGCCAATATCGTGAAGAATATCTTCAGCGGCGATCGTCTCCTTGCGGATGCGGCTTTCGGCGAAGGCGATATCTTCCGGGATCGACGGCGACAGGTGATGGCAGACCATCAGCATGTCGAGATGCTCGGCAACCGTGTTGACGGTATAGGGCCGGGTCGGATTGGTCGACGACGGAATGACGTTCGACTGGCCACAGATCTTGATGATATCAGGCGCATGTCCGCCGCCCGCGCCCTCCGTGTGGAAGGCGTGGATTGTGCGGCCCTTGATAGCGCCGATCGTATCCTCCACGAAGCCGCTTTCGTTCAGCGTATCGGTATGGATCATCACCTGGATGTCGTATTCGTCGGCGACCGAAAGGCAGCAGTCAATCGCCGCCGGCGTCGTGCCCCAATCTTCGTGCAGCTTTAGCGACGACGCGCCGGCCAGCACCATTTCCTCGAGCGCCGCCGGCAGCGAGGCGTTGCCCTTGCCGGCAAGCGCGAGGTTCATCGGAAAGCCGTCGAAGCTCTCGATCATCCGCTCGATATGCCAGGCGCCGGTGCAGGTGGTGGCCAGCGTGCCATGTGCGGGGCCCGTGCCGCCGCCCAGCATGCAGGTGACGCCGGACATCAGCGCTTCTTCGATCTGCTGCGGGCAGATGTAGTGGATATGCGCGTCCATGCCGCCGGCCGTGATGATCTTGCCTTCGCCCGCGATGGCCTCGGTCGAGGGACCGACGATGATGTTGACGCCCGGCTGGGTATCGGGATTACCCGCCTTCCCGATCGCCGCGATACGGCCGTTCTTGAGCCCGATATCGGCCTTGTAGATGCCGGAGTGATCGATAACCACGGCATTGGTGATAACGGTATCGACGGCACCCTGCGCCCGCGTTGCCTGGCTCTGCCCCATGCCATCACGGATAACCTTGCCGCCGCCGAACTTCACCTCTTCGCCATAGCTGGTGAAGTCCTTCTCGATCTCGATGAAGAGCTCCGTATCGGCAAGACGCACCTTGTCGCCGGTGGTCGGGCCGAACATGCTGGCATAGGCGGCGCGGGAAATCTTGTAAGGCATATGTCAGGCTCCTTGGGAGGAAGAAAGGGACGTGCTCGCCGGCAGCCGCGTGACGCGGCCGGCGGCGACATAACTGTCGACAAGCTGCCGTTCGGCAGCAAAGGGGTGCCATTCCCAACCCGCGTGGCCGAAGCCCGCGAGATCGATGGCCGCCTCGGGAAATCTGTTCATCACTTCAGCGATCACGATCATGCCGCTGCTCGGCACGACGTAAGGCGCCGGGTGGTAAGCCGCGAGCGCCGTGTCGACGGCCTCATGAATCACTTTATCAACGACCACATGCGCCTTTCCAACGGCCGTGCAGAACGCATTGAATTGACTCGTGTAATCGTCGCAGAAATCATCCAGCTCGGGATGCGATACGGCAAGTGGCGCACGCAGCTCCGCGAATTTCTCCGGATCGCGCACGCTCCAGATCGCCGCCGCTTCCCGCACGCCGGGATGTTCCCGCCACGCATCGGAGCCGAGCATTGCCTTTGCTGGCCGCCCCGTATTGCAGATCGCGACGACATCGGTGCGGCCCGGGCTCGCCTCATAGGACCGGCATTCGTTGAAGCGGATCACGAATGCGGCATCCACCACCGCGGCCGCCGCTTCTGCTCCGATCTCTCCGTTGCCGACGATCATGATCCTGCCAACCACCTCAGTTGCCCATCGTTTCTGCAAGTTCCTTGAGCTGCTTGGTGCGTTCGTCCGTCAACTCGGCGATGCAGCCGGCGACCAGCATCGGCTCCATCGTGCCGCCGCGCGCCTGGAAGCCTGCCGCCTCGCACTCCGCATCGCGAAAATCGACCCACGCCCGCTGTGCCTTTACAAGCGCCTTCTCGGCACCGCTATCGGCGCCGAGATCCTTGTCGAGCGTAGCAAGCGCCGCGCGCGTAATCTTGTATTGGGCGTTCAGCGCCTTGTCGGCGGTTTCCTGACGCACCTGCTCACAAGCGGTCATGTCGGCCTGCGTGACGGGATTTTTGCAGTCCAGATCTTCGGCACTGGCGCCGAAGGCGATGAACATCGCAACGCCGGCCGCCAGAAGATGCAAGCTCGCGCGCATCGTTTCCTCCCGGGCCACTTTAGAGCTTGCCCATCACGAGCTGGCGGAAACCATAGACCTCGCGCTTGCCGGAAAGCGGGATCAGCGTTACCGATCGCGTCTGGCCGGGCTCGAAGCGCACGGCAGTGCCTGCCGGGATATCAAGTCGCATGCCGTGCGCTTTCTCCCGCTCGAAGGACAGGCCCGCATTCGTTTCCGCGAAATGATAGTGGCTGCCAACCTGCACCGGGCGATCGCCGGTGTTCGAGACCTCGAGCGTTACCGTCGGCGCACCGACGTTCAGCTCGATCTCGCCGCTTGCGGCAATGATTTCTCCTGGGATCATGATTTTCTCCTCACGTGGCCTTGATGGGCATACAGCCATCGGCCTTCAGAACGCGCTTTGTCGAGGCGGGGTATTTGGCAAGCTTGGCCGCCGGGCGCACCGGGCGGCGCACGAGCTCGCCGCCGCAATTCGGGCAGACATCGCCGAGGACATCGGCGATACAATCGGTGCAGAATGTGCATTCGAAGGTGCAGATCATCGCCTCGGAACTGTCAGGCGGCAGATCCTTGTCGCAGCATTCGCAATTGGGGCGCAGCTCCAGCATGTGAACCTCAGCGGATCGGCTCGTGGACCGTCACGAGCTTGGTGCCATCGGGAAAAGTCGCCTCGACCTGCACGTCGTGGATCATCTCGGCGATGCCTTCCATGACCTGGTGACGGCCGATGACATGGGCGCCGGCTTCCATCAGTTCCGCGACCGGGCGACCATCACGCGCGCCTTCGACGACGAAATCGGTGATCAGCGCGATCGCTTCCGGGTGGTTGAGCTTGACGCCCCGCTCCAACCGCCGCCGCGCGACCATGGCCGCCATCGAAATCAACAGCTTGTCTTTTTCTCTCGGTGTGAGGTTCATCGTGCATCCATCTGCTTGGTCAGTGCATGATGCCGAAAAGTCTGAAGCGGTTTTCGGACGACATCATGCTCTACTTCTTAATTTAGAACCGGATTCAGATTTCAGGTCGGAGAACCTGCAATCATCCGGTTCTAGAGATTCCAGACTTTCGGTACCGGCGCTCCATTGCGCAAGGTCGAAATGATCGGGATTAGGATTTTTCTCAAGGCGAAACCGTCGGGCGCCGAAAGACGCACGACGAGCTTGCCGGCCCAGCTGCTGGCGCCGCCCATATGATCTTCGAGCAAGGGACGCACTGCGCTGAGATAAGCTTCCGCACGCGGCCCGACATAGAGCACCGTCGCAAACGCGACCTTGCCACCGAGCACAGCATCCGCACAGGCAAGCGATGCGACACTCCCCTGCAATTGCAGGTCTTCCGCGTGGCAGAGTCGGCCTGCCTTGCGGATACGCCAGCGGTCGCGAAAGAGGCCGGTGTCCACCGCCTCCCCCATCGCCTTGCGGCCAAGCAGGATCGCTTCGACGGCCAGGAATTCGGCATCATCATCGAGATCGACGTCGAGTCTTCGAAACAGCGACGAGCGATCGAACAGAATGGTTTCCTGCGGCAGCCAGTCCAGCCGAGCGTTGGCGCCAACAGAAATGCTGGTGTTGACCTCGGCCGTTCCCGCTGACGCCTTGTAAATCTTCTCGCAGGCCTGGGTGGTGACGTCGATGCGCGTGCTTGGACCGGCATTTACGTTCCAGCTCATCCGGTCGCCGCCGGTGAGGCCGCCTGCCGTATTGATGATGACAGCCTCCATGGAGGAATCGAATGTATCGGGAAGGCGGATTTTTGCCGCTCCCTCCTGATAAAGCTCCTGCAGGCGCGTGCGCCCGTCGAGCGTCTTTGCAGCCAGATGCCCGCACCCCTCGGCTCTTTGCGGTCTCGTGGCTACCGCCCGGTTCGTCATTCCATCCCTTTCCAGTGCACCGCCGGTTGACCCCAGCCGTTTTCATTGAAGTCGGTAACCTGCCGAAAGCAAGCAATTCCTGTGCCGCGCCCATGCGTTCCGCGCCTTCGGACCAGCAGCTTCGACGCACTCAGGAATTGCCGAAGAAAGCAGCATCTGCCCAATGGATTGCCGCAGGATCAGACTGTCAGATGACGACGCGCTTCCGGTGTATCAAGCGTTTCGGCAAACCCCTCATGAACGATCTCACCGCGATCCATGATGTAGACATAGTCGGCGAGCTCGCGGCAGAAATCGAGATACTGCTCGACCAGCAGGATCGCCATGCCGGTGCTGTCGCGCAGATAGCGGATCGCCCGGCCGATATCCTTGATGATCGACGGCTGGATGCCTTCGGTCGGCTCGTCGAGCACGAGGATCTTCGGCCGCGTCACCATCGCCCGGCCGATCGCCAGTTGCTGCTGCTGTCCGCCCGACAAATCGCCGCCGCGCCGCCCGAGCATCGACTGCAGCACCGGAAACAGGCTGAAAATATCATCAGGGATGGAACGGTCCCGGCGCCCCAGCGGCGCAAAGCCGGTCTCGAGGTTTTCCTTGACCGTCAGCAAGGGAAAGATCTCGCGGCCCTGAGGCACATAGCCGATGCCCTGCTTGGCGCGGGCAAATGGCGGCAGTCCGTTCAGCTTCACGTCGTTGAAGCTGACACTGCCAGCCGACAGCGGATGCTGGCCGGTAACGGCGCGGAGAAGAGAGCTCTTGCCCACGCCGTTACGCCCCAGCACGCAAGTGATCTTGCCCATGTCAGCCTTGATGGAGATGCCGCGCAACGCCTGTGCCGCGCCGTAGTGAAGGTTTGCATTCTCGACTGTCAGCATCTCACCGCCCCAGATAATTCTCGATCACCTTCGGATCGGAGCTTACGAAATCGATCGACCCTTCGGCCAGCACAGAACCTTCCGCAAGGCAGGTCACCTTGACGCCCAGTTCGCGAATGAAGCCCATGTCGTGCTCGACGACGACCACCGAGCGCGTCTTGGCAATCTCCTTGAGCAGGATCGCGGTTTCCGTTGTCTCGGCGTCCGTCATGCCGGCGACCGGCTCGTCGACCAGGAGCAGCTTCGGCTCCTGCGCCAGAAGCATGCCGATCTCCAGCCACTGCTTCTGGCCGTGCGAGAGATTGGCAGCCAGCTCGTCACGCCGATGCGTCAGCCGCACCGTTTCAAGGATCTCCTCGATACGTGCCTTGTCGTCGGCGGAGAGCCGATAGAACAGCGTCGCAAAGACGCCGCGCTTGCGGTTCAGCGCCAGTTCCAGATTGTCCCATACCGTGTGGCTTTCGAAGACCGTCGGCTTCTGAAACTTGCGGCCGATCCCGAGCTGGGCGATGTCGGCCTCGTCTCTCTTCGTCAGGTCCACGTCGCCGTTGAAGTACACTTCGCCTTCGTCCGGTCGGGTCTTGCCGGTGATGATGTCCATCATCGTCGTCTTGCCGGCGCCGTTCGGGCCGATGATGGCGCGCAGTTCGCCGGGTTCGATGACGATCGAGAGCGAATTCAGCGCCTTGAAGCCGTCGAAGGAAACCGAGACGTTGTTGAGATAGAGAACGCTGTTTGGTTTGACATCAGGGATCATGATCGCTCACTCCGCCGGCTGGATTTTTGCGTCGACGCCCTCTTCCTGAAGCGCGGGCGGTGTGGCCTCCATATTCGGCTTGCGGCGTGACAGATACTGGCCGATCGTGCCGACGATGCCCTTCGGCAGGAACAGCGTGACGAGCACGAAGAGACCGCCAAGCGCGAACAGCCAGAATTCCGGAAACAGGCCGGTAAAGATGGTTTTGCCGCCGTTGACGAGAATGGCGCCAATGATCGGGCCAATCAGCGTCGAACGTCCACCGACCGCCGTCCAGATGACAACCTCGATCGAGTTGGCAGGAGCAAATTCGCCAGGGTTGATAATCCCGACCTGCGGCACATAGAGCGCCCCGGCGATGCCGGCCATCATCGCCGAGACGACGAAGGTGAAGAGCTTGAAGTGTTCGACGCGGTAGCCGAGAAAGCGCGTACGGCTTTCCGCATCGCGTACGCCGACAAGCACCTTGCCAAACTTCGAGCGCACGATGGCGGAGGCGATCAAGAGCGACAACGCCAGCAAGATGGCGGTCGCAGCAAAGAGCGCTGCGCGCGTGCCATCGGCCTGCACGCTGTAACCGACAATCTCCTTGAAGTCGGTCATGCCGTTGTTGCCGCCGAAGCCCATGTCGTTGCGGAAGAAGGCAAGCAGCAGCGCGTAGGTCATCGCCTGCGTAATGATCGAGAGATAGACACCGTTGACGCGCGAGCGGAACGCAAACCAACCGAAGACGAAGGCAAGCAGGCCGGGCACCAGCAGAACCATCAGCGCTGCGAACCAGAACTTGTCGAAGCCGTACCAGAACCAAGGCAGTTCCTTCCAGTTCAGGAACACCATGAAATCGGGCAGAACAGGGTCACCGTAGACGCCGCGCGAGCCGATCTGCCGCATCAGATACATGCCCATCGCATAGCCGCCGAGCGCGAAGAAAGCACCGTGCCCAAGCGAGAGGATTCCGCAGAAGCCCCAGACCAGGTCGAGCGCCAGTGCCAGCAGCGCATAGGTCAGGTATTTGCCAAACAGCGCCATGATGTAGGTCGGGATATGCAGGCGGTTGGTCGGTGCGGTCATCAGGTTGAGCACGGGCACCAGCACGGCGACCGCGAGCAGAATGACGATCGCAGCGATGATCTTGCGGTCGAGAGACCGGAGCAGGAAGGCCGTAATCATGCTTCCACCGCCCTTCCTTTAAGTGCGAAGAGCCCGCGCGGACGCTTCTGGATGAAGAGAATGATGAGAACGAGCACCAGGATCTTGCCGAGCACGGCGCCAGCGAAGGGCTCGAGGAACTTGTTGAGGACGCCGAGCGACAGGGCACCGACAAGCGTGCCCCAGAGATTGCCGACTCCGCCGAAGACCACGACCATGAAGCTGTCGATGATGTAGCTCTGGCCGAGGTTCGGCGACACGTTGTCGATCTGCGAGAGTGCGACGCCCGCGATGCCGGCAATGCCGGAACCCAGCGCAAAGGTAAATGCGTCGACCCAACCGGTACGGATGCCCATCGACGACGCCATGCGGCGGTTCTGAGTAACCGCGCGCATCTGCAATCCGAATGCCGAGCGCTTCAAGAGAACAAGCAGCGCAAAGAACACCACCATCGAGAAGACGATGATCCAGAGACGATTCCAGGTGATCGAGAGACCGCCCAGTTCGAATGCGCCGGACATCCAGCTCGGATTGCGCACCTCGCGGTTGGTCGGGCCGAAGATTGTCCGCACCGCCTGCTGCAGGATCAGCGACACGCCCCAGGTGGCGAGCAGCGTTTCGAGCGGGCGGCCGTAGAGATAGCGGATGACGACGCGCTCGATGACGAGGCCGACGAAGCCAGTGAAGAGGAAGGCCGCGGGAACGGAGAAGGCCAGCGAGTAGTTTCCAAGTTGCGGAAATGCGGAGCTGATGTACTCCTGCACGACGTAGGTCGTGTAGGCACCGATCATCACCATTTCGCCGTGCGCCATGTTGATGACGCCCATGACGCCGAAGGTGATGGCAAGGCCGATCGCCGCGAGCAGCAACACCGACCCGAGCGACAACCCGTACCATACATTCTGCCCGACATCCCAAAGGGCGAGGCTGCGGTTGATCGCATTGATATGGGTCTGGATGGCGCCCTTCAGTTCGTCAGGCGCGGTTGCCATCGCCGAATTCAGGATGGTCAGCGCATCGCGCCCACCGCGCGCCGCGACCGTATCGATCGCAGCCTTTTTCTCTTCGGCGCTGACGTCGCTCTTCGCCACCATAACGGCGCGCGCCGCTTCCATCGCATTCCTAACTTCGGCGTCCTTCTCTTCGGCCAGCGCCGAGGTGAGAAGATCAAGGTTTGCTGGATCGGCGTCCTTGAGCAATCCCTGAGCCGCCGCAAGCCGCGCGCCGCGATCCGGGCTCAGCAGCGTCAGCTGGCTCGTAGCGGTGGCAATCACCGTGCGCAACGAATTGTTGATCTTGACCTTGGACATATAATCCGGATCGACGTCGGAGACGACCTCACCGGAAATCGGGTCGGCGTAGGTCGGCTCATCCTCTGCGCCGCCCTGCACCAGCACAGGGCCGCCGGTCTCGGAATTCACGTAAAGCTGGCCGTCGCTCAGCAGCTGCAGAATCTCACCGACACGCGGGTCCTTGGAGGCGACCAGTGCCTTGATCGCGGCTTCGCGCTCAGGGAAATCGCCGACGCCAAGCGCATCGATAAGCGGATGAATATCTTCCTGCGCTTTGAGCGCAGTCGCAAAAGCCGGCACTGCCAGGCATAGGGTCAAAAGCAAAATCTTGATGGCGCGATACATCGGCTTTGTTGCCTCGGTTATCGTTGGCCTTCCGGCGCAAGCGAGAAAATTAAGCCTTCAAATCGGCATCGATCCTAACCGTGGAACCGGCGCCGTCCGAAGCATCAAGGCTGCGCTTCGGAGATGGACCTTCCGCCCGGACAGGAGAGACCGGGCGGAAGTCTTCAGGCGTCAGAGTGACGGGGTGGAACGCACTCAGGAGCCCTTGCCGCCGCACTTGCCCGAGGCAACATTGAAGTTGCCGCAGTTCATTGGCTTGCGCCAATCGGAGATCAGGTCCTTGGAGTCGGGCAGGTAGTCGGACCATTCGTCGCCGACGACCGCCGGGGTCTGCTGAACGATTTCGAACTGGCCGTCGCCCTGGATTTCGCCGATCAGCACCGGCTTCGTGATGTGGTGGTTCGGCATAACGGTCGCATACCCGCCCGACAGGTTCGGAACGGTGGTGCCGATGATCGTGTCGAGAACCTTATCCGTGTCGGTCGTGCCGGCAGCCTGAACAGCCTTAACCCAGGCGTTGAAGCCGATATAGGCGGCTTCCATCGGGTCGTTCGTCACGCGCTTGTCGTTCTTGGTGAACTCGTGCCACTGCTTGATAAACTTCTTGTTGGCCGGGCTTTCGACCGACTCGAAGTAGTTCCAAGCAGCGAGGTGGCCGACAAGCGGCTTGGTGTCGAGACCGGCAAGCTCTTCTTCACCGACCGAGAAGGCGACGACCGGGATATCGGTTGCCTTGATGCCCTGGTTGCCGAGTTCCTTGTAGAACGGAACGTTCGCGTCACCGTTGATGGTCGAGACCACAGCCGTCTTCTTGCCAGCGGAACCGAATTCCTTGATCTTCTTCACTTCCGTCTGCCAATCGGAGAAGCCGAACGGCGTGTAGTTGATGATGATGTCTTCCTTCGGAATACCCTTGGATTCGAGATAGGCTTCCAGAATCTTGTTCGTCGTGCGCGGATAGACGTAGTCGGTGCCTTCGAGAACGAAGCGCTTAACGCCTTCCTTTTCCATCAGGTAGTCGACCGCAGGGATCGCCTGCTGGTTCGGAGCAGCACCCGTGTAGAATATGTTGCGCGAAGACTCTTCGCCTTCATACTGGACTGGGTAGAAGAGGATCGAGTTGAGCTCTTCGAATACAGGCAGAACCGACTTGCGCGACGAGGACGTCCAGCAACCGAAGACGGCCGCAACCTTGTCCTTTTCGATCAGTTCGCGTGCCTTTTCGGCAAACAGCGGCCAGTCGGAAGCCGGGTCGACGACGACAGCTTCGAGCTTCTTGCCGAGAAGGCCGCCCTTCTTGTTCTGCTCGTCGATGAGCATCAGCATGGCGTCCTTCAGCGTCGTTTCGGAGATCGCCATCGTGCCGGACAGCGAATGCAGAACGCCGACCTTGATGGTGTCGTCAGCCGCAACGGCTCCATGGAAAGCGGCCGTGGCCGACAGGACGGCGCCGAGTGCGGCGCCCGTGATATAGGACTTGAGATTCATCTGGTTGATCCCCTCTTCTTGTTGGACAACAGGCCGAAACGGCAGTTAACTGTTGCTTAAGGGACTATCCGGTGCTGCACTGCGAAAGCGTATACGTAATATGACGTAGTGGACGGGGCGAAATGTGCAGTTTTGCGCTGCACCGCACTCTTAAGCCTCGTGTCGTTCCGTGTTACGAACGCATGACAAGGGGAACAAAGGGGCTGGCACCAAGGCATGGCAGCGCGGCAACGCATCATTCCGGTCAGGCGCGAATACAATCGCTGGGTGGCGAACCAGACGCTGGAAGACTACGCGCTGCGCTTTACCGCAAAGAGCGCCCGGCAGTTCTCGTCGCAGCGCATCTCGCAGACGGCGATCGGCGCCATCTCTTTCCTGGCGCTGGAAGCGATCGGCGGTGCGATCACCCTTTCTTACGGTACGACCAACGCCTTTTTCGCCATTGTCGTCGCTAGCATCGCCATGCTCGCCATCGGCCTGCCGATCAGCCGCTATGCGATCCGCCACGGCGTCGATATCGATCTGCTCACCCGCGGCGCAAGCTTCGGCTATATCGGCTCGACGGTCACATCCCTGATCTATGCCAGCTTCACCTTCATGCTGTTTGCGATCGAGGCATCGATCATGTCCGGCGCGCTGGAGCTGACGCTCGGAATCCCGTTATGGATCGGTTACATCATCAGCGCCGTCATGGTCATTCCGCTGGTCACGCACGGCGTCCGACTGATCAGCCGGTTCCAATTGCTTACTCAGCCTTTCTGGATCGTCCTCAACATTTTGCCCTTCCTCTTCATCGCCGTGATGGATTGGGAGAAGTTCGATCTCTGGCGTGCCTTTGCCGGTATCCGCCATGCTTCCGGGCCGCCGGGCACCGTAGCACCGTTCGATCTCGTCGAGTTCGGTGCCGCCTCGGCCGTCATCCTGGCGCTGATGTCGCAGATCGGCGAACAGGCCGACTTCCTGCGCTTTCTGCCGCCGGAAAAGCAGCGCAACTGGCGCCACCGGCTCGCGGTGTTTCTGGCCGGTCCCGGCTGGGTGATTATCGGGGCGCCGAAGCTGCTAGCGGGCTCCTTCCTCGTCGTACTCACCTTCGCTTCGGGCGTGCCGGTCGATCGTGCCGCCGATCCGGCCCAGATGTACCTGACGGCCTTCGGTTACATGATCCCCTGGCACAATGCCGCGCTTTTGCTGATGGCGGCCTTCGTGGTGGTCTCGCAGTTGAAGATCAATGTGATGAACGCCTATGCGGGGTCGCTCGCCTGGTCGAACTTCTTCTCCCGCCTCACGCATAGCCATCCCGGTCGCGTCATCTGGCTCGTCTTCAACGTCGCGATCGCCCTTCTGCTGATGGAACTCGGCATCTACAAGCTGCTCGAGGAAACGCTCGGCATCTTCTCGATCATCGCCATGGCCTGGCTCTGCACGATCTCGGCCGATCTCTTCATCAACAAACCGCTCGGCCTGGCCCCTGCCGGCATCGAATTCAAGCGCGCCCACCTCTACGACATCAACCCGGTTGGCCTCGGCGCAATGACGCTGTCGGCTAGCATTGCGCTAATCGCGCATTTCGGTGTGTTCGGCTCCATCGCCGCATCGCTGGCGCCCTACATCACACTTGTCGTCGCGCTGATCGCTTCGCCCTTGATTGCCTGGGGGACAAGAGGCCAGTTCTATCTGGCCCGCAAGCCGCGCCACAGCTGGAAGAACCTCACCAACATCACCTGCTCCGTCTGCGAGCATCCCTTCGAGCCGGAAGACATGGCCTGGTGCCCGGCCTATGCGGCGCCGATCTGCTCGCTCTGCTGTTCGCTCGACAGCCGCTGCCACGATATGTGCAAGCCGAAGGCGCACTTCAACGCGCAGATCGGCACGGTCGCCAAGGCAGTGCTGCCGGAAACCGTGGTCGAGAAGCTGACCACCCGCCTCGGTCGCTACGGCATTGCCGTCGTGCTGGCGCTGACGGCCGTCGGCGTCATCCTCGCGATGATCGCCCATCAGGTTTCCTCAGCGTCCCCGGAGACCGCCGAGGTCGTCAACGGAACGATCCTCGTCGTCTTCTTCGTCTTTGCCGTGATTGCGGGCGTCGTCTGCTGGTTCTATGTCCTGGCGCACGACAGCCGCGTGGTAGCCGAAGAGGAGTCGTCCCGCCAAAACACGCTGCTGTTGAAGGAAATCGCTGCCCACAAGAAGACTGACGCCGCCTTGCAGACCGCAAAGGAGACGGCGGAGGCGGCCAACCGGGCCAAGAGCCGCTATGTGGTCGGTCTCAGTCATGAACTGCGCACGCCCCTGAACGCGGTGCTCGGCTACGCGCAGATTCTCGAGCGCGACGAAACGATCCCGGCTCCACGCCAGTCCTCGATCAAGGTCATCCGCCGCAGCGCGGAACATCTGTCCGGCCTCATCGATGGCCTCCTCGATATTTCCAAGATCGAAGCCGGGCGTCTGCAGGTCTATTCCAATGAGATCAACATCCAGGATTTCCTGGATCAGGTCGTCGACATGTTCCGCCCGCAGGCGCAAGCCAAGGGACTGACCTTCCATCACGACCGCTCGCCCGCCCTGCCCCATTTCGTGCGCACCGACGAAAAGCGGCTGCGCCAGATTCTGGTCAACCTGCTTTCCAATGCCATCAAGTTCACGGACGAAGGCAGCGTCACCTTCGACGTCGGCTATCGCAGCCAAGTCGCGACCTTCACCGTCACCGACACCGGGCGCGGCATCGCCGAGAAGGATCTGACCCGCATCTACGAGCCGTTCCAGCGTGGAGAAGCCGACAGCATCCGGCCGATGCCAGGCCTCGGTCTTGGCCTGACAATCACGCAACTGCTGACCAACACGCTCGGCGGCGAAATCTCGGTGAGCAGCGAGAAGGATCATGGAACCGTGTTCCGGGTTCGGCTCATGCTTTCAGCGGTCCTTCGCGAAATGGTCGTCCCGCCGCAGGAAAAAAAGATCGTCAGTTACAACGGCCCTCGACGCACGATCGTCGTCGTGGACGATAACGAGGATCACCGCGAAATGATGCGCGAGGTGCTTGCCCCACTTGATTTCATCGTCCTGACGGCGGCGAGCGGGGCGGACTGCCTAACCTTGATCGAAGGCATTCAGCCCGATCTGTTCCTCGTCGACATCTCGATGCCCGGCATGAATGGCTGGCAACTCGTTTCTCGCCTGCGTGCCAATGGACAAACCGCTCCGATCGTCATGCTGTCCGCCAATATCGGCGACGCTGCAGCTCACCGCGACAGTGACGACAGCCACGACGATGCGATCGGAAAACCCGTCGACATCAGGCAGCTGCGGGACAAGCTTGCGCTCCATCTCGGCTTGAAATGGCTCTATGCGGAGGACGTCCAGCCACCCGCTGTCAAGCGCGAACAACCGTTGGTCAGCCCGGGGCCTGCACACGTCCAGGAATTGTTGCGGCTCGCCGAGATCGGCTACATCAGAGGCATCGAAGCAAAGCTCACCGACCTTGCCAAGGATGAGGCAAATCAGCCATTTACAGAGGAGCTTCGTTCCTATGCGGCCTCATTCGATCTGAATGGCCTCATGAACTTCCTCCACCGTTTTGATGAGAAGGTAGAAACCCTTGGCTGAGCTCCCGCGCGATATCGTTTTGCTGGTGGATGACTCGCCGGAAGCATTGGGGTTCCTGACCGATGCTCTGGAGCAGTCCGGCTTCTCCGTACTGATCGCCACATCGGGCTCGGCTGCGCTGAATATTGTGGAGCGCATTACCCCAGACCTCATTCTCCTGGATGCGGTCATGCCATCTATGGACGGCTTTGAGACTTGCAGGAAACTCAAATCGAACCCGGCAATCAGCCAGATACCGGTCATCTTCATGACCGGTCTGACGGAAACCGAGCATGTCGTTCGCGCTCTTGAATCCGGAGGCGTCGACTACCTGACGAAGCCGATCAATATCGACGAGCTGCGAGCGCGGATCGGTGTCCACCTGCGCAACGCACGTTCGACACAGAGCGCGCGCGTTGCGCTGGACGCTGCCGGCCGGCATTTGCTTGCGGTCAAGGGCGACGGCGACATTCACTGGTCGACGCCACAGGCAACACGCCTCGTCAACGCTGCAATGGACAGAGACGACGCCATGGACACGGTGGTCACTAAGATTGCCGAGTGGATGAAAACCCGCCCGGCCTCAGCTCGCGACGGCGCGATCTCGCTTTCGCATGCCGGCAAGGAGGTGCTTCAGCTTGCCTTTTTGGGCGCGATCGGTGCTGACGAATATCTGTTTCGCCTGACGGCAAACAATGCGCGCGCCGATGACGAGGTGCTGCGCCGGCATTTCTCGCTAACACAGAGAGAATCCGAAGTGTTGTTGTGGATTGCGAAGGGCAAGGCCAACCGCGATATCGGCGAGATTCTCGGCCTGTCGGCGCGCACCGTAAACAAGCATCTCGAACAGATCTATGTGAAGCTCGGCGTCGAAAACCGCGCCTCCGCCGCCGTCAAGGCCGCTCATGTCCTGCACGAGACCTGATCCCACCATCCGGCAGATCGAGCCGACAGCTCAAACAACGCGATCCGGCGGCGACCTTCCCTCGAAGAAGGCGGTTACGTTATCCACCACCTTCATCCCCATCGCCGTACGGGTTTCCTCCGTTGCGCTCCCGAGATGAGGCAGTAGAACGACATTCTCCATGGCTCTTAGCGCATCAGGCACGTTTGGCTCGGCCGCGTAGACGTCGAGCCCCGCACCGCGGATGACACCGTCCTGCAGAGCCGCAATCAACGCGGCCTCATCGACGACATCGCCACGCGCCGTATTGATCAGGAACGCGCCCGGCTTCATCGTCGCAAGCCGCGCAGCATTCATCAGGTGCCGGTTTTCCGCGCCGCCGGGGCAATGCAGGGAAACGAAATCGGATAGCGCCAATACGTCCTCGACCGTTTGCAATTGCCGCGCGCCGTGGCGCGCTGCTTCAGCAGGATCGACTGGTGACCTGTTGTAGAAGACCACGTCCATGCCGAAACCGAAATGACAGCGCTGTGCGAACGCCTTGCCGATACGTCCGAAGCCGATAATGCCGACCGTTTTGCCGGTGACCTTCGTTCCGATCATGTGTGTCGGGCACCAACCGGCCCACTCACCGGAACGCACCTGCCGCTCGCCCTCACCACCCCGCCGGGCGACCGTCAGCAGCAACAGCATGGCGATGTCAGCCGTGCAGTCCGTCAGCACGCCGGGCGTGTTTGTCACCACGATCCCGCGATCCTTGGCTGCGTTGGTGTCGATATGATTGTAGCCGACCCCGAAATTGCCGAGTATGCGCGCACGCGGCATCGCACCGTCGAAGACAGCCGCCGGCAATCGGTCGGAGACAGTAGGCAGAACCGCATCGTACTCTGCCAGCGCTTCGCTCAACGCCTGCCCGCTCATGGCGACGTCATCCAGATTCAGCGTTGTATCAAAACGGTCAAAGAGAATGCGTTCGACCGCTGCGGGCCAGCGGCGCGTGACCAGAATGCGTGGCTTGGACATGGTGACTTCTTCCGGATGCTGTGATTGGCTTTCTAGCCAGTAGCGCAAAAAGACCGAGGGGCCAAACGGAAGAAGCCCGGTCTTGCGACCGGGCTTCCTGAAACCGCACCAAAGTGGGTCTGACCCCTTACTTGGCGTCCTGCGGGAAGTAGCTGTACTTGCCGTCCGGACCCTTCTTCCACTCGTACATGATGTAGCCGGGAAGCTTCGGGTCGCCCTTTTCGTCGAAGGACATATCGCCGAGAACGGTCGGGAACGGGCCCTTTGCCTTCATTGCAGCGGCAACGGCTTCTGAGTCCGTCGAACCGGCAGCCTTGGCACCGCCAGCGATCGACTGCAGCGCGGCATAGGAGTAGAGCGTGTAAGCTTCCGGGTTGAAGCCAGCGGCCTTGAACTTCGCAACGAGGTCCTTGTTGGCCGGGTTCAGCGTCGGATCGGGACCGAAGGTGTTCAGCGTACCGGCGACTGCGTCGCCAGCAATCGATGCCAGTTCGTTCGAAACGATACCGTCACCGGACACCAGGGTGGCCTTGAGGCCCTGGTCGGCTGCCTGGCGGATGATCAAACCAGCTTCGGTGTGGAGACCACCCCAATAGATGATCGAAACGCCGGCTTCCTTCATCTTGGCGATCAGGGCCGAGAAATCCTTGTCACCAACGTTAATGCCTTCATAGATGGCTTCGGTAACGCCAGCAGCGTTCAGAGACTTCTTGGTTTCGTCAGCGAGACCCTGGCCGTAAGGCGTCTTGTCGTGGACGACTGCGATCTTGGCGTCCTTGAAGTGGTCGGCGAGATACTTGCCGGCAATTGCGCCCTGCTGGTCGTCACGGCCGCAAGTACGGAACGTGTTCCAGAGACCGCGCTCGGTGAACTTCGGGTTCGTAGCGGCCGGGGTGATTTCGAGGATACCGTTTTCAGCGTAGACTTCGGAAGCCGGGATCGAAACGCCCGAGTTGAAGTGGCCGATAACGAACTTGACGCCGTCAGCAGCGAACTTGTTCGCAACCGAGATGCCCTGCTTCGGGTCGGAGACGTCGTCGCCGAGCACGATCTTGACCTGCTCGCCGTTGATGCCGCCAGCCGCGTTGATGTCAGCGGCCGCCTGCTCTGCGCCCTTCTGGAGCTGAGCGCCGAACGCAGCGTTCGGGCCGGTCAGCGGACCAGCAACGCCAACGATGATGTCGGCCCATGCGTTGCCGCTGAAGGCGACCATCGCCGTCAGAGCTACAGCCGACAGGAGAGACTTTTTCATTTTGTTACTCCCAATTTTCTAGCGGGTTCCGTTCCACTACCCAGCGCATTACCCACCTTACTGCGCCAGGAAACTTGTTCTACTCCGAGGGGCAATCTGTCCCTAGATTCAACCGGCTGTCAATGTTTTGCCTTCCAGGAGAAGGGGGACGTCTTTTCGTATAGCCAGTAGTAGTTGTTGACCATCTGGTTGGTCCGGCGATAGCGATAGCCGGCCGTTGAGAAGATCAGAAGCAGGACCAGGTCGATCACATAGTAAAAGAGACTGAGAACTGGTCCATTAAACAGCGCGTGATGCAGGAATTGCATCGCGCCGGCGAGCAGAACCGTATAGACGATCACCAGCGGATAGCCGCTCCAGCTCTCGGCCGCGGCTCTGCCGGCCCGCCACGCCGTCCAGAATCCAATCAGCACGACAAAAAGCCGAATGGCGCTGCGCACGCCCGTATCGCCTTCAAAGAAAAGTCCCTGCATATCAAAGTCTCCCCTTCGTCATGCTCAATGCCGTCCGCCTTCGAGATAGGCGGCACGCACTTCCGGATTGGCGAGCAGCTCCGCACCGGAACCGCTCATCGTGACCTTGCCGTTGACCATGACATAGGCACGGTCCGACAAGCGCAGTGCTGCGAAGGCATTCTGCTCCACGAGGAAGACGGTCAGCCCTTCTTCCTTGTTCAACTTCTTGATCGCCTCGAAAATGCCCTTGACGATCAGCGGCGCAAGACCAAGCGACGGCTCGTCCAGCAGCAGCAGCTTCGGACGCGCCATCAGCGCGCGGCCGATCGAAAGCATCTGCTGCTCGCCGCCCGAAAGTGTGCCACCGCGCTGGGCCTGGCGCTCCTTGAGGCGCGGGAACATCGCGAAGACCTTCTCGACGTCCTCGCTGAAGTATTTCAGGTTGTCGAGGCCGGCACCCATCTGGAGATTCTCCATGACGGTCATGCGCGGGAAAATACGACGTCCTTCCGGCGACTGCGCAATGCGCAGCCGTGCGATCTCATGTGTCGGTAGACGCGTGATGTCGCGGCCATCGAAGACCACCGAGCCGTTGCGCGCCTGCGGGCTTCCGCAGATCGTCATCATCAGCGTCGATTTCCCGGCGCCATTGGCGCCGATCAGGCTGACGATCTCGCCACGATGGACCTCGACATCGATTCCGGCCAAGGCCCGGATGTTGCCGTAATAGGTTTCAACGCCCTGAACTTTCAGAAGTAGCTGACCAGTCATCAGTGCGAGCCTCCTTCGAGGTTCTCTACGGCTGCAATCACTTCTTCCACTTCCTCGTCCTCGACACCGAGATAGGCTGCGATAACCCGCGGGTCGTGCTTCACTTCATCAGGCGTGCCGTCGGAAATCTTCTGACCGTATTCCAGCACGACGACATGGTCGGAAATTTCCATGACCACCGACATGTCGTGCTCAATCAGCAGGATCGACGTGCCGCTGTCAGTACGAATGCTGCGCAGCAGCGCGTTCAGCGCAGCCGACTCGCGCGGATTGAGGCCAGCGGCGGGCTCATCGAGGCACAGAAGCTCCGGTTCGGTGCACATGGCGCGCGCGATCTCGAGCCGGCGCTGAGCGCCGTAGGGCAGATCGCCAGCCGGATCATCGGCGCGATCGACGAGATCGGCCTTCTCAAGCCAGTGGCGCGCCAGTTCGATGGCGTTCTTCGCCTCAGCCCGATACGGCCCGATGCCCACCAGACCCATCACGGTAAACCCGGACGCCTTCATCAGCTTGTTGTGCTGGGCGACGAGCAGGTTTTCGAGAACCGTCAGGCCGGAGAACAACCGGATGTTCTGGAACGTGCGGGCGACCCTTGCATCCTTGGTGATCCGGAAGTCCGCAAGGCGTTCCAGCAGAAACTCCTTGCCGTCCTTCTGCTTCAGCGTGATCATCCCCATCGTCGGCTTGTAGAAGCCAGTGATGCAGTTGAACACGGTGGTCTTGCCGGCACCGTTGGGGCCGATCAGCGCGGTAATGTCGCCCCGCTTGGCTTCGAACGAGAAGTCGTTGATTGCCATCAGGCCGCCGAACTTCATCGACAGGTGCTCGACCTTGAGCAAAGTATCGCTGGTCATGTTTGTTCCCTGAGGGCTCATCAACCATGGCCCTCCTTGGTAAAGCTGCCGGAAACTGCCTTGCGCTCCTTAAGGAAGGCTGTCGGTTCACGCGACCCCACGAAGCCGCGCGGCTTGATCAGCATCACGACGACCATTGCCAGACCGAACAGCAGCATGCGGTAGAGCTCAGGCGTGAAGTCCGGTCCGAAAATCATCTTCAGGAAGGCCATCTCACGCAGCAGTTCCGTGCCGCCGACCATGACGATTGCGGCAATCGCGATACCCGTCAGCGAGCCCATGCCGCCGAGAACGACGATGGCGAGAATAACCGCCGATTCCAGGAAGACGAACGATTCGGGGGAAACAAAGCCCTGACGAGCCGCAAAGAACGAGCCGGCGAAACCACCGAACATGGCTCCCGTCGCAAAGGCAGTGAGTTTCGTCGTCACCGTATTGATCCCGAGCGAGCGGCAGGCGATTTCGTCTTCGCGCATGGCCTCCCACGCACGGCCGATCGGCATCCGGCGCAGGCGGATCGTCACATAGGCGGTCAGCATGCAAAGGGCCAGGATCAGGTAGAAAAGGAAGATCTTGTAGTAGGCCGATGACATCGGCAGGCCGAAGAGCTTGGCAAAGCCGCCCGCGCTCGCATCGAACGGAATGCCGAAAAGCGTCGCCTTCGGAATGCCCGATATACCGAACGTTCCCTTGGTGAGATCCGTCCAGTTGATGATCACCAGGCGAATGATTTCACCGAAGGCCAGCGTTACGATCGCGAGATAGTCACCACGCAGTCGCAGAACCGGGAAGCCCAGAATGACACCCCACAGCGCGGCCAGAATACCGGACAGAGGCAGCAGCACCCAGAACGACAGGCCGAAATAGCTGGATAGAAGCGCGTAAGAATACGCCCCGATCGCGTAGAAGGCGACGTAGCCGAGATCGAGCAGGCCAGCGAGACCGACGACGATGTTCAGTCCCCAGGCCAGCATCACATAGATCAGGATCTGGATACCAAAGTTATCCACCCACTTCAGCGAGCCCTGTGGACCGGCGACGGCATAGATAAACGCCGGATAGAGCAACAGCGCGATGAGCGCGATCTTCAAGAAATGCGTGTGGAAAAAGCCCTTTTCGGTTGAGATATCAAGCTCGCCACGACGCGCCTTCGCCAACTTGCGCGCATCGAGATGCGGCCTGACGAAGACGACCGTCAGGAAGCGACCGACGGCAGCAATCGCCACGAAGATGGCAAGGAGGCCCCAGCGCTGGACGATGATCAGTTCGTTGCTGATGTTCTGGTCGGTCTTCAGGCCGACGTAGAGCACGAACATGCCGAACGAGATGAGAGCCGCGAACAGAGCTTCTTTAATACCCTTCTGAACAAGTCCAGCGTTTGCGGACTTGTCAGCGGAACGTACAGCATTTTCCATGACGTTAAACCTTCTCGACTTCCGGCCGGCCCAGGATACCTGTCGGCTTGAAGATCAGCACGAAAGCGAGGATGGCGAATGTCGCCACATCCTTGTACGCGATGGTGAAGTAAGCCGACCACAGCGACTCGATGAGACCGATCATCAGTCCGCCGAGAACAGCGCCCGGCAAGGAGCCGATGCCGCCAAGAACAGCCGCGGTGAACGCCTTCACACCGGGTACGAAGCCGTCGTTGAAGTTCACGACACCATAATACATCAGATACATCGTGCCTGCGACCGCAGCGAGCGCCGCACCCATGATGAAGGTAACGGAAATCGTCTGATCGACATTGACGCCCAGCAACGCCGCCATCTTACGATCCTGTTCGGTTGCACGCTGAGCGCGTCCGAGGGACGTATGGTTGACGAGGTACCAAAACAGCGTCAGCAGCACCGCCGTGATCACGATGATGACGATCTGCTTCAGCGAAACGGAGATGCCGGCGATATTGTAAACGCTGCTGACCAGCGGCGGGATCGGCTTGTTGCGCGGACCTTGCGTGACCTGAATGAAGTTCGACAGCGTGATCGACATGCCGATCGCGGTGATCAGCGGCGCGAGGCGGAAGGATCCGCGCAGCGGACGATAGGCAACGCGCTCGATCGTCCAGTTCCACAAACTTGTCATCAGCATCGCAATGAGCAGCATAACCAGGAGCAGAACCGCAACCGGAAGGCCTGCGAACATGGAAGTGAGGACAAGAAAGACAATAAGGCCGGCAAAACCGCCAAGCATGAAGATATCGCCATGGGCGAAGTTGATCATGCCGATAATGCCGTAAACCATCGTATAGCCAATAGCCACAAGGCCATAGATGGATCCAAGAGTCAGCCCATTAACGAGCTGCTGGACAAAATATTCCATATGTCATTTCCCCTGGATGCGAGCCGGTTCAGCCAGCATCTCTTGTTATTAGAGCCCTTAGCGAGCCCTTGATTAAGGATTTCATACCGCTTTCAAACCAAAAGGGAAGCGCAAAATCGCAAAGCCCCAAAGTTCTTTGCCGTTTTGGTGAAAATGACTTTTTTACGATCAAGAATTCACTTTTTTTGGCACACGGAGCCCAATAAAGCGCTTTTTGACTGCAAACGACACAGATGCCCCAAAACTCCCCCCGCGATCAGGCGCCGCAGGCTGTACACGCCGCTGGGAATTTCCGCCCCGGAAGCAATTGCTTTGCATGTGATCCGTGCCCGTACCAGGACAGGAACAGCGGACTTGCGCAGGATACGATTCCCATGGCCGGAAGAATTGCCTATATAAGGTAAGGCGCTTTACCGAGGCGCGACATGTGACATCCGGAAGGCGAGCAATGCTCGAAACATTTGAGCGCGCCGCTCTGGAAGCGGGCAAGGCAATCATGCAGGTTTACCTGGAGGGATGCCCGACGGCCAGGAAGGCAGACAACAGCCCGGTCACCATCGCGGACGAGCGGGCCGAGCGCATCATCATCGGACATCTTGAAGCAGCCTTCCCCAACACGCCAATCATTGCAGAAGAATCGGTGGCAGCTGGCAACATACCTGTGATCGGCAGATCATTCTTTCTTGTAGACCCGCTGGACGGCACTCGGGAATTTATCGACAAGCGGCCCGAATTCACCGTGAATATCGCCTACATCAGCGACCGACGCCCTCTCGCCGGGATTGTCTATGCTCCTGCCCTCGGCGTCGCCTTTGTTGGCGAAAACGACAAGGCCGAAAAGCTCCTTGTCGATGACCATTTTCAAGTGAGTCAGCGGACGGCCATCCAGGTGCGCTCGCAACCGACCGACCGGACGGCGTTGGCAAGTAGATCGCACAACAGCCCCGAGACGGACGTCTTTCTTGCGGCAAACGCAATATCGCGATGCACCAACATCGGCTCTTCACTGAAATTCTGCATGCTGGCCGAAGGTCGGGCCGACGTCTATCCGCGCTTCACGCGCACGATGGAGTGGGATACGGCGGCCGGCGATGCCGTGCTGCGCGCTGCGGGCGGCTCGACCCTGACGCTGGACGGGCTGCCGTTGACCTACGGGAAGATCTCACAGGCGCATGACAGCGACTTCGCCAACCCGAACTTCATTTCCTGGGGCAGTGCCAAATCCGCGTTGCAGCGGGCATAGCCCCGTCGAACGGCGAGTGGCGTGCGATATCGCCCGATGACGACAATTCCCTTCCCATGATCGGCGTCAATACGCCGCCGGATACCGTCAACCGCCTGACAAGTTGCTTCGGACACAAGTCTCTTTTCTCATTCAGGCCATGCGCACCAATTGAAGGTGAACAAGTCTGCCACGGCGGAAACTGGAACCCTGCTTTTTCAGACTGCATGGTCGGCCGGCGGCGTCGGCCACCGCCTGCTGATCTAAGAGACCGGTCTTTGCTTCCTACTGCTGACAGCAAGCACACTATCCTCCCCCGGACACGCTGCAGTGGTAGACGCAAACGGTACGACGGTACTTGCAGCCGCTGCCGGCCCTGCCTCGGCCGGTGCGGTACGCCATACGGCCAGCACGCTGGCGTCGCTGAATGAGGGGACTGGCGGCACTCGGGCATGAGGGCAGCCCGCAATATGAGTTCGGAACCACAAAGACCGAACTTTCGATGGACGCCTAAAGCAGTCGATAGCGGAATGCGCGGGCAATTGCCTGCATGCGATTGACCGAATCGAGCTTTCGCATGGCGCTCTTCAAGTATCCGACGACCGTATGCGCGGAGAGATCAAGAATAATCGCGATCTCTTCGCTGCTCTTTCCCGCGGCCGACCAGCGCAGGCATTCGACTTCCCGGCTGCTTAGGCTTTCCGTCGGTTGCTCCGGAGGCTTCTGCTGTCCGTATAACTCCAGGAATTCCATCCCTCGAAAAACCTGCTCCATCGCTTCCGCACGCGCGAGGCGCACGCGATCACCCGAGAACGCGAATATGTACTGCCGCAAGTGCATGTCATGCAGCGCGAACGCAAACGTGTTCTTCAGGCCATGGCCTCTGAAGCGTGTCGTCAGCCGCTGGTTTTCCTGATTTGCCGCCGCACTCTCGAACGGCGCCTTGTCGCAGAAGATCGGCATCGCCGTCTTCTTGAGGGCGGCGAGAAGCCTGCAGCAATAGAAGAGGTCAGCCTCCTCATAGAAATCGATGAGCTCTTGTGGCCAGTTGCTGACAAGATGATTGCTGGCAAAGCTGCTGCGGTCTCCACGTGGAAATTCAGCCAGCAAGTAGTGGTTGAACCCCGCCACCCTTGCCATTTCAGCGACGCAATCGTTGAAGCGTTCTGTTGACATTTTCTGCCCAGACGCGATCTGTAAAAAAACAGTATCCTCCGCGCCGTCCCGGACGGCGCGTTCTTGTCTCTTCATTTTCTTGTCCCTCGGCGGCCAACTCCGCTCACGCCCTTATCTTCCGACCCAAAAGGGGCCGCGCGGCGTCCGGGAAAAGCAAAAGACTCCGTATCAAAAGGATACGAAGCAAACAGCCTTAGTCATTCCGGACACTACAGTAAGAACGGAGACGAATTCTTGCGCTCACAACTATGTTGCGGCGCTTATAAATTGGCCATTATCAATTGCCCACCGACCATTACGCATGGCACCTATGCGCTCACCACAGATTTACGTTGGGCAAGGCTGCGTGGGCGCAAATCGCTTCTTGGAAAGCCGACGCCTAAATTTCTTATCAAAGTGTTACGATGCGCTTAGGCAATTCTTAAATGTGACAAGCTAGAGTGGCTGCCGTGGTCTTGAGTTGTGTAGAGAGTCCAATGACCGAAATGATACGTCCCCGAGTAAAATATGTCATCGGCCCCGATGGCAGCCCGCTGACGATTGCGGATTTGCCGCCGCCGAATACAAGGCGCTGGGTTATCCGCCGCAAAGCAGAGGTTGTAGCGGCAGTTCGTGGTGGCCTGTTGAGCTTGGAAGAAGCCTGCGAGCGTTACACGCTGACTGTTGAAGAGTTTCTGTCCTGGCAGTCTTCCATCAACAGCCACGGCCTTGCCGGTTTGCGCACCACGCGCATCCAGCAGTATCGCCACTGACAAGCCCTTCCTGGGCAACGAATTCTTCATTTCGGGCCGCTTGCATTTCCTGAGGGGGATAGACAAACGGCCCGAAGTCGTTGACGCAGCCAGTAGATGCCCTACTTCCGCCAGCTGCCACAAGTTTCACCGCGAGTTCCGCCCCATTGACCACTCGGCAGGAACTCGATCGGTGAGGCAACCTCCCCACCTCGTCTCATCGAACACTGTGTCCTCATCGGCCGGCTTGGCGCGGCCCAGATGACATGCCAATTTCCACCGACAGCGAAATGTTGATGAGGAATGGCAATGGACATCAAGAACGAAGAGAACCCCTCCGGCGGCCGCTATGTTGCAGAGGTGGAAGGCCACCGGGCCGAAATGACCTACTCCCGCACCTCGCCGAAGCTCGTCATTATTGACCACACCGGCGTTCCCGATGCGCTGCGCGGCAAAGGCGTTGGTCAGGCACTTGCTCTGCATGCGGTGGAGGAAGCACGCAAGGGGGGATGGAAGATCTTCCCGCTATGCCCGTTCTTCAAGGCGCAATCACAACGCCACGAGGAGTGGCGCGACGTCGTCAACGGTTAGCAGCCACACAACGCCAAAAGCCATGTATGACGGACGCGACAGCCCATCATGCATGGCTTTTTTCCGAGGCGATGCCCAAGCGCCAAACGGCGCCCGTTTCCTGCCCCTAGGCTCTTGCCCGGACTGCGCCGTCGCGCTCTTCCAGCGCGGCTGCACGTGCGTATTCCGCCTGCATCTCTTCGAGCGCCTGTTCCAGCGACTCTTCCTGCATCTTCAGTTCCTTGATCGAGACCTGAAGATTATCCGCGCGTTGGCGAGCTGCCTTCGCGAACGTCGGATAGGCGAAGTGATTCGGGTCGGAAATGCCGGACTTCTTTTCTTCGACGACGATCTGGCTCTCCAGATCTTTCGTCATCCGCTCAAATTCGGACATCATCATCTGCAATTGCTGCAGTTGGCGACGTTTTTCGTTCACCTGAAACTCCTTCAGGCGGACTAGGCTCTCACGCGACTTCATACGCATTACTCCAGTGATGCGAGACCCCTGTTCCACTTAAACCGCCCTTGCGAGCCGCTTTCACGCGGCCTGCCAAAAAAATTTCCGTCGGTATTAACCAAAACCTACCGCTGGTAACCTTTCGTTTACGGGCATCGTTAATGATAGTGCCGATGATTTAAGGGTCGGTAAACACAACTACGCGATTTCCGATACCGGTTCATTGGTGAGTCGAATGAATCGCTTACCGGCCGTTCTTAATGTAATACTTAAGAATCTGGCTTTGCGAATTCTCGTTGGAAAACAGCGGAATGGACAAAATATTTAATAAATTCGTTACCTCTTGCCAGAGGGAATCAGAATTTGTTAACCATTTCGTGGCAGCTTCCAAATCACGCAGTGACATATTCGGTATCGCGTAGGGGGCCAGACCACCTTTCGGCGGCGGTAAAGGGGATAAGAATGCGGGTACTACTCATCGAAGATGATAGCGCGACAGCGCAGAGCATCGAATTGATGCTCAAATCAGAAAGTTTTAACGTCTACACCACCGATCTCGGTGAAGAAGGCGTGGATCTCGGGAAGTTGTATGATTACGACATCATCCTTCTCGATTTGAACCTTCCCGACATGTCCGGATATGAAGTGCTCCGCACTCTCCGCCTGTCCAAGGTCAAGACACCGATCCTGATTCTGTCCGGTATGGCCGGTATTGAAGACAAGGTTCGCGGTCTCGGTTTCGGTGCCGACGACTACATGACCAAGCCGTTCCATAAGGACGAGCTGGTCGCGCGCATCCACGCGATCGTCCGTCGCTCCAAGGGTCATGCCCAGTCGGTCATCATGACCGGCGAACTGATCGTCAACCTCGACGCCAAGACCGTCGAAGTCGGTGGCCAGCGCGTGCACCTGACGGGCAAGGAATACCAGATGCTGGAGCTGCTTTCGCTTCGCAAGGGTACCACGCTCACCAAGGAAATGTTCCTGAACCACCTCTATGGCGGTATGGACGAGCCGGAACTGAAGATCATCGACGTCTTCATCTGCAAGCTGCGCAAGAAGCTCGCAAATGCTGCCGGCGGCGCGAACTACATCGAAACCGTCTGGGGCCGCGGCTACGTTCTGCGCGAGCCCGATGGCGCCGAGTACGCCGAAACCGCCTGACGTTTCATCCCCTTTGCCAAGATCAAAGAAATCCCGTCCCTTGTGGCGGGATTTCTGTTTTCAATATAGCGTCTATTTTTCGACACGTAGAAAAACCGCCCGGGGGCGGCCTTGATCGGCTGACAGATGCTGGCGACTACGCGGCGATAGCGCGGTTACCGAAAACGGCCGTCAGAATCTTGCGGTCGAACGGCTTGAGCAGAAAGTCGGTAGCCCCTGCCCGCTTGCCCATCATCAGCTTCTTGAGGTCGGCCTCAACCACGCAATAGTAGATCTTGACCTCCTTGCCGCCTTCCATGCCGCGAATGGTCGAAATCAACTCGAGCGCGTTGTCCATACCGGAATCGACGATGAGGTATTCGGGGAGTTGAACCTGGCAATTGGCGAGAGCTTCGACGGCACTCGAGGCTTCACTGACCATGAAGTCGAGCTCAGAAAGGATACGCTTCCCCACTTTCCGAACGACATCCGACGAGTCGGCGATCATAAACCTCTGCACGGCGGCTCCTTCCTCCAGCTTCTATCCCGGCTGGCGTCTTACCGGCCAAGGATAGAAACATTAGGCTAAGGATTTATTACCTCGGCGAGCGAATCGCCGTCGAGGCTTCCCTCAGGCGGCGACGACGTCAGCGGTAAATGTCAGTTCTTCTGTGGTCGCATTGTGGCCGAGCTCCATGCCGCATTCGGCGGCAAGCAGCACCGTATAGTAAGGCTGGATCGAGTGGGCATCGATGGCCTCTTCGATCTCCCCTGTCGAAATCTCCACGAATTTCGGCGGCAGGCGCATGAGTTTGCCCTTCGCGACGATCTTGAATTTTGCGTCAAGCTCGGGGTTCTCAAGCGTGACTTCAATGATGCCGCCACGTGGAATCGACGAATAGGCCACCAGAAACAGATTGAGCAGCAACTTCACTCGGTTCTTGGCGATAATCGCGCGCGGACCGCTCCAGATGACCTCGGTCTTCTTCTCGGCGGCCGCGAAATCCTTCGCCGCACGTTCGGCTTCACCGGTATCGATCGAAGCCCCGACCGATCCGGAGGCACCAAAGGCAAGCCGGGCAAACTTCAGGCGGACCGAGGCGTTGAGCGCGCTTGTCCTGATAAGATCCATTGCATCGGCATCGGCGCCGCCCTCGTCCAGAAGCTCCAGACCGTTGTTGATTGCGCCGACCGGCGAGATGACGTCATGGCAGACGCGGCTGCACAAAAGCGCGGCCAGGTCGGGGCCGGTCAGGGTAAGGTTCGGGTTTTTCGACATCATCGTCTCCAGGGCGGCAGGGTCATTCCGCCGTCTATCTTGCGCATCAAAATTGCGCGAGGTTTGCGGCCGTACTCGGCGCCATAATGACACCATATTTGGTAAACCGATTGTTAAGACCATACGCGCAAAATGAATCAAACGCCGGAAACGGCTCATCGTACCGACCATGATGAACGGATGACACCATGCGCTCCCATTTCCTCGGAAGATTTTCCGCCATCTGCCGGCTCTTTGTTGCGCTGACCCTCTCGCCTCTCATCCTTGTTCCAACTCAGGCAGCGGCGCAGCAGCAATCCAACGGCGGCCAGTATTCGATGCAGGAAATCGTCGACGCCGGGCACTCGTTCTTCGGCTCGACCAGTGGCGGCCTTGCCAAGGTGATCGAAGCGGCCTTTCAGAAATACGGCCTTCCGAACGGTTACATTCTCGGCCAGGAAGGCTCCGGCGCGTTTATTGCCGGCCTCACCTATGGTGAAGGTCAGTTGAATACAAAGAATGCCGGCGAACATCCGCTCTACTGGCAGGGTCCGTCGCTCGGCATTGATTATGGTGGCCAAGGCACGCGCGTCATGATGCTCGTGTACGACCTACCCTCGACCGAGGCCATCTACGCACGCTTCGGCGGCGTCAGCGGTCAGGCCTTCGTCATCGCCGGCTTCGGCATGACGCTTCTCAAGAACGACAACGTGCTCGTGGTACCGATCCGCACCGGCGTCGGCGCGCGCCTTGGACTGAATGTCGGCTACCTCAAGGTCACGCCGAACCCGACCTGGAATCCCTTCTGATTTCCATCGACGCCAGCGAACTCTCGCTCGCCGTTACCTTTCCGCCACTTGCTCTACGCGTCAGGTCCGCTTAATCATTGGTCCTGACGCAAATCAACTTCTGGAAGCCGTGGCCACGCCGTGATCGAATATGCTCTCTTGTTCGGATTGGGCTTCCTGACAGCGGCGTTCCTCGTCTTCCTAGTGTCGCCTGCTGTCCACCGCCGCATCGTCTGGTACACGGAAAACCGGATGCGCGCGACCATGCCGCTCAGCCCGCAGGAAGTGCGCGCGCAAAAGGACATGGTCCGAGCCCTCTATGCCGCCGAGAACGCCAAGACGACACAGCACCTGGTGCGCGAACGCGAAAAGTCGCTGGCGCTGCAGTTGAAGCATGACGCGCTGGCGCTCGACGCAGGACGGTTTGCCGCCGAGATCGGCGGACTGCAGGCCCAAATCAGCGATATGAGTGTCGAAGCCGCGGAACAGCGCTCGCACCTGCGCAAGGACGAGAACTACATCAGCCAGCTGAAAACGAGCCTTCACATCGCCGAGCAGGCAAGCGCCGCCAAGGAAGGCGAGCTCGACGCCCTTCGCACGCGCCTCAACAAGCTCGCGGAGCAGGCCGACAACCTCAAGATCGACTTGGCAGCGCGCGAGACCGAAATCGAGAGCGTGACATTCAAGGCAAACGCAGCCCGCATAGAACGCGACAATCTTCGCCAGGACGTGAGCCTGCTGCAGAAGCGCGCCAAGGATGCCGAGCAGAAACTGGCGCAGCATGAACATGCGGTCATCCGCCTGGAAGACCAGGCCCAGCGGGATGCGGCTTCGGCTGCCGAGAAAAACACGCTTCTCGGCAGCCGCCAGCAGGAGATCGCCAAGCTCAAGGAACAGGTCAAGGCAGCGAATGCCGAGCTGCGCAAGGCAAACCGCGCACTGCGCAATGCAGGCCTTGCGCCCGTCGCCCAAGATGCGGTTTCAGAGGAGCGGGCAACCGAGGAAACGATGGCAACCCAACTCGACACAGCAGCGATTGCAGCCCGCCTGAGCGAAGAAGTGCGCAAGCGCAGCGCCGCCGTCTCAGAACAACTTCTGAAAGCGAAATCCGACGTCAGCCAGGACGGCGCGGTACGCGAAGAGATCGCCGGCATCGCTGCAAGCATGGTTGCACTGACCGCCATCAACGAGGGTCCCTCGTCGCCGATCCGCGACCTTCTGCCGGATGCCACCGACGCTCTGGATGGCGAGCGCATCAACCTTGCGCAACGCGCAGCGACGATCCTGTCCGAGCCGGGCTGAGATCAGATCAGGTTCGCAGCCGACGACATGGCGAAGAGAGCAATGCCCGTTGCCGTCGCCACATTCAGGCTGTCCAATCCCTCTGATTGCGGGATCCGCGCGCTCTGAAAGCCCTCCAGGACCGCGGGAGGCAAGCCCTCGCCTTCCGTGCCCACAACCAGTGCCATGCGATCCGTCGGTGGTATGGCCCGGATGTCGGTCTCGCCGCGGGGCGAAAGCGTCCAGATTGAAAAACCGTTCGCCGAAAGCCGTGTCAGCACGTCGAGCGCCGTGCCCTTCCGTTCATAGGGGACGCTAAGAACGGAGCCGACAGAAACGCGTAGCGCCTTGCGATAGAGCGGGTCACACGATGTCTCATCGAGAAAGACGGCATCCGCGTTAAAGGCAGCCGCGTTGCGGAACATCGACCCGGCATTGTCATGGTTGGAAATGCCGCAGCCGACGAGGACGAGCGAACGTTCCGGCAGTCGGTCGATAAGATCGAACTCAGCCACCTCGCGCCGACCAAGCGCCAGCACGCCACGATGCAGATGAAACCCGACGATCCGGTCCAACACCTGCGCCTCCGCGACATATATCGGCACGTCGCCCGGCAGCCTTTCGAGGATCGGAGCGACGCCATCGACGCGATTCCTGAGCAGCAGCACCTTTTCGGTCGCAAACCTGCCGCTGCGGCTCGCCTCCACGAGCATGCGAAGGACGACCGTGCCTTCGGCTATGAAGCGGTTCTGCCGGCCGGTCAGATCACGCTCACGGATATCACGAAAGTCCGCAATACGAGGATCACCTGCGCGCTCAATGGCAATGAGGCGGGACCACATCGCCCTAGCCGCCGTTGACCGTCACATCGGCAACAATGCGCCCAGACTGGATATCGACGACAAGCGACTTCATGACGCCCTCGGCACTCGCCCCGAAAAACATGATCTGGCCTCCCGACAGCGACGACGACTGGATGACAAAGCCCGGCGGCAGCGTTGCCGTCACAGAAACCGGCACACCCGCCGACATGACGGCCGCCGGCTCCTTCGCGGGCGCCCGCATCGTCTTGTAGACAACGGCGCCGAAGACAGCCATAAGGCTCACGAACATGATGATGCCTGAGACGATCTGCAGGCGGATCATCTTGCGCCGGACACGTTCCATCGCCGGATCGAGGGGCTTTTCGTCCTGATCGTCTTCTGGCTGGATATTCGTCATATGTGGCGTTCCGTTCTATAAAATAATTCGGAGAAGAAGCGTCTTGAGCGACCCCTTTAAACAAGCATCCGGCATTAGAAAAGTCCTCACCGCCGACGAGAACGCCGAAGGCCGTCTGGACGCGTGGATGACCGCACAGCTTGGCGAAGAGTTTTCGCGCAGTCGCGTGAAGGCGCTGATCAAGGAAGGCCAGGTCTCTGTGGCCGGCAAGGTCCTCGCCGATCCGCAGAAAAAGGTGCGTCCTGGCGATATCTTTGAGATAGTGCTGCCCGAGCCGGAGGATCCCACGCCCCAGGGCGAAAATATTCCGCTCGACATTCTGTACGAAGACGATGATCTCATCGTGATCTCCAAGCCCGCCGGCCTTGTGGTGCACCCGGCGGCTGGCAACTGGACGGGCACGCTCGTTAACGCGTTGATCTATCATTGCGGCGACAGTCTTTCCGGCATCGGCGGCGTCCGCCGTCCGGGCATCGTTCACCGGCTGGACAAGGATACGACGGGCGTGATGGTCGTCGCCAAGAACGACATCTCCCATCGCCACCTGTCGCTGCAGTTTGCCGATCACGGCCGGACCATGCCGCTCGAGCGCGCGTACCAGGCAATCGTCTGGGGGCGTCCTCGTACGCTGACCGGCACGATCAATGCCCCGCTCGGCCGAGCCGTCGGCGATCGTACGCGCCGAGCCGTCAAACGGGCCGAGACGCAGGATGCCGACGAAGCAATCACGCACTACGAAGTTCTCGAGCGCTTCCACGAGAACCCCGACGCGACGTCGCTCGCCTCGCTCGTCGAGTGCCACCTCGAGACCGGCCGCACCCATCAGATCCGCGTGCACATGGCGCATATCGGCCACCCGCTGCTCGGCGACACCGTCTACGGAGCAGGTTTCAAGACAAAGGCAAATCTCCTTCCGGATGCCGCCAGGAAGACCGTGAACGCCTTCGCAAGACAGGCGCTTCACGCCTATATGCTGCAATTCGAGCATCCGCGCACCGGCGAAGTCATGCACTTCGAAGTACCGCTGCCCGAGGACATGGAAGAGTTGGCAAGCGCACTCCGCGCCTAGCCAAAGTAACGCCTTCGTGAACCGGTGTGCAGCCTTGAACCCCTGTTCCGCCATACTTATCTGTACATTGACTTAGTGCGGGCTTGGATAAAGCCGCACGTCCCGGTTCGCCTTTCGACGCAGGGGCGCGTTCCATCGGGAACCGGAATTCAGATAGGAGGGTGCTTTATGGCCCGAAATAACTTGCCGTCCATTACCGCCGGCGAAGCCGGTCTCAATCGCTATCTCGACGAAATCCGCAAGTTCCCGATGCTGGAGCCGCAGCAGGAATATATGCTGGCGAAGCGCTATGCGGAACATGGCGATCGCGAAGCCGCACACAAGCTCGTCACCAGTCACCTGCGCCTCGTTGCGAAGATCGCAATGGGCTATCGTGGTTACGGCTTGCCGATCGGCGAAGTCGTCTCCGAAGGCAACGTCGGCCTCATGCAGGCCGTCAAGAAGTTCGATCCGGAACGCGGTTTCCGTCTTGCCACCTATGCCATGTGGTGGATCAAGGCCTCGATCCAGGAATACATCCTGCGTTCCTGGTCTCTGGTGAAGATGGGTACGACCGCCAACCAGAAGCGGCTGTTCTTCAACCTGCGTCGCCTCAAGGGCCGAATCCAGGCCATTGACGACGGCGACCTGAAGCCGGAACACGTCGCTGAGATCGCCACCAAGCTGAACGTCTCCGAGGAGGAGGTCGTTTCGATGAACCGCCGCCTGTCAGGCGACGCGTCGCTGAACGCACCGATAAAAGCCTCGGAAGGCGAATCCGGCCAATGGCAGGATTGGCTCGTCGACGACCATGAGAGCCAGGAAGATGTTCTGATCGAGCAGGACGAACTCGACACGCGCCGCCACATGCTGGCGAAGGCGATGAGCGTTCTGAACGACCGTGAACGCCGCATCTTCGAGGCACGCCGTCTTTCTGAAGATCCGGTAACCCTCGAGGATCTCTCGGCCGAGTTCGACATCAGCCGCGAACGCGTTCGTCAGATCGAGGTCCGCGCCTTCGAAAAGGTCCAGGATGCTGTCCGCAAGGAGGCTCTCGAACGCGCCAAGGCCGTTCGGGTCGTCGAAGCCACGGCCTAAGGCACAAATTCTCTTCAAATGAAAAGGGCGGGACCAGATGGTTCCGCCCTTTCTTTTTGTCTCAACCGGCAATCACTGGCTGGTCGATACGTCGCCGAAAGCAGCCCATTCCTTGATCGCGGCGTTGAACGCTTCCCCGCCGGTCGAACCCTTCTGCATCGTCAGAAGCGCACGGCGACCGTTGCGATAGGTGATCGGGATATCGATCCAGTCGCGGCTTGAAAGGAGATCGAGATTCGCCTTGCGCGCATCCGGATAATCGTTGAGTGCGATCATGTGGAAATCGTCGGTGATCTTTGCAGGAACGGCAATCAGGGCGTCGCCACGATCCTGCTCGGTTCGCTTCATCGAAATGCGCTGGACGCTCTCGATGGCGCCGCCTTCAAAATTCGGCGGCAGCGAGAAGACCACCTCGACGATGTGGCTCGCCGGCAGCGACGGGTCGGAATTGCGCTTGAAGGTCAGTTGCGCCGACAGGTTCCGTTCAGGAACTGTTACTGTCGCCTGTACCGTCGCTTCCTGCCTGCCGTCCGAGCCGGCCTCGTGCTGGAGGCTCCAGACGACCGAGCCCTGGATGGCCGTCGGTGAACTCTGGCCGATCCGCTCCTCGTACAAGAACATCTTCTCGGTGGAACCGAGCGGCGCGGCTTGCGTGGCTCCGGCCGCCGGCGGCGGCGCAGCTGGCGCGGTCACAGCCGGGGCACCTGTCGCAGGCGTTGACGCCGCTGGCGGCGTGGTATCAGCCGCAGCAACGTTCTGTTCGGCCACCGACTTTCCTTCCGCCGTCGGCGTTCCCGGGACCGTGGCCGGGCCGCTGTCGACCTCTGTACCATCGGCAAGAAGCCGCTGGTTGAACTTGTTATTGACGGAAGCGCCGTCATTCAAGGAAGCAACTTCCTTTTTAGCATCAGTCGGCTTTGCGTCACTGGTCTGCGGCGTTGCCGCATCGGGCTTGGCAGGCGTCTGCTCGTTCTTCGCGCTCTGCGAGGGAGCGGCGCTGACGAGGTTCTTCACCATTGACGACAGCGCGTCCTGATTGGTCCAGGCGGCATATCCGCCGCCACCCACCACGCCCAGCGCAACGAGAATCGTCACGATGGAACCGATGCCGAACCGACGGCGCTTCGGCTCCATCCGGAAATTCTTGCCTTGGAATTTCGCGGCAACGGCACTGTCGAGATCGGCTGCGCCATCGTCATCCTCGGCAACGACGCCACGGTTGTCGTATCCGCGAAGCGGCTTGGCCTCCTGCCAGGCCGGATTGGTTTCCGAAGCGGATTTTGCTGCTGGCGTACCATGAATCTCCGAAAAGAGATCGCCGTCATCGAAATGGGCGTTGACCTGAACCTTCTTGCCGTTTTCAATCGGCGGCAGATCGTCGAAGGCCGCAGCCTCCCAGGAAAAGCCCTCGTTCGCGGCGGGCATCTTCACGCCGCCTGGCGTATGGTCGATCCCTGCGATGACGTCTTCAAACGCGCGTGCCGCTTCATTTGCGGGAGCAACTGGCGCAGCTTCCGAAAACTGCCTGAGTTCTTCAAGCGCCCAATCCGTCTGCGCATCCTTGGCCGGCGGCGCGGGCGTTTCCTCTACGGGCTCAGCCCACACCGGATCGAAATGCCCGGCGGCATCCGCGTGGAGCGGCTCCTCCTGACTGCGATCCACGAATTCTTCCGGCGGACGATCCAGCCCAAGGACCGGTTCAACCAGACGGTTGGTCATATCGTAGTCGCGTGCAATCGGCTGCAGCGCCGGTTCCTCGTAGGTCGGCTCGCTCGGTTCGACAAGCGGCTCCTCGGGCGCAGAAACGTGTTCCTCGTGACCGTGCTGATCCTCGTGGACAACCTCTTCGGAAGGAGCAGCATGCCCGTGTTCGACAGGCTCGGCTTCGCCGACAGGAGCCGGCGGCTCTTCATACGCCCAATGTTCCTCCTGCTGGGCGATATGTTCCGGCTCAGCAGCGACAGGCTCCTCGTCAGAAGGCGCAGGCTCTTCGTGATAAGGAACTGGCTCTTCGTGGGCAGGCGCAGATTCTTCGGCTGCCACGTGATCTTCGTGGGCCGGCGTCTCATGCGCTGGCACTTCGCCTCCGGCTTCGCTCGCAAGCGGTTCGGGAGCGACTGCTTCCTGCTCATGGCCTGCATCGGCGCTTGCCCCGACTGCAGGCTCGGCCGCGAGCGCAGCATCATCGGCAGGAACGGCTTCGGCATGTTCCGCTTCGACTTCGCGAATTGCTGCCTCCAGCTTGTCAAGCTGCCGTTGCAACATCGCTTCCGGAGGGCGCGGCTTCATACTCTCGAGCTGCCGCTGCACAGCACCGCGAGCGCGCTCGTAGACTTTCACCCGCATCTCGGGAGTATTTTCAGACAGGCCGTCAACCGCCCGCCGGATAACTGCGATAAAATCCGCCATTCGTACTTTCTCTAGGAGTGCGGTTCGCGCCGCGAGCCGCACGAATAATGACCCGAGACCTTAATCCTCAAACGGATCGGTCACAAGTATCGTGTCGTCTCGCTCAGGACTTGTAGACAGGAGAGCGACGGGCGCCCCGATCAACTCTTCGACCTGGCGGACATACTTGATTGCCTGGGCCGGCAGATCGGCCCAGCTGCGGGCGCCGACCGTCGATTCCTTCCAGCCTTCAAGCGTGACGTAGACCGGTTCGACGCGAGCCTGCGCACCCTGGCTGGCGGGAAGATGATCGATCTGCTCGCCGTCCAGCTTGTAGCCGACGCAGATCTTCAGTTCTTCCAGGCCGTCGAGAACATCGAGCTTGGTCAGCGCGATCCCGGTAATACCGTTGGTTGCAACCGACTGGCGGACGAGCGCCGCATCGAACCAGCCACAACGACGCTTACGGCCGGTTACGGTGCCGAATTCGTGGCCCTTTTCGCCGAGGAACTGGCCAATGTCGTCATGCAGCTCCGTCGGGAACGGACCCTCACCAACGCGCGTCGTATAGGCCTTGGTGATGCCGAGGATGTAGCCGAGCGATCCCGGCCCCATGCCCGAACCGGCAGCAGCCTGACCGGCAACGGTGTTTGACGACGTCACGAACGGATAGGTGCCGTGGTCGATGTCGAGCAGGCTTCCCTGCGCGCCTTCGAAGAGGATGCGGGCGCCCTTGCGGCGTTCCTTGTCGAGGAAAAGCCAGACGGTATCGCGGTAGGGAAGTACCCGATCGGCAATCGACGTCAGTTCAGTCATGATCGTGTCGTGGCTGACCTCGGCGACGCCAAGGCCGCGGCGCAGCGCATTGTGATGCGTCAAGATGCGGTCGACCTTGCCCGGCAGCGTATCGAGATCGGCGAGATCCATCACGCGGATGGCGCGACGGCCAACCTTGTCTTCATAGGCCGGACCGATACCGCGGCGCGTGGTGCCAATCTTCGTGCCGCTATTGGAGGCTGCATCTTCGCGGTAGGCATCGAGCTCGCGGTGCAGGGAAAGAATGAGCGTCGCGTTGTCGGCGATGCGCAGGTTCTCGGGAGAAATCTTCACGCCCTGCTTTTCCAGCTTCTCGATCTCGGCAATCAGCGCATGCGGATCGACGACGACGCCGTTGCCGATTACGGCCATTTTGCCGGGACGCACGACGCCGGATGGCAAGAGCGACAGCTTGTAACTGGTCCCGTCGATAACCAGCGTATGGCCTGCATTGTGTCCGCCCTGATAGCGCACAACGATGTCCGCACGTTCTGAAAGCCAATCGACAATCTTGCCTTTGCCTTCGTCACCCCATTGCGAACCGACCACGACTACGTTCGTCATTCACGTCTTCCTGTTAAAGGCGGATTTAACCGCACCCTTCTCAAACCCGCGCATCTATAATGCTTTGTTACCGGGAAAGCGACCCTGTTATGCCGCCGGAATCGGCTTTTTACGTGACAAATCAGCCATCATCGGGCTATTGGCCGATCATACCCTGAGGTTGAGAACCACATCGCCGTCATCGGAAAGAATCGCCTGTGCAGGTCGCCGCTTATATTTCTCTCGTCGTCGCAGCGCTGTGCTGGGGCGCAAACGCGGTGGCGGGCAAGCTCGCGCTTGGGCACGTCAGCCCAATGATGCTGACGTTTCTGCGCTGGTTCCTTGCAACAGCACTCATCGCCGCCGTTTCGGCACCGCAATTGAAGCGCGACTGGCCGATCGTCCGCAAGAATCTGCCGCTGCTTTTCTTTTACGGCGTCATCGGCTACACGCTCTTCAACGCCATGCTTTACTCGGCCGTCAAATATACGACCGTGATCAATGTTGCGATCGAGCAGGCCGGCATTCCGATGCTGATCTTCTTGCTGAATTTCGTCTTCTTCCGCACAGGCGTCTCTACGGCACAAGTCGTCGGCTTCGCCATGACACTCGGCGGCGTCGCGTTGACCGCCGCGCATGGCGACCTGACGACTCTGCTGCAACTGGGCCTCAACCGCGGCGATGGGCTCATGCTGATCGCTGTCGCCGCCTATTCGGTCTATACAATTTTCTTGCGCTGGAAGCCGCCGCTCGATTGGCGCACGCTGATGGCCATCCCCGCGCTCGGCGCGACGCTGACCGCAGTGCCACTTCTCATTTGGGAAAACACACAGGGTGCGGTACAGCTACCTGATAACAAGGGCTGGCTGATTGCCTTCTACACGGCGATCTTCGCCTCCTTGCTTGCGCAGATTCTTTATATCAAGGGCGTCGAAACAATCGGCGCAAATCGCGCCGGGCTCTTCATCAACCTCGTGCCGGTCTTCGGAACGCTGTTGTCGGTGGCCCTGCTTGGCGAGCGCCTTCAGCTTTTCCATGTGATTGCACTTGGGCTCGCCTTGGGGGGCATCGCCATCGCCGAGAAAGGTCGCCCCCAGAGAGCTGCCTCGACCGCTCCTGCCTCGCCTATGGACTAGCCAAGTTCCAGCGTCGTGACGCCGAAGACGTTCTTCAGTGGAACGACCGGCGCTGTTCCCCGATACATCCGAGCGGTTTCAAAGACCGGCACCAAGCCCACGCTCTCGGCAAGCTCGACCGCCTCGCCGTTGCTGGTCGGAATATCGATGAAGACCTTCGCTCCCTTGGCATGAGGCGCCAGCAGCGAAAGCAACGCTGCAGCGCTATCCTTGTCGGCCGCAAACAGCGGCCCGATCTTGTAGCCTTCATAGCAACGACGGATGGTTCCGTAGCCGCGAATCTTGCCACTCTTGCGCACGACGGCAGAGTGCCGGTCCTTGCGCGTTGCACACCACGACGCCACAAACGACGGCCGCGGAGCCGGAAAGATCGTCGCGTCATAGCGCAGCAATCCGTCAAGCTTGTCCGATACGGCATGTGCCACCAGCGTTGATTCCGGCACGGCAGAAATCATGCCGCCATACCGAACCGTCCGATAGGCCTCTTCGAAGCCCGCCTTGCGGTAATTGTCCTGTTGCGCGGGGACACCGTCCAGGCCAATGCTGCGACCTTCCGCAGACATCATCCCGACATTCCAGATGGTCTTGCCGTAGCCCTTACCCCTAAAATCCGGATGGACGATATAAAGCCCAAGGAAGGCGAAATCCTCGCCGTACTTGACGACAGAAATCGAGGCGACCGGCACCTCCCCGAGCACGCCAACAAAAAATCCGGACGGGTCCGCATCGTGGAACGCGATCGAATCGTCGAGGCCGGGATTCCATCCCTCCTGACGTGCCCACTCGAGCACTAGCTCTAACTCACCGGGTCGCATCGGGCGAACGGCAAACTCCGAATTCATACAACGTCCCTAAATCAGATCGACCGCAAGCAAGCACCTGCGAAACAAATAAAGATCAAAGTCCAACAGCCGTAAAGACAGCCGACGGCGAAGAAACATGTTCACGGCTAAGGCGATCTGCAGCGATCGTCATGAAGCACGACCCGAAATTCTTCGCATCGCAATCATCATGGAACAGGGAGATTACAATCTCAAGATAATTACTTAAGAGAACATGAAGACGCGGTCGGCTTCAGAATTGGAGGACCATAGCCTGTTCGAAAAGCCTTGTAAGGCCGTCGCATTCGCAGCATGCCAAAATGAAGACACCTACGAGATGGCGATGACCTCAAGCTCTTGACCACCGACACTGACCACATCTCCAACGGTTTTGCCGATGAGAGTTCTTGCCACCGGCGATACGAAGGAAATCGATCCGGCTTTGGGATCAGCTTCGTCCTCTCCCACGACCCGATATGTCTGCACGCGCCCGTCGTCTCGGCTGAAGGTCACGGTGCTTCCAAAGGCAACGGTATCAAATGAAATCGGATCAGGGATAACCTGCGCCGTGCGGGCCCGTGCAGCAAAGTAGCGTAGATCCCGCAACGGGTTCGCGGCCTGCCGCCGTCGTTCATTCACGTCTTCGATTGTGCTCGCAACATCATAGGCCTCGCGAGCTTGCTGCAGCTGCAATTCCAGAGCCTTCAATCCCGCTTCCGTAACGAGGTTCGGATGCGGCGAAATTGGACGGTCAGGCAAAAGCGTTTCTGAAGCAGCTTCGGCACTTTCTTCTTTGACGAAGGCAACACTCAATTTCGAAACTCCGCTTGAGTACTCTCTGTTGTCTCGCAGCACATGCGATGGGTGCGGATTGATCGGAACCGCGCGTACCCAGCAATAGCCCGGCGACACCGACCCGTTGGTGCCGCCGCAATCGACTTTATACCATCTCTTCCAATGGTCACAGCGGGCCACCAGAACGAGCCGCTTGAACCGACGATTGCCGCAAAACGCCTTGCCCGTTTCGGCGAATGCGACCCATTGCCCTACCAAATATCCCCGCCCGCTCCGCCTGAACCAGAATCATATTCCCATTCATTGCTGCGGAACAACGCAGACGCTTCACAACCAGAGACAAGCCTATTGGATTATCCCCCTCCGCATTCGAATGAGGTCTGTCGGATGGCCGAGGGCCATCCGACAAGAGCCACCTAGCGATATGGCTCGAAGAACCTGTGAATGGCGTCGATTTCGTTCTGCCGGATATCGTGCCCGCCTGCATGCCATTCCGTCGTGACAGAAGCATTCTGTGCTCCGAAATAGTCGGCCAAGGCCCTCGTGACGGGCGCAGGGCTGATCGGGTCGCGCTCACCGGCGGTGATCAATATCTTGCGTCCAGCCAGTGCGGCGTTCGCCTTCGGCTGAAACGGGATCAGCGGATGCATCAGCACCGACGCATCGAACAGTCCCTTATCGATCAACACGTTGGCAAGAATATTTGCCCCGTTCGAGAAGCCAAGTCCGAGGATATCAGTCGCCTCATGTTCTTTCGCCAGCGTTCCGACAAAAGCGACCATCTTCTCCGTTGCGCGGGCAAGGTCCGTCATGTCGTAGACGCCCTCGCCAGTGCGTTTGAAGAAACGTGCCGCACCAAACTCCGAGACGTCGCCGCGCGGCGAGACGATCGTCGATTCCGGCAGCAGGCGCCGCGCGAAATCGAAGAACTGGTTTTCGTCGCCGCCCGTTCCGTGCAATACGAACAGGATGGGCTTTCCAGGTGCACCGACCTGCAGCCGGTGCACATAGCTGTTATCGGTCATCGCGCGTCCCCTTAGGCTTCAAGTGGCTGCAGGTGCTGCTCGATGAGAGCGCGCAGGTGCTGATGCTGCTGTGGCAGCTTCAATGCTTCGCCAAGATGCGCAGTGTCCTCGTCACGGTTGAAACCGGGCTCGTTGGTCGCAATCTCGAACAGGATGCCGCCCGGCGTACGGAAGTAGATCGCCCAGAAATAGTCGCGATCGATGACGGGCGTCACCTGATAGCCAGTGTCCATCAGAGCCTTGCGTACTTCGAGCTGCTTCTCGCGGTTTTCTACGGCGAAGGCGACATGGTGGACTGAACCGGCACCCGGCAAAGCGCGTGAAACGTTCGGCATCATTTCAAGATCGACGAGATGCGCGCCATTTCCACCCGGAATGGTCAGGCGCTTGACGCCATCGCCTTCTTCCTGGACTTCGTAGCCCATGAACTTCAGCAGTTCCGACGTGGCACCGTCATCGCGCAATCGCATGGCAACCGAGTGGAACCCGCGGATCGCATGATCCTCGCTGATGCCGCCGTGCGTCCAGGGCAGCCGATTGTCATCCTTGACCTCGACAAGAGCAAAACCGTCGCCATCGGGACCGGCAAAGTTCAGGCGCTTTTCACCGAACGTTTCCTCGGTTTTCAGACCGGTGACCTCAAGTTTGTTCAGGCGATCGTTCCAGAAGCCGATCGAGCCCTGCGGGACCGAGAAAACCGTGGTTCCGACTTCGCCGGTTCCAGGGCGACCCTTCGGCATCTTCGGAAACGGGAAGTAGGTCATGATCGTGCCGGGCGCACCGGTCTCGTCACCATAATAGAGGTGATAGACGTCGGGCGCGTCGAAATTCACGGTCTTCTTTACGCGGCGCAGGCCGAGCGCGTTGGTGAAGAACTGGTTGTTAATGCGGGCATCCTCCGCCATCGATGTGACGTGGTGCAGGCCCTTGATTTGGTCGAGCATTTGAGACCCCTTTCTTGCCCGCCTCGCGGGCTTCGGATGGGGTATAGATGATCGCTAACGGCCAATCGGAATAGTCCCGTCGATCGGAACGCATTGTCTCTTTTTAGTGAACGACAAAATGAAATCGTTCAGAAAGAGCCTAGACATCATGTGGAGCCGCAGGCAGCTGCCAGTCGATCGGCGGCCGGCCGCGTGCTTGTAAAAAGGCATTAGCCTTGGAAAAATGGCCGCAACCAAAGAACCCGTTATGCGCGGAAAGCGGCGATGGATGCGGCGCTTTCAACACCAGATGACGTGACGTGTCGACGAAGGCGGCTTTGCGCTGGGCATAGGAGCCCCAGAGCATGAAGACGACGGCATCACATTCATCATTGACCTTGCGGATGACAGCGTCGGTGAAGCGCTCCCAGCCCTTGCCCTGGTGCGACGCAGCCTGCGCCTCCTCAACTGTCAGCACACTGTTCAGCAACAGGACGCCTTGGCGCGCCCAATGCTCCAGGAATCCGTGCCGAGCCGGCGGAATGCCCAGATCGCTCTGCATTTCCTTGTAGATATTGACGAGCGACGGTGGGATTCGAACGCCCGGTCGAACGCTGAAACAAAGACCATGCGCCTGGCCGAGCCCGTGATAGGGATCCTGCCCCAAGACAACAACCTTGACGTCCGCCAGTGGCGTCAGATCAAGAGCGCGGAAGTACTCCGATCCTTTGGGAAATATCCGCTTGCCTCCCTGTTTCTGGGCGACGAGGAATGCCTTGAGCTGCTGCATGTAAGGACTAGCGAATTCGCCGTCGAGAGCCTCCCTCCAGCTTTCCTCCAACGCAATCGACTGTTCATTCATGGACGGTCCCTCGTCCGCTTGGATGCGCTTTCAGCTTGCCTCGAAGCGGGAATTGGCAGACATTTTATTGTTCGCCGGGGTTCACTATTTACGAACGCTGAGTAGATTGCGGTCGAATCGCTGGCGAATTCAAGCGCATTCGGGGGCTTATTCAGGATGAAATTCGGAACGAGTGGGCTTCGCGGCCTGTCTGTCGACCTCAAGGGGCAAGCTTCGGCGCTCTATGCCACCGCCTTCGGTCGCTATCTGCTCGACAG